>JAOPYO010000317.1 GCA_025964575.1 Actinomycetes bacterium
AGCGCCTGCCGCGTCTGCTCGGGCTTGGTGTCCACGACCCGCGCCGCCGCTCCCGACAGCACCGTGATGATCCCGATGCTGTGCGCGACGCTGTCGTGCAGTTCGCGGGCGATCCGCAGCCGCTCGGTCACGACGGCGCGGGCCGCCCTCTGCTCGCGCAGGGCTCCGAGGTATTCACGGCGTTTGCGGTTCACCCTTCCGAAGACCCACGCGACCGCGACCCACAACGGGTACTGCCCGGCCCACTGGACCGCGTCGCCGACGGACTGCCCGGGGACGTGCATGTCGTTGACGAACGCGGCCGCGACGGCCGCGACGGAGCCGACGGCGGCGGCCTTCGGACGCCGGACGGCGAGGTACCCGCCCAAGGCGATGATCAGGAAGAACACGATCGAGGGCCGTGCGCCGAAGATGTCGCCGAGGACCGATTCGCCCAGGATCGTCGCGAAGACCGCCGTCGGCAGACGGCGCACCAGCAGAACCGGAAGGGCGAGCACGACGCACAGCCCCATCGTCTGGAAGACCCCGAGGCCGGAAAACTGGTACTGGTCGTCGTAGTGCGCAACCATCGACTTGTAGAGCGCCAGCGCGTAGAGGCAGGTGGTGGCCAGCACCACGGCCTGTGATGACATCAGCCAGATCACGGGTCTCGATGTTGAGAGACGCTGGAGAAGCCCTTCCATACGGAGATCGTATTCAGCGGCGTCGACTCCGCGCGTCGCCCCGGGGATGTACGCGGGGTACACCGCCGGGCCGATGGCCTGGGGAACGGTGACATCCCCCGGCCGACGCGACGGACAGCGTTCCGTTCCTAGGTTCAGGGCCATGACGAATGCACCCTTGATCGATCTTGTCGATACGACAAAGAAATACGACGACGGCCCACCCGCGCTAGCCGGTGTGACCTTGTCCGTGGCGTCCGGTGAATGCGTGGCGATCCTCGGCCATTCCGGCAGCGGCAAGTCCACCCTGCTTAACCTGATCGCCGGTCTGGACAAGCCCTCCAGCGGCACCGTGACGGTCAACGGCACGCGCGTCGACCAGCTCGGTGAGGCCGGCTCGGCGAAGTACCGCCGGGCGTCCATCGGCATGATCTTCCAGTTCTTCAACCTCCTCGACGACCTGACCGTCTTGGACAACGTCATGGTCCCGGCGCAGCTGGCCGGGATGGGCAAGGGCGAAGCGAAGCGCCGGGCCGTCGAGCTGCTCGGCTCGCTGGGCATCGAGCGGCATGCCAAGGCCTACCCGCAGCGGCTGTCGGGTGGTCAGCGGCAGCGGGTGGCGGTGGCCAGGGCACTGATGAACAAGCCGGCGCTGCTGCTGGCCGACGAGCCCACCGGCGCGCTCGACTCGAGCTCGGCCTCCGACGTGCGCCAACTGCTACTGGACCTGAACAGCGAGGGTCAGACCATCCTGCTGGTGACCCACGACGTGCAGCTGGCCGCGAGCACCGCGCGTCGCACGATCGAGTTGGTGGACGGAGCGGTCGAGCGGGACGTCGTCAACAGCGGCAGGGGTGCCGGCCTGGCCGCCTACTCGTCGCTGACCCGTCCGGCGGGAGCGGTCGAATGACGCTGCGCAAGCCTCCGCTGCCCCGGCGCCTCTTCGAGGTCGGATTCCACGCCATGGCCCGCCTGCTGTCGGCGGTGAGCCGGTGAGTGCCCTTGGCAAGGTCGTACGCTCCGGCGTGGGCCGGCGTCGGGTCCAGTCCCTCGTCATGGCCCTGACGACGTTCGCCGCGGTGACGTCGTCAGTACTCTCACTCGGTCTGCTGACCGTCGTGCAGGCCCCGTTCGAGCACGCTTTCAGTGCTCGGAACGGGGCGCACCTGGCGGTCCAGTTCGACGGCTCGAAGGTCACGGCCGCGCAGCAGGTCGCCGCCACCGCTCACGCCGCCGGCGTCACCGAGGCGGGCGGTCCGTACCCGATCGCCGCCGCCCTGGACACGACCATCGGAACCGACTGCCCCAAGAAGGATTGGGCCGGTCACGACAACGGTCCGATCACCGTCACCACCCGGCCCGACCTGGGGAGCACCTCCGGGATGGACCAGTTGGCGCTGACCCGGGGGCGCTGGCCGACCGGCCCAGGCGAGATCGCCCTGCCGTGGCAGCACTATGCCATCGACTGCTTCGGCGGTTCGGTGGTGTTCTCCTCCCTGCCGGGCAGGCCGTCGTTCAAGGTCGTCGGCTTCGCCGACTCGGTGACCAGCAGCGCAACCGCCTTCGCCACCGCCGACGGCTTCGCGCGGCTCACCGCCGCAGGGGCCAAATCCGACAAGCAGATGCTTTATCGGTTCGCCAAGGCCGGGACCGACGCCGACATCGCCACCGACAAGCGGGCGGTGGCCGCCGCCGCGCCACCCGGCACGGTAGAGGCCGGACAGTCGTACCTGACCGCGGAATGGCAGGTGACCGGCAACGCCAAGGCCTACGTGCCGTTCCTGGTCGCCTTCGGGATCTTCGGGCTGATCCTGTCGGTACTGATCATCTCGATCGTGGTCAGCGGGGCCGTGGCCGCGGGAATCCGGCGCATCGGGATTCTGAAGTCGTTGGGCTTCACCCCCTCGCAGGTGGTCCGCGCCTACACCGCGCAGGCCATGATCCCGGCGACACTCGGCGTGGTGCTCGGCACGGTCTTCGGCAACCTCCTGGCCGTGCCGATCCTGGACGAGGCCACCAAGCAGTTCGGCGCGGCCAGTGCCACGATTCCGTTGTGGGTCAGCGCCGTGGTGGCGCTGGGCACCCTGCTGGTCGTCGGCGTCACGGCTTCGATCCCGGCACTGCGGGCCGGCCGCATGCCGGCGGTCCAGGCCCTGCTGGCCGGCCGCGCCCCCAAGGCCGGGCGCGGTCGGACGGCGCAACGTCTGGCCTCGCGGCTGCCGCTGCCCCGGGCCATGTCGCTGGGACTGGCACAGCCCTTCGCTAAGCCGGCCCGGGCCGTACTGGTCGGTGCGGCGGTGCTGCTCGGCGCGGTGAGCCTCACCTTCGCGGTGGGGCTGGAGGCCGGGTTCAGCAAGTACCTGCAAGCCACCACCTCAGGCTTCAACCACGCGTCGGCGTACGTGATACCCACAGCCGACGTAGGCAAGCCCTGGGGTCTCTACGGCCCCAACGACCCGCGCCACCAGTACCTGGACGCCCCCAAGGTGGCCGCCGCGCTCGCCAAGACCCCGGGCACGAAGGCCGCGTTCGGCTGGGGCGACAGCGGCGCGACCATGGTCGGCGCGCCGCCCGGCGGCGAAACGCCGAAGGTGTTCACGGTCAGCGGCGACTTCTCCTGGACGAACCTGGAGCTGCTGTCCGGCCGCTGGTACTCGGCGCCCGGCGAGGCCGTCGTCGGCGACAAGCTGGCCACGGCGGCGGGGATCCACGTCGGTGACGACGTCACCGTGATGCAGCGGAACAAGCGAACGTCACTGAAGGTCGTCGGCATCGAGTTCGACACCAATTTGGGCGACTACACGGTCATGACGGACGCGGATACTTTCAGCGCCGCCGGTCTGACTCCGCGCATCGACCAGTTCAACGTCGAGCTGGCCTCGAACGTCAAGGGATCGGACTGGTCCACCTCGGCCGCCGCCGCGCTGACCCCGCTGAACGCCTCGGTCCAGCCGAGCTCGGGCGGGAACAACCTCGTGGTGATCACCATGGGCGCCCTGGTGGCCACGCTCACGCTGATGCTGATCGCGGTCGCCGCGCTCGGAGTGCTGAACACCGTGGTGCAGGACACCCGGGAGCGGGTCCATGACCTGGGGATCTTCAAGGCCCTCGGGATGACACCCAAGCAGACCATCGCGATGGTTCTGACCTCGGTGTCCCTCACCGGCCTGATCGCCGGGCTGATCGGGGTCCCGATCGGGGTCGCGGTGGAGAAGGCGACACTGACCCCGATGGGGAACGCGATCGGCCGCCACCTGCCGCCGAGCGTGACCCACACCTACACAGCCGGGATGCTCCTCCCCCTGCTGGCCGGCGGGATCGTGATCGCCCTGCTCGGGGCACTGCTGCCAGCCAGCTGGGCGGCACGCTCCCGGACCGCCACCGCGCTGCGGACCGAGTAGGACCGAGCAGAGCCGCCGGTCGCCGCGGCAAAAGCGGTGCTGGGCACTGCACGGCGCGGCAAGAACGCCAATGCCGACCTCCCCCGGTTGATACCCTCGGGAGGTCGGCATTCCGGTGTTTTTCCCTCAACACAAAGGCGTGAGAGGCACCCAGCATGGCGGGCAGCGTTTTCGACCTGTTCTCGATCGGCATCGGCCCGTAGAGTTCACACACAGTCGGCCCGATGCGCGCGGCCCGGATGTTCGTCAAAACCTGG
>JAOPYO010000326.1 GCA_025964575.1 Actinomycetes bacterium
CGGGCTCATGTTCATCACCGACATCAACTACCTCGGCTCCGACGCGCAGGCCGGCACCAAGAACAGCGACGCGTGGAACTGGAACCCCTCGACGGAGAACCGGGCCTCGGCCGACAACAACCAGGCCAAGACGGGCAAGCGGCCGACCTTCCCGAACGCCGCCAACTACTCCGCCGCCACGCAGTACCTCGAGGCGGTGCAGCGGTCCGGCACCGACAAGTCCGACACCGTGGTCAAGCAGCTCGAGGGCTTCACGTTCAACGACTCCTTCGCCCACAACGCCACCATCCGGGCGCAGGACCACCTGCTGCTGCACGATGTGTCCCTGGCCCAGGTGAAGCCGTCCAGCGAGGTCAAGGAGCCCTGGGACTACGAGAAGGTCCTCAAGACCATCCCGGCCGACCAGGCGTTCCAGCCCGCCGACCCCATCTGCAAGCTCTAGGGGCAGGGCATGCTGCAACAGGCCTTCAACGGGCTGGTGAGCGGGGCGTTCTACGCCCTGCTCGCTCTCGGCCTCGCCGTCATCTTCGGCATGCTGGGCGTGGTCAACTTCGCCCACGGCGCCTTCTACATGCTCGGCGCCTTCGGGTCGTACGTACTGCTGGACTCGTTCGGCGTGAACTTCTGGCTCGCGTTGATCGCGGTGCCGATCGTGCTCGGCCTGGTCGGGATCGCCGTGGAGCGGCTGTTCATCCGGCGGCTGGCCGTGCTCGACCCGCTCTACAACTTCCTGTTCACCTTCGGGCTCGCGCTGATCCTGCAGGACCTGGTGAAGAGGGAGTACGGAGTCCAGTCCCAGCCCTACCCCCGGCCTTCCCAGCTCGCGGGCTCGATCGACCTCGGGTTGTTCTCCTACCCGGCCTACCAGGTGTTCGTGCTGGCCATCTCGGTTCTCGTCTGCGTGGCCGTATGGGTCGTACTGACCCGTACCAGGGTCGGCATGATCGTCAGGGCCGCCACCGAACGGCCGGAGCTCACCCGGGCGCTCGGCATCGACGTGGCCAGGTGGGTGACCCCGGTGTTCGGGTTCGGGATCGCGCTCGCGGGGCTGGCCGGAGTGCTGGCCGCGCCGATGCGCGCGGTCAACCCGCTCATGGGCGGCGACCTGATCATCACCGTCTTCGCGGTCGTCGTGATCGGCGGGCTGGGCTCGATCTTCGGTTCGGTCGCGGCCGGTTTCGGCATCGGGCTGATCTCCGCACTCGGCAACCTGTACGTGCCCGCCCTCTCCCAGACCCTGGTGTTCATCCTCATGGCCGTCGTGCTGCTCTGGCGCCCGGCGGGCCTGTTCGGACGAGAGGAGGCCTTCTAGTGATCCTTTCCCGCTTGGCCTCACGGCCGTTGTTGCTGGCCCTTGGGCTGCTGGCGGCCCTGGCGCTGCCGTGGATGGTTTATCCGCCGGTCGCGATGGACATCGCCTGCTGGGCGCTGTTCGCCGCCGCCGTCGATCTGCTGCTCGGCTTCACCGGGTTGCTGTCCTTCGGGCACGCCGCCTTCTGGGGGAGCGCCGCGTATGTCGCCGGTCTCATCGCGCTGCACTCGGGGCTGCCGTTCCCGGTCGCGGTGCTCGGTGGCGCGCTGGCCGCCGCCGCGCTGGCCGTCCCGATCGGCTATCTGTCGGTACGACTCCGCGGCATCTACTTCGCGATGGTCACCCTGGCCTTCGCGCAGATGATCTACTTCGTGGTCAACCAGTGGCGGGACGTGACCGGCGGCGAGAACGGATTGCAGGGTGTGCCCCGGGAGCTGTTCGGGATGGACCTGTCCGATCCGTTCATCTTCTACTATGTGGGGCTGCCACTGGTGCTGGCCGGCTTCTTCGCGGTCTGGCGGATCGTACGGTCGCCGTTCGGGCGCGTGCTGGTCTCGATCAGGGACAACCCTTCGCGGGCCCAGGCTCTCGGGTATCCGGTCGAGCGTTACAAGCTCCTCGCGTTCGTGCTGTCGGCGGGGTTGTCGGGACTCGCGGGAGGGCTGTTCTCGATCAGCCACGGGTTCGCGTCGCTGCAGGACGTGTACTGGACCACCTCCGGGCAGGTCGTGATGATGGTCGTCCTCGGTGGCATCGGCACCCTGTGGGGCGGTGCCGTCGGCGCGGCCCTGGTCGTGGAGCTCAACGACTATCTGGCGACCGCCGGCTTCGAGGAGATCGGCATCGTCACCGGCAGCATCTTCGTGGTCATCGTGCTGGTGTTCCGCCGCGGCATCTGGGGCACCGCCCGTGACCTGCTGGAGGCCCGCTCCGCTAGACACCGATCCGCGTCGTCGGCCGCCGACGGCGCATCCGAGCGACTGAGCTCACCCGTTTAGGAACAGGAGCACTGCTGTGGTTTCAACAAGCGTGACCGCGCAGCCGATGATCAACTTGGATCTGACGGGCCGCCGGGCGCTGGTCACCGGCGGGGCGAGCGGGATCGGCCGGGCCTGTGCCCGGCGGCTGGCCGTGGCGGGTGCCGAAGTGGTGATCGTCGATGTCCGCGCGGACGTGGCCCGCGCCGCGGCCGAGGAGATCGGCGGCACGTCACTGGCCGCCGACCTCTCGGACATGGCAGTGGTCGACACGCTGGACTGCGATATCGACATCCTGGTGAACAACGCCGGCTTCCAGCATGTGGCGCCGGTGACCGAGTTCCCCCCGGACACGTTCGCGGAGATCCTGCGGATCATGGTGGAGGCCCCGTTCCGGCTCAGCCGCCGTGCGCTGCCCGGTATGTACGAGCGCGGCTGGGGCCGGATCGTCAACATCTCCTCCGTGCACGGGCTGCGGGCCTCGCCGTTCAAGGCCGCGTACGTGACCGCCAAGCACGCGCTGGAGGGGCTCTCCAAAGTGATCGCGCTGGAGGGGGCCGCGCACGGGGTCACCTCCAACTGCGTCAACCCAGCGTACGTCCGGACCCCGCTGGTGGAGGACCAGATCGCCGATCAGGCCAGGGCACACGGGCTGGAGCCGGACGAGGTGATCGAGCGGATCATGCTGGCCAAGGCGGCGATCAGGCGGCTCATCGAACCTGAAGAGGTCGCTGAGCTGGTCGCCTATCTCTGTGCGCCACCGGCCTCGATGATCACCGGCAGCTCCCTGTCGGTCGACGGCGGCTGGACCGCTCACTGACAATGGCATCTGTGACCCTGACCAGGACGTTCGGTGTTTTCCTCGAGTTGCTCGCCCGGGAGGCCTCCCCGGTCGAGTTCGAGGCTCCGTTGCTCGAGGCGCGGGCCGCCGGGATGCCGGCCGAGGTGCTGGAAGAGCTCGAACTGATCAAGCTGGCCGCCCTGCGGGTCCGTACGCTCCTGGAGCGCCGCGCGCGCAGGGAGGCCGAGCTGTCCGCGCTCTTCGACACGGCCGGTGACCTGGCCGCGCTGCGTGACGTCGACGCGGTGCTGGAGGCCATCGTGCGCCGGGCCCGCCGTCTGCTGCACGCCGACATCTCGTACATGACGCTGAACGACGACGAGCGCGGCGACACCTACATGCGGATCACCGACGGGTCGGTATCGGCGGCGTTCCGGGCTCTCCGGCTGCCGATGGGAGCCGGGCTCGGTGGCCTGGTCGCCCAGACGGCCACGCCGTACACCAGTGCCAGCTATCCCGACGATGAGCGCTTCCGGCACACCACCGACATCGACACCGCGGTCAACGAGGAGGGGCTGGTCGCGATTCTGGGCGTCCCCATGCGGCTGGGCACCCGGGTGATCGGCGTACTGATGGCGGCCAACCGCAGCGCCCGCCCGTTCGACCAGGAGGAGGTCACGCTGCTGGCCTCCCTCGCCGCGCACGCGGCGGTCGCGATCGACAACGCCCGGCTCCTGGAGGAGACCAGAACCGCGCTGGACGAGCTGAGCGCCGCCAATGAGCTGATCCAGGCCCGCAGCGCCGGAGTCGAGCGGGCGGCACAGGCGCACGACCGCATGACCGCGCTGGTCGTCCGGGGCGGGGGAGTGGAAGACGTGGCGGCCGTCGTCATCGACGTGCTGGGCGGCGCCCTGGCGGTGCTCGACGCCGACGGCCGGCGTCTCGCCGTCGTCGGCTCGGTGGGGGAACTGGACGAGGACGAGGTGGCCGGCGCCGCCAGCGCCTCCCGTTCCCTGGGGCGGACGGTTCAGCGCGGCGAGCTCTGGGTGACCTCCATGGCGGCCGGTGCCGAGACGCTCGGCACCCTCGTGCTGCGGACCCGCGAGGAGGTGTCCGCCACCGACCAGCGGATCTTGGAACGTGCCGCCCTGGTCACCGCGCTGCTGTTGCTGTTCCGGCGCAGCGTCGCCGAGGCCGAGGGCCGGGTCCGGGGCGAGCTGCTCGACGACCTGCTCACCGGCAGGGTCACCGACCCCGAGGCCCTGCTCGGCCGGGCCCGGCTGGTCGGCGTCGACCTCGCGGCCCCGCATGTGCTCGTCGTCGCCCGGCATGGTGGTGATCGGCAGCGCGCCGCGTTCTGGGCCGCCTCCCACGCGGCGGTGGAGCACGGACTGGTGGCCGCCCGTGGTGGCGAGACCATCCTGCTGCTGCCCGGCAGTGGCCCCGGGGCCACCGCGCGGCGGGTCGCCAAGGAGCTGGGCGCCTCGCTCGGCTCGGCCACGACCGTTGGCGCCGCCGGACCGGTCCGGGGCACGGGCGCGGTGGCCGACGCCTACCAGGAGGCCCAGCGTTGTGCCGAGGCACTGCTCTCGCTGGGCCGTTCCGGCGACGGGGCGAGCTCGGACGAGCTGGGCTTCGTCGGCCTGCTCATCGGCGACGGCCGGGACGTCGCCGGCTTCCTCTCGGGTATCCTCGGCGCGGTGCTCGACTACGACGAACGCCGCGGCACCGCACTGGTGCAGACCCTGGAGACCTACTTCGGTGCGGGCGGCAGCCTGTCCAAGGCCGCCGAGCGCCTGCACATCCACGTCAACACCGTCACCCAGCGGCTGGACCGGGTGAGCCAGCTGCTGGGCGGCGACTGGCAGGCTCCCGAGCGCGCCCTGGAGATCCAGCTCGCCCTCCGCCTCAACCGCCTCCGCACCGCCACCGGTCACTAAGCCCTGTCCCATGGATCTTTGTGTGGGGCAGTCCGGGTTGTCCGGTGTGGTCCCGGGTTCTGCTGTGTGGCGGGCCGGGTCTCATCCACTGATTTCGATGGGACCACCGCGAGCACCGAGTCGGCGGTCGCACGGCTGCTCCCTCATGAGCGACAGTGACCACAACTCCGCAAGGAGCGAGCTGCGAACGTGGCCGCGATCGAGCAGATCACTGCCCACGTGGAGCTGTGGCTAGCCCAGTTCGATGACCATGCCCGGGGCGGCGACCCCGAGGTCGCCGGTGTAGGTCTGCCGGGCGGCGTCCGCCGCGGCGGACGGGTCCAGGCCCGGCCACAGGTGGGTGAGTACGAGCCTTCCGACGCCGGCCTGGGTGGCGTGCTCGCCCGCTTGGTGCGCGGTGGACAGGAATGGGGCGTTCTTCGCGGGCAGCACGTGTTCGGGGAACGTCGCCTCGGCGAGGAGAACGTTGGCGTCGCGGGCCAGGGCGACGATCTGTGGGCTCGGCCCGGTGTCACCCGTGTAGGCCAGCACACCGCCGCCGGCGGTCAGCCTCATACCGGCGTTGGGCACGAAATGGGGAAGCGCCCACGTGTCGACCTGAAACGGACCGACCTCGAACCGATCACCGGCCGTGAACTCTCCCAGCGCAAAGGAACCGGCGAGCATGCGCGGATCGTCCAGGGCGAGGACGGCGTCCAAGGCGCCCGGCAGCGCGTGCACCGGCAGCGCCGGCGGCGGCGCGTCCCCCAGCGCCCGTGCCCTCAGCAAAGGGTTCAGATCGGCGCAGTGGTCTGGGTGGCCATGGCTGATCAGGACCGCGTCGACCCGCTCCGCGGGCACGACGTCGAGCAGCCGGGGAAGAGTCGCATAGCCCGGATCCAGCACCAGGAGAAACCCCTCGTGCTCGACCAGGTAGCCGCTGCACGCCTGGCCCGCCGCCGGCCACGCTCCGCACCCGCCAAGAACTGTGATCTTCACAAGATCACAGTACTGACCAGCATTCGTTGACTCGTGGCGTGTCCCGCACCACGACCCCACTCTTGTGCGGGACACGCCACGACTCAACGAGAGAACCCGGTGTCGCGCTCTCTCGAGCACCTCGTATGGCCACTGACAGTTCGCAGAGAATCTGCGCTTGCCGGTTCCCGAAGCGGCGGATCTGGCGCTGTTATCCGTTCAGTCGGTTGTGCTTGACCCGCTTGACGAGGGAGGCGAAGGCGTCGGTCGTGAGGGACAGGTGCGGGCGGTCGGGGTTCTTGGAGTCCCTGATGCCGATGGCCCCGGCGAGGTCCGCCACCTCTACGCAGTCGTTGCCGTGGGCGTCACTGTGGCTGCTCTTGCGCCAGGTCGTCATGTCATGGTCTCCATCACGTTCGCTATGAAATTTCGTGAGGCATCCGTGGGCAGGGCGAGTGCCCCGATCCGGTCGAATCTGACGCCGAATCTACGGACTTCCGCCTTGTCCGTCGACAGTCTCCCACCGCCGCAGGCTTCCAGATAGGCCACGTCCCCCTCCGTCACGGTCGTGATGATGAACGGCCCCTCCAGCCCGAGGTGGCCACCCGCGGCGCGGGGGACGACTCGTATGGTCAGGTGCGGCAGCTCCGAGAGCTCCAGCAGCCGGGTCAGCTGCTCCTTCATGACCTTCCGTCCGCCCATGGGGCGGTCCAGGACGCATTCGTCCAGCAGCACCCACAGGAGGGGCGGCTCTTCCTTGTTGAGGATGTTCTGGCGGGCCATCCGGATCTCGACTGCCGCATCGATGTCCTTCACCGCCTGACCGGCCACCAGCCAGGCCCGGGCGTAGGCCTCGGTCTGGAGCAGGCCGGGCACGATCATGCTCGCGTACGTCTTGAGAACGGTCGCCCGCGCCTCGTAGGTGACGTGCTGCTTGAACCAGTCCGGGTCGTGACCGGCCCTCGCGTACCGGAGGAGTCGTCTGAAATGCCCGTTCAGGTCCCATAGTTTGTCGAGCGCCTTGGCCTGGTCGTCGTCCAGCCGCCAGCCCGGCCGGGCGGCCTCCATGTTCGAGACGGTCTGCCGTGCGCACCTGAGAACCTGCCCCAGCTGAGCGCACGAGAGATTGTGCTTGGTCCGATAGAAGTGCAGGTCAACGGCGATCCAGTGCCATAGGGACGAGTCGGGGTCCAGTGACTCTCTGAGAGGCATCCTTTACTCCCTGGTGTATCGGATGTCTCACGATACGTGACGACTTTGCGCTCGGAGGGTCATTCTCGGGAATGCGAGAGAAGGCCCGCGCCAGGGACGGTACGACGGTGGAGACGATGACCATGGACGAATTCCGCATGGACATGCTGGCCTCCGTGGCCGCGGCGGGATTGGCTCGAACACTCGTGGAACAGCGCCTCATCAAGTGGGGGCTCCGCCATGTCGCCGATGACACCCACCTGATCACGGCGGAGCTGGTCGCCAACGCGGTAGTGGCCACACCGGGCCAGAAGATCCATTTCCGAATCAGTAGAGACGCCAGTGGATTGCTCATCGAGGTCTGGGATTCGAGTAATGAAGTTCCCCGGCCGAAACCGTTGATGGAGCTAGACCTCGACTCCCTGGATCTGAGCGAAGAGGGCTTTGACCAGAACGGCGGGTGGGGCCTGCCGATCATTCAGGCGCTCTCGCAGGATTGTGCATATACCCCCTCGCCAGGTGGAGGTAAGACGGTCTGGGCCCGCGTCAAGGCCTAGCCAGCCGTGTCGAGGAGGACTCCCCGTCGATCCGTCACCATTCCTCGACCTCGCCAGGAGTTTCTCCGCTCGCGAGCGGAGGGCGCCCGTAACGGCTGGTGATGGTCAGCTGCGGCGGCCGAAGAGTCTGCCGAGACGGTGGCCGGGACTTGGCTCCGGGGCGGCTGGGGGAGTGGCGCTCTGCGCCTCCTCGTCTGGGGGTGGGGCGAGCATGTCGCGGGCGAGGCCGCGTACATCCGGGTTCATGTCCGGAG
>JAOPYO010000337.1 GCA_025964575.1 Actinomycetes bacterium
CCGCCCGATTTTGCGAGGTCGACCACGTTCTGAACTGGAGCGATGTCCACACCACCGACATCGACCTCCTCGCCCCCTGCTGCTCATGGCACAACAAGACCAAATACCGCAACGCCGACCAGATCACCATGGCCCGGGACGCCCAGGGCCGGTGGGTCTACACCATCGACCGAACCCGCAGACGACGCACAGGAGCCACCACCACGGCCAGGGGCCCGTGAAGCTCGTGCAGTGACACCCCGGCCAAGAACACGGCCGGAGTACCCAGGCGGAGGACGTCCGCCAGCTTCACCGGCAACCGGATCCGTAGCAGGATCTTTACCAGCGCAACCGCCGTGGGACTGGAAAGTATCGGACGTATCGTCACCGCCGCCGGGCGCCTTGGCGATGCAGTCGTCCGTGGACTCGCGGGATCCCCGCGCTCAGCGGCGGGAACAGTAACGATGTCCATCTGGTCAACGGCGACCAAGCGGATCCCGTCCGTCAGTACCGGTAGCTTCGGCGGCGGAATCACCGGCAGGGTGCTGCTGCACAGCACCGCCATGGGCATCGCCTTTGCGCCATCGGTGCCATCATCGGCCTCACCATGGTCTGGGTCATCGAGCACGAGCAGACCCGCCGCGCGGAGATCCCGTACAAGGCCGTGAACGTCACCGCTAAGGCCCGGGCGAAGGCGCTCCGACGGGACACTCATGGTGACGTTGGTGGTGATCGCAATGCAGAGCTCGGGCGGTGGTCGGGCCGCGACGGTCTGGGCTGGTCGTCGTACTTGGGCAGTGCGCGGCGGCTCCCGTCAGCATGTGGCTGCGCTGACGCATCCAGGTGGCTGACGCATCCAGGTGTAGGCGCCGTTCCCTTAGGCGGCCCGGCCTTGCCCTCGCCGCTGAGTTCGGAGCTCGATGAGCTTGGACATGCCGGTCCCGCCGTTGTGTGAGTGTGAGCCGCGGTTTCGATGGGGCCCAAGCGTCGGTCGGGTCAGGTCGCGTAGTCGGGGGCGATTCGGTCGAGCAACCGCAGCAGCGCGGCCCAGGCCAGGTCGTAGGCGTCGTCGTCCGCGAAGTCCGTCTCGGCTTCCCCGGTGAGCTGCCGCGCCGTGTACTCGCACACGTCGGGCGGGGGAGCGACGAGCGGCCCTCCTGCCTGTGCGGTGGTCTGGATCTCGCAGGCCTTCTCCAGGTAGTACATGCGCAGGAAGGCCTGAGCCGCCGTGCCGCCGACGGTGAGCAGTCCGTGGTTGCGCAGGATCAGCACCGGATGGTCGCCGAGATCCTTGACCAGGCGCTGCTGCTCGGCGAGGTTGAGCGCCACGCCCTCGTAGTCGTGGTAGCCGACCCGGTTGTAGAACTCCAGCGCGATCTGGCTGAGGGGCAGCAGCCCGCCCTCCTGAGCCGCGACCGCGCAACCCGCCTTGGTGTGCGTGTGCAGCACACACTGCGCGTCCGGGCGGGCGGCATGGATCGCGCTGTGGATGACGAAGCCCGCCGGATTGACGCGGTACGGACTGTCCCCGATGAGGTTTCCCTCGAGGTCGATCTTGACGAGTGAGGACGCGGTGATCTCCTCGTAGAACAGCCCGTACGGGTTGATCAGGAAATGGTGCTCCGGGCCCGGCAGCCGGAGTGAGATGTGGTTGAAGATGAGATCCGTCATGCGGAAATGGGCGACCAGCCGGTAGACCGCGGCCAGCTCACGGCGCAGCCGAAGCTCCTCAGCGGCGAGATCGGGATCAGTCACGGGAATCTCCAAGGGCATCGGCCACCAGGTGCTGGAACCGGGCGGTGATCTGGTCCCAGTGCGGGACGAGGTGGTTGCGGTTCGCGGCGAGGGACCGGCGTCCGCGCTGCAACGCCGCCAGGATGGGCAGGTCCTGGTCGTTGACCTCGAACAGGACCTTGCTCAGGGACGCCCGAGCCTCCGCGTACTCGGCAGCGTCGGCCGCCCGGTCGACGAAGATCGCCATGTGCTCGACGGTGCGGTCCGGTGCCGCTGGTTCGAAGCCGATGACCTGAAACCAGTCGGCCTCGAGGAACACCAGCGCGTTGGGGAACACGCAGAAGATGTCCTGCCGGTCGCGCAACGCGGGTGGCACCGCGCCCAGCAACGGGAGCGGAACGGCGGTCTTGGCCGCCTTGCCGGTCGCCTTGCCGTTCGCGCCGTGCGGGTAGCAGGCGCCCACGATCTCCGGCGACAGGACGAGATCGTCGACGTCGAGCGCGGCGGCGGCGGAGCCGACCTGCGGGTGGACCATCGGCAGGTGGTAGAAGTCGAGGAAGTTCTCCACCACCAGCTTCCAGTTCGCGTCGATCTCGTAGCGGCGTTCCGCGGTGTTGTGCAGCCCGGCGAGATCGATCCCGGCCCAGCGCTCCCGCAGCGGCGCCAGGAGCTCATCGGCCGACGTCTCCGGTGTGCCCAGGTGGACCAGGACCATCCCGGCCCACACGATGTGCTGGACGGGCAGCAGGCCCAGCTGCGAACGGGTCTCCTCGTCGGGTGACGAGGCCTTCGACCGATCGAAGTACGGGGTCCCGCACAGCGAGCCGTCGAGGTCGTAGGTCCAGAAGTGGTACGGACAGCGCAGCCGGCCCCGGGTGCTCGGTTCCTCCGACAGCACGATGCCCCGGTGCCGGCAGATGTTGTGGAAGACCCGCAGTGTCCCTTTCTTGTCCCGGATCAGCAGCAACGGCCTCCCGGCCACATTGATCGGCCGGGAACTGCCCGCCTCGGCCACCCAGTGCTCGAAACCGGCCCACACCCAGCGACGTTCGAAGATCTCGCGCATCTCGGTGTCGAAGACGTTCTGGTCGGTATAGGCGGACGCCGGAAGAATGGACCGGCCGACCGCCCGGTCTGTCAGGGGTCCCGAAGCGGTACGGGCGGTCATCATCCCTCCAACGGGGTCGCGATCGAGGCGGCGAACAGCTCTTCCGCCCAGGACTTGAGCAGCAGCGCCTCGTGCCAGCGGTCGGACAGCTCCACGCCGTCCGGCCCGGTGATGGCGTACGGCACGGTGCCGAGCTCACAGAGGAAGACACAGTCGGCGTCGGCGGTCGCCCGGGCCCGCCACGACCGGAAACCCCGTTCCCACCAGCCGCGGAACCGCTCCACCGCCGGGCGGTGCTGCGGGAATTCGAGCTGCACCTGCACCTGCTCGCGGGTGCCGACGCGGCCCTGGAGGGACGAGCCACGGTCCAGCAGCCCGCCGATCAGCTCGTCGACCCGCTGGTCGGGCTGGTCGGGCAACTCGTTGGCGACGACATAGTGCGACAGGTCCAGGGCCAGCTCCACTTCCGGCACCTCCTGGACGAGACGTGCGGTGAAGCTCAGATCGTTGGTGAGGGTGTAGCGGTGCGTCTCCAGATGGAACGGGATGCCCGCCGCGGCGGCCTCCTTCATCCAGGACCGCACGAGCTCCGCCGCCTCGGCGACTTCGTCGGGGAAGACCTGCCCGCAGACCACGACCAGCTCCGCGTCCACTGCGGCGGCGTACTCGAGCCCGGCCGCGAGCGGCCTCGTCTCGGTCACGAAGGCGGTCACGGTCGTCCGCAGTCCCGCCGCGCGCAGCAGCGGTGCGATCGTGGCAGGCCGTGGTGCCCTGTCGAGGGAGTAGGTGTCGATCCCCACCCCGGCGAATCCGGCCTCTGCGACGTGCTCGATCTGCTCTTCCAGCGACCAGGGAGCGGCGCCGCGCCAGGGCAGGCCCTCCATCGCCCACAGGGACTGGAATACCGAGAGTGTCTGTGCGGTCAACGTGTTCCTCCTGACAGTGTTCCTCCGAGCAGGGGTCGGGCGACGGCTCCGGCGGGCTCGTGGCCGGTCAGGACGTCGGCGACATAACCGCCGGACTGGCGGTACGGCCGGGTCAGCGCCTCAGCCGAGTACCAGGCCGCGTGTGGGTTGAGGATGAGGCCCGGGCAGTCCAGCAGCGGATCGCCGGAGGGCGGCGGCTCCACCGGCAGTACGTCGAGCGCCGCCCCGGCCAGGTGGCCGGAACGCAGCGCGTCCGCGAGCGCCGCGTGGTCCACGAGCCTCCCGCGAGCCACGTTGACCAGGAACGCCCCAGGGCGCATGGCGGCGAATGCCCTTACGTCGAACCGCCCATCGGTCTGCGGGGTCAGCGGGAGATGCAGGCTGACCACGTCGGCCGCGCCCAGCAGCTCCGCAAGGTCGTGACACCGCACCGCCCCGAACCGGAGGAGGACCTCGTCGTCACGCGACGGGTCGTACGCCAGCACGCGTATGCCCAGCGCGGCGGCCCGATCGGCCACCGCCTGGCCGATCCGGCCCAGCCCCACCAGTCCGAGGGTGGTCCCGGCGATCCGGCGCGGCGCGACCTCCGTAACGTCCCAGCGCCCGGCCCGTACCGACCGGTCAAGGAACGTCACGCCGCGGAGCAGCCCGAGGATCAGCGCGAGTGTGTGGTCGGCGACCTCTTCGGTGCAGTAACCGGAGTTGGTCGTCACCCAGGCGCCCTGCGCGGTGACCGCCTCGACCGGTACGTGGTCGTAGCCGGTCGAGGTGGCGGCGACGATGCGCAGATCGGGGAGAGCGCGCACCTGCGCGGCGGTGAGCCCGGTCTCGGGTCCCACCAGCAGGGCGACGATGCCCGGACCGGCCGGGATCTCCTTCGCCTCGACGACCTCGGCCGGCATGCCGCGCAGACCGGTGACGACATCCTCGACCGTGCCGAAGGCGTCGACCAGCACGACCCGGGGCAGGTCCGCGCTCATGAGACCCCCGCCGACACGAGCTCGTACTCCACGTGCGCGGCGGCGATGCCGGTCAGCCGGGCTCCCGGCCGGTCGCTCACTCCGGTGTCGAAAGGCACGACTGCGACGGCCACGTGGTCGGCGGTCACCTGGTCGAGGCGTGGTGGCCGGGCGAACGTCGCCGGACCCGCGAAACGGGGTGTACGGGTGGGGCCGACGGACATGGTCACTCCTCAGGGGCGGGATTCGAGGGGGCGGGATGCAAAACGGCGGGATGCAAAACGGCGGGATTCGACGGGGCGGGGATCAGGGGAGGGATCGGGTGAGTTCCGGGATGTCGTCCCCGAGGGTGCGCAGCTCGCCGCCCCGGTGCCGAAGGCCGATCTCGTCCCCGGTCACCGGTGCCTGGGCCAGCTCGCCCGGGACGGCGCTGACCAGCAGCGGCTCCGGACAGCCGGGCACCGTCACGCTCAGCCGCAGCCGGGCTCCCTGGTACACGATGCCGGTGACCGTTCCGGTGACGGTCCCGGGAGATCCCGCGGCGGACGGAAGCAGGTCCTCCGGCCGGATCACCGTGGTCCCCTCGGTCCCGTCGGTCCCGTCGCCGACCGGGAGGCCGAGCGCCTCGACCCGCCCGGACCGTACCGGCAGCAGGTTGGCCTCGCCGAGGAACCGTGCCACGAACTGCGTCGCGGGCCGCCTGTAGACCTCCTCCGGGGTGCCGACCTGCTCGATGCGCCCGCCGTTCATGATGGCCACGAGGTCGGACATCGACAGCGCCTCGGCCTGGTCGTGGGTGACGGCGATCGTCGTGGTGCCCGTCTCCCGCTGAATCCGCTTCAGCTCGATCTGCATGGCCTCGCGCAACTGCTTGTCGAGGGCGGCGAGCGGCTCGTCGAGCAACAGCAGGGCGGGGGAGAAGACCAGCGCGCGCGCCAGCGCGATCCGCTGCTGCTGCCCACCGCTCAGTGAGCGTACGGGCCGGGCCCCGACGTCGGGGAGGTGCACCAGCTCCAGCGCGCCCGCGACCAGTTCACGCCTCCGGTCCTTGGGGATCTTGCGGGCGATCAGCGGGAACTCGACGTTCTGCGCGACCGTCATGTGCGGGAACAGCGCGTAGTTCTGGAACACGAAACCGATGTCGCGCCGGTTGGCGGGCAGCCCGTCGATGGGCCGATCGTCGAGCAGCACGTGGCCCGAGGTCGCCTCGGCGAACCCGGCGAGCACATTCAGCGTGGTCGTCTTGCCGCTGCCGCTGGGGCCGAGCAGGGTCACGAAGGAGCCCGCAGGCACTGACAGGCTCACCTCGTGCAGGATCGGGGTGCCGGAGAGGTGGACGGTCAGCCCGTCGATGGCGACGCTGACGCTCATGATTTTCTCCTCGTGCCGGTGAGGACCAGGGAGAGCCCGAGGAGCGCCACTGCCAGGCCGATGACCAGCGAGCTGACCGCCGCGATGGCGGGCGAGGCCTGCTGGCTGGCCTCCAGCCAGATGCGGGTGGGCAGGGTCTCCTGGCCAGGCGGGCTCAGGTAGTAGGACAGGACGGACTCGTCGAAGCACAGGCCGAACGCGAGCACGGCCGCCCCGGCGATGCTGCGCGCGACAAGCGGCAGCTCGACCCGAAGCAGCACCGACGGCCAGCGATGCCCGAGGCTCAGTGCGGCGCGGGACAGTGCCGGGTCGACCGCGGAGAGCCCGGAGGCGACGGTGAGGTACACCATCGGTGCCGCCAGGACGGCCTGGCCGAGCATCAGGGTCCGGATCCCGGCCGCGCCACCGAGGTCCTGGATACCGAGGTAGAGACCGAGCGCGAGCACCAGGTGCGGGATGACCATCGGTGCGATCATCGCCGTCCGTAGCAGCCGGCGTGCCCGGGTCGCCCGCCGCAGGGCGAGCGCCGCACTGGTCCCGGTGATCACGGCCACCAGGGTCGCCACGGTGGCGACCTTGAGGGACTGCACGAAGGACGCCTGCCAGGCGGGGTCGGCGAAGACCTCGGTGAACCAGCGCGTCGACAGGCCCGACGGCGGGAACTTCAGGAAGACGTCGGAACTGACCGCGATGGGCAGGATGACCAGCAGCGGGGTGAGCAGGAAGACCACGATCAGGCAGGCGACGACGCTGACGGCCGGGGCGGTGCGCCGCAGTGTGGTGCGCAGTTCGTCCATCAGAATCGCTCCCACTGGTCGCTGATCCGCAGGAATCGGTCCGCCAGCAGGTACAGCCCGAGGGTCGCGACGAGCAGGACGACTCCCATCGCAGCCGCGCCGCCGAGATTCTGCAGCCGGCCGAACTCGGTCCCGAGGACGATGGCGACCAGCTGGCTGTGCGGGCCGCCCAGGAAGGCGGGGGTGACATAGAACCCGAGCGACATGACGAAGACGATGACCACTCCGGCCGCCGATCCGGACCGCAGCGCGGGAAGCACGACCTTGCGGAGGATGAGCGGCTCGCCCGCGCCGAGGCTGCGCGCGGCGCGCAGATGGGCGGGGTCGATGCCGCGCAGCCCCGCGTACACCGGCAGCACCATGTAGGGGAGCATGATATGCACCATCGCCGGCACCAGCCCGGGCGTCGTCTGGTAGAGCCCGAGGCCGCCGGAGGACAGGTGCAGTGCCTTCGCCAGGCCGTCGAGTGCGCCCGCGGGTTGCAGCGCCAGCACCCAGCCGTACGTCCGCACCAGCAGCGAGACCCAGAACGTCAGGAACAGCACGCCGAACAGCACACGGCCGAGCCAGGCCGGGGCCAGGCCGAGGGCGAGCGCGAACACCACGCCGACGACCCAGGTGCATCCGGTGACCAGGACCGCCATGACCAACGTGCGCCACACCGCACGGAGGAAGACCTCGCTCTGGAACGGCTGGGTGAACATCCCCACCGGGCCGTGGTCGGCGCTGCCGGCGGCGACCACCGCCGCGAGCGGGCCGACCAGACCGAGCGTGAGCAGCAGGGCCGGTGGGACGAAAAGCCAGCGTGCGCCGCTGCCGTCCCACGGCGAACTGACCCGCCGGGCTTCCCAGACCGTCACTTACCCACCCAGGCGAAGAACTTCTTGACGTAGTCGGCGTCCTGCTTGGCGCAGCTCTCCACGTCGATGGTGAGTTGCTTGGCCGCGTTCTCCGGGGCGCTGGGTGTCAGTGCCCGCTCGGTGGGGGTGAGCAGGTCGAGGGCCTTGGAGACGGTGGGGCCGAGAAAGACCTTCTTCGCCACCATCGCCTGCTGCTCCGGCGTCGACATGAAGTCGAGGAGCGCGTTCGTGGCATCCGCGTGCTGCGGGTGCTGGGGCATCGCGAACGCGCTCCACGGATAGAGGATCGCGTCCTGGAAGGTGAACTCCACCGGCTGGCCGTCGTTCTTCAGCTGGAGCATCCGGGCACTCGAGGTGATGATCATCGACGCGCTGCCCTGGGTCATGTACTGCTGGCCCTGGGCGTAGGTGTCGTAGAAGATGAGGTCCTTCTTGATGGTGTCCAGCTTGGCCAGTGCCCGGGTGAAGTCGAGCGGATAGATCTTGTCCTTCGGCACGCCGTCGGCGAGCAGGGCGGCCTCCATGGTTCCCATGTAGATGGACTTCGGGAAGGCACGCTTGCCCGGGAACTTCTTGGTGTCGAAGAAGTCGGCCCAGTTCTGCGGGGTGCCGCTGAGCTTGGTCGACCAGCCCATCACGTTGCTCCAGGCGTAGCCCCCGGCGCAGTAGTCGCGGTACTTCTCGGGGACGAGGTCGCAGCGGCGCACCCAGTCGGCCAGCTTGCCGGTGGGCTTGCCCTCCTGAATGAGTCCGGCGACCGCGTAGCCGTCGAAGTCGATCAGGTCCCACTCCGGGGTGGCGCTGGTGATCATGTTGACGAACTTGCCGTAGTCCCAGGGCGCCTGGACGACACGGGCCCCGGACAGCTTCGTGAAGGGGGTGAACCCCTCCTTGTCGCGGACCTGGTAGCTCAGACCGCCGAAGCCGGAGACGACGACCTGCCGGGAGGTGAGCCGCGGCCACTTGGCGTTGACGCCCGTCGGGGCGGCGGACGAGGCGGCCTTCGAGGTGCTGGACGAGCCGCAGGCGGCGAGGACTGAGGGCGCGAGGAGGGCGCCGCCGGCGGCCAGCGTCATCCGGGAGACGAACTGGCGGCGGGAGGGGTTCGCATTGGTCATGGAGACCTCCTGGGCACGAGCGAACAAAAATGGAGTAACACGGTTGATCGGCCGCGAATTGGGAGAGATGCTAGCGATGGGACTTACGAATTTGCTGTTTCGAAACAAATATGCTGCAACTATTAACATCAATGAAACACCGGGCGTGGCGGGCCTGCCAGGCTGACCACCGGCGGTGATGCGAACGGTGCGGTCCGACGGGGCAGGAGCGTGGCGGATGACGAACGAGGTAATGGCGCGGGGACGGCCGGGGCCCGAGATCGACGCGATCGACCTCGCGCTGCTCCAGGGAGTGCAGCGCGACGGGCGCGCGACCTATGAGGCGCTTTCGCGTGCGCTCGGCCTCTCCCGGCAGGCCGTCCGTGCACGGATGGTCCGTCTCCTGGAATCTGGTGTCGTCCAGATCATCGGAGTGGTCCATCCTTCGCTCTTCGGCCTCACGGCATATGCACATCTGTCGGTGACCGTGGAGGGACCCGCGCTGGCGGTCGCCGACCGGATCGCCGCGCTCGACGACGCCCGGTTCGTGTCCGTGGTCTCGGGAAGCCTCGACCTTGTCGCCGAGCTGCGCAGCGCGGACCAGTCCGCGCTCGCCGCGACCGTCCGGCGGGTCGCAGCCATCCCCGGTGTGCTGCGGGTCGACACCGTCATTTACACGGCGATCCTCAAGCACGCGCACTTCCCGCCCGGCCCGTACAGCCCGACCTCCATCGACGACGTCGACCGGCGGTTGCTGGTGCATCTGCAGCGGGACGGCCGGGCCGCATTCGCCGACCTCGGTGAGGTGGTCGGGCTGTCGACCAGTGCCGCGCGCACCCGGGTGCTGCGGCTCCTGGAGTCGGGAGCCGTCCACGTCGGGGCCAGGATCCAACCCGGCGCCCTCGGACCCGCGCAGGTCGTGGGCTTCCAGCTCGCGCTCGCCGGGCACGCGGAGGAGGCCGTCGAGCACATCCGCCGGATGAGCCAGGTGGAATACCTCGCCACTTCGATCGGTCGATGCGACGCCATCGGCACCGCCGTCAGCCACTCCGCCGACGGCGTCCTGCGGTTTCTGGAGACCGTTCGCGCCGTGCACGGAGTGAAATCGGTGGCGTCCTGGACTCACCTGCGCGTCGTGAAGGAGTCCTACGCCAGCTCGCCGGCGTCCTCCTCGCCGATCTTGATGTGAGCCACCTTTCGACCGGGGCTGAGGGGTGGCTCACATCAAGATCGGCGGACACCAGGCGGCGGGCCGGCGAGGCCGGCGGTCGGCCGGGTGCCCGCGTACCGTTCACCGGCGTCCAGCCGGCGGCGCAACTCCGCCGAGTCACCGGCCACGGCGGAGACGAGCACTCCAGGGCCGGCCAGCGGCATCACGACCAGGCCCTCCTCGGTGACCGGCTCCTCGACGAGATCGGGCCCGACCAGGACGACCGACCCGGCTGCCTTCGCCTCTCCGAGCACGGCCCGGCTCCCATAGATCGACGCGTCGTCCAGCCGGAGCTCGTGGCGGAGCAGCGGCAGGCCATCCAGGGTGACATCGATCCGGCTGGTGTGCCGGCCGGGCCGCTCCCGGTGCCGGCCGAGGATGAGCTCCTCGTACCAGCGCAAAGTCGCGCCCCCCGCCAGCGTGATGTCACTGATCGCGCGGTGGTGGCAGCCGGCCGCCGCCACCGTCGGCTCGGGGGCGAAGTCCAGATGCCCGCCCTCACCGACCCGGGCCCGTACCGTGAACCGCGACTCTCCGTCGCCCGGCAGCGTGAGCGTGGTCGCCGCCGAGCGGATGGCCAGCCGCGCCCCGGGACCGACCTCGAGATCGAGTCCGAGTTCGTCGCCCCCGAGCGGGCCCGCCGCCGCGCCGATGAGATAGACGGCATCGCTGGTCTCCCGTACGGCCAGTGGCCCGTCGGAGCGCAGCCGGGTCAGCCGGGTCCGGCCGGACGGGTCGCGCTCGGCGGTCACCGCGGCACGGGCATGGTAGGTGCTCACGGCTGCGCTCCGCGTAGCGGCTCACGGGCCCTTGGGGTGCTGTCTTCCCTCGTCACTCGTTCCCCGTTCCTCGGTCCAGACCGCACCCGCCCGTTCCCGCGGCTCATGAAGCGGCCGCGCCCGCCTCGTGCTCGTGAGTGTGAGTGTGCGCCTCGCGCACGATCTCGCGGACCCAGGCGGTCACCGACGGCGCCCCGGGGCGCTCCCGGAGTGAGGTGAACGTGACGGGACGGTTCTTGCGCACCTTCTTGGAGTCCCGGGCCATCACCTCCAGATCGGCGCCGACCAGCGGTGCCAGGTCGGTCTTGTTGATGACCAGCAGATCCGAGGTGGTCACCCCCGGACCGCCCTTCCGGGGCACCTTGTCACCGCCGGAGACGTCCAGGACGAAGATCTGCTTGTCCACCAGCCCCTGGCTGAAGGTCGCGGTCAGATTGTCGCCGCCGCTCTCCACGATCACCAGGTCCAGTGGGCCGAGTGAGTCCTCCAGCGTCTCGACGGCGTCCAGATTGGCGGAGATGTCGTCGCGGATGGCGGTGTGCGGGCAGCAGCCGGTCCGTACGGCCGCGATGCGCGACTCGTCCAGCACGCCCGCCCGCTTGAGGAAGTCCGCGTCCTCGGTCGTGTAGATGTCGTTGGTGACGACGGCGAGGGCCATCTCGTCGCGCAGCGAGCGGCAGAGCGCGGCCACCAGGGCCGTCTTGCCGCTGCCGACGGGACCGCCGATGCCCAGGCGCAGTGCCCGGCCGTGCGCCGGAGCCGCCTGGTGCGGGTCGTGGTCGTGGTTGGCTCCCATAAGGGCCTCCCCATCAGATTCAGGATTCGAAAAGACGGATATCCGAGCGGAGATGGAGCTCGGCGAACAGATCGAGGATCGGTGCCGACACGGCGGGCAGCATCGCCCAGTCCTCATCGGCGTACGTGGCCGCCTCGGCGGCGACGGAGTCCACCGTGCTCGCCAGCTCGGCGAGCATGCGCTGCACCGCCAGCGGATCGAGCCCCAGCAGCCGTACGGCCGCGGACGCGGATCCGGTGACGACCCCGTACGCGGTGATGACCGCCGCCTGTTCCGGGGTTCCGCCGGCGGAGGCGGTGGCGGCACCCAGCACGATCGGATGGTGTGGCCCGCCCAGCACCCCCGCCCGCAGCCCGTCGAGGGCGGGACTCGGCCAGGCCGTACGGGCGGCCCGCAGCAGCGACCGGCCCTGTGCCCGCGACGCCTGCCGCTGGGCGGGCGACGGCATACGCGCGTCCGCCTCCGCGTCCAGCCGCCCCCACCCTCCGTGATCATGCGATTCTACCTCGACCGATTGCATGATCACGGTGGCGTGGCAGCAGGAGGCGGCGGCCATGGCGGCGGCGACCAGCCCACTGGTGGCGAGCCGTCCGCGCAGGAAGTCCAGCAGCCCGGTGAGATCCTCGACGACCCCGGCCATGGCGGCGGGCTCGAGCCCGCCCGAGTGGGCGTGCCCTCCGGCCGGCAGCCGGGAGTCCGCGAGCAACAGCAGCTGGGTAGGAAACGTGCCGGGGGTCCCCCGGTCACACCGCGGTGAGGCCAGGGGCTCCTCGGCACGTTTCCCCGTCATCAGAACAGGAAGTAGCGCTGGGCCATGGGCAGCTCGGTGGCCGGTGCGGGCTCCACCCGCTCGCCGTCGATCGACACCGTGAACGTGTCCGGGTCGACCTCGATCCGGGGCAGCGCGTCGTTGAGCGGCATGGCGTCCTTACCGAGCCGCCGGGTGTCCTTGACCGGGACCATCGAGCGCCGCACGGCCAGCCGCTCGGCCAGCCCGTCCTCAACCGCGGCGGCGGACACGAAGTGCACCGAGGTGCTCGCCGCCACCACCGGGACCGCGCCCCACATGGGCCGGGGCAGGATGGGCTGCGGCGTCGGGATCGAGGCGTTGGCATCCCCCATCTGAGCCCAGGCGATCATGCCGCCCTTGATCACGACGTGCGGGCGGACCCCGAAGAACGCCGGGTCCCAGAGCACGAGGTCGGCGAGCTTGCCGACCTCGACCGAGCCGAGCTCGTCGTCCAGGCCGTGGGCGACCGCCGGGCAGATCGTGTACTTCGCGACGTACCGGCGGGCCCGCAGGTTGTCCGCCGGCCCGCCCAGCGAACCTCGGCGGGCCTTCATCACATGCGCGGTCTGCCAGGTGCGGATCACGGTCTCGCCGATCCGGCCCATCGCCTGCGAGTCCGATCCGATCATCGAGATCGCGCCCAGATCGTGCAGGATGTCCTCCGCCGCCATGGTGGTCGGCCGGATCCGCGACTCGGCGAACGCCAGGTCCTCCGGCACCGACGGGTTCAGGTGGTGGCAGACCATGAGCATGTCGAGATGCTCGTCGAGGGTGTTCACCGTGTGCGGCCGCGTCGGGTTGGTCGAGGACGGCAGCACATTGGCATGACCCGCGACGGTGATGATGTCCGGCGCGTGCCCGCCACCGGCGCCCTCGGTGTGGTAGGCGTGGATGGACCGGCCGCCGATCGCGGAGAGGGTCGACTCGACGTAGCCGGCCTCGTTGAGGGTGTCGGAGTGCAGGGCCACCTGGACGCCGGACGCGTCGGCCACCCGGAGGCAGGCGTCGATCGCCGCGGGCGTGGTGCCCCAGTCCTCGTGCAGTTTGAACCCCGAGGCGCCGGCCCGGAGCTGTTCCCAGAGCGCCTCTTCGGAGACCGTGTTGCCCTTGCCCAGCAACGAGACGTTGACCGGCCAGGAGTCGAGGGCCTCGAGCATGCGGTGGAGGTACCAGGCGCCGGTGACCGTGGTGGCCTTGGTGCCCTCGGCGGGGCCGGTGCCGCCACCGATGATCGTGGTGACCCCTGCGCCGAGCGCCTCCTCCAGCAGCTGTGGGCAGATCAGGTGGACGTGTGAGTCCACCGCCCCCGCGGTCATGATCTTGCCGTTGCCGGCCAGGATCTCGGTGGACGGGCCGATCACCAGATCGGGGTGGACGCCGTCCATCGTGTCGGGATTGCCGGCCTTCCCGAGAGCGACGATCCGGCCGTCCCGCACCCCCACGTCGGCCTTGATGATCCCCCAGTGGTCCAGGATCACGACCCCGGTGATGACCAGGTCGGGGGCACCCTCCGCGCGGGTCGTCCGGGCCTGGCCCATCGATTCGCGGATGACTTTGCCGCCGCCGAAGACCGCCTCGTCGCCGGCTCCAGCACCCCGGCTGCGGTCCTCGGTCACCTCGATGAACAGGTCGGTGTCGGCCAGCCGTACCTGGTCGCCGGTCGTCGGGCCGTACAGCCCCGCGTAGCGCGAGCGAGAGAGACTAGTCATCGAGGGCTCCCGCACTGTTCTCCTTCCGGCCCCCTACTGGGGGCCCGCCCCCGACCTCCGCAAGACGCAGGCCAGGAACGATGCGATTGCCCGCCAGGGGCACGAGGGACACCTCACGGGTGATACCGGGCTCGAACCGGACCGCGGTGCCGGCGGCCACGTCCAGGCGATGGCCCCAGGCCGCTTCGCGGTCGAAGTCCAGGGACGGGTTGGCCGCCGCGAAATGGTAGTGCGAGCCCACCTGGATCGGCCGGTCCCCGGTGTTGACGACCGTCACGCTCACCCGCGGGCGGCCGGGGTTGAGCTCCACCGGCTCCTCACCAGGGATGACCTGACCGGGGACGAAGCCGCCCGAGACACCGCCGCTCATGGGATGGGCCTGTGCACGGTGACGAGCTTGGTGCCATCGGGAAAGGTCGCCTCGATCTGCACCGAGTCGAGCATCTCCGGGATCCCGTCCATCACGTCCTCGCGGGACAGGACACCACGGCCCGACTCCATCAACTCGGCGACGCTACGACCGTCGCGCGCGCCCTCCAGGACGTACGCCGCGATGATCGCGGTCGCCTCGGGGTGGTTGAGCTTCAGGCCGCGCGCCCGGCGCTCCCGCGCCACCTGGGCGGCCACGTAGATGAGCAGGCGTTCCTGCTCGTGAGGAGTGATCAGCACAGGTCATGACGTTACTGGCCGTCATCATCGTCACGGAATGTTCGGGTAGTGGATTTAACAGCGTCTTCACACGATGGGAACAAACCGTTCGAACGGCCTCGCTCCGTTCGGGGTCGGCCCCGGGGTGTCGTACGGCGGCACTAGACTCGCCGTGTGGCAGGCCGGATCCGTCAAGAGGACATCGCTCTCGTGCGGGAGCGGTCGCCGATCGCTGACGTTGTGGGGGAATACCTCCAGCTCCGAAACGCAGGCGGTGGCTCGCTCAAGGGCTTGTGCCCCTTCCACGATGAGAAGTCGCCGTCGTTCAACGTCACCCCCTCGAACAATCTCTGGTACTGCTTCGGCTGCGGTCTGGGCGGCGACGCCATCTCCTTCGTTCAGCAGATTGAGCACCTGTCGTTCGCGGAGTCGATCGAGCGGCTGGCCTCGAAGGCCGGGATCGACCTCCGCTACGAGGAGGGCGGCTATACGCCGCGCAAGGACCAGGGGCAACGTGCCCGGCTCGTCGAGGCGCACAAGGCCGCCGCCGAGTTCTATGTCGAACAGCTCGGCTCGGCCGAGGCCATGATCGGCCGGAGGTTCCTCGCCGAGCGGGGCTTCGAGGCGGCGCACGCCGAGCACTTCGGGGTGGGGTACGCGCCCAACGAGTGGGAGGCGCTGGTCCGGCATCTGCGCGGACGAGGCTTCAGCGACAAGGAGCTGATCCTCGGCGGGCTTGCCAGCGAGGGCCGCCGAGGCCCGAGGGACCGGTTCCGGGGGCGGCTGATCTGGCCGATCCGTGATCTGACCGGAGACGTGGTCGGGTTCGGCGCGCGCAAGCTGTGGGACCAGGACGATGGCCCCAAATACCTCAACACGCCCGAAACGCCGATCTTCAAGAAGGGCTCGGTGCTCTATGGCGCGGATCTGGCCAAGAAGGAGATCGCCCGGCGCCGTCAGGCAGTGATCGTCGAGGGCTACACCGACGTGATGGCCTGTCATCTCGCGGGGCTGCCGACCGCCATCGCGACCTCGGGCACCGCCTTCGGCGAGGACCACATCAAGATCCTGCGCCGGCTGCTCATGGACCAGAGCGAGTTCCGCGGTGAGGTGATCTTCACCTTCGACGGGGACGCGGCGGGGCAGAAGGCGGCGCTGCGGGCCTTCGACGACGAGCAGAAGTTCGTGACCCAGACCTTCGTGGCGGTGCAGCCGGACGGGCTGGACCCGTGCGACCTGCGCCTCAAGCACGGTGACGCGGCCGTACGCGATCTCATCGCGGCCCGGGTGCCGCTGTTCGAGTTCGCCATCCGCAGCGCCATCGAGCGGCACGACCTGGACACCACCGAGGGCCGGCTGGCCGCGCTCGACGGCGCCGCTCCGGTGGTGGCTGCGATCAAGGACCGCGGGCTGCGCCAGATGTACGCGGTGAACCTGGACCGCTGGCTCGGGATCATGGACGAGGAGTTCGTGCTGCGCCGGGTGCGCGAGTACAC
Source organism: Actinomycetes bacterium (assembly GCA_025964575.1). GTDB lineage: Bacteria > Actinomycetota > Actinomycetes > Streptosporangiales > Streptosporangiaceae > Actinomadura_E. The sequence goes on from JAOPYO010000337.1 coordinate 16,260, forward strand.
CGCCCGCAGTCGTCCCAGCGCCCGTGGTGGTGCGACTCCGGCCCGGGAGGCCGCCCCAGCGGCTCCGGCGCGGCCCGCCTACGATCCGAACGATCCCGTGATCCAGATCGAGCGGGAGACGCTCAAGCTGGCCGTGCAGCGGCCGGCCACGATGGGGCCGGTCTTCGACGCGCTGCCGACGGAGGTGTTCACCGCTCCGCCGCACGTCGCCGTACGCGAGGTCATCGCCGGCCTTGGAGGCGTCGCGGCCGCCGAGGGGGCGACCGACTGGGCGGTGCGGCTGCGGGAGGCGGCCCCGAATGACGAGGTCAGGGATCTGATCACCCGGCTCGGGGTGGAGCCGCCGCACTCCAATATTGATTCGGACGACCGTTATGCGGCAGCATTGCTGGCCCGAATTCAGGAAAGTCAGCTCACCAGGGACATCGCCCAGTTGAAGTCCAAACTCGGGCGGCTGAATCCGGTCGAACAAGCGGACGACTACAACCGCCTCTTCGGAGATCTTGTTGCGCTTGAGCAGCAGAGACGTATGTTGCGGGAGCGCGTCATCGGGACCCATTAGCTTCGGTGCTGGGAAAAATAGGTCCTGTGATCTAGACCTTTCTTGACGCACACTGTCACCGTGGGCCCTTCGGTGCTGCCTAGCGAGGCGCCATCGGTTGAGCAGGTGGTGGATCTCGTCGCACGTGGCAGAGAGCGTGGCGGTGGTGTGACCGTCGATGACGTTACTGCTGTGATCGATCGCTCGGACTTGCCGGCCGACACGCTCGAGCGTGTCGTCCGGATGCTCGCAGAGCAGGGGGTAGAGGTTCTCGAGTCTCAGAACGAGGCAGAGGAACTCACGCGGGTGGATGAGGGAGACCTCAGCAAGCGGGCGCCGACAAGCGACTTGGTCCGGATCTATCTGCGAGAAATCGGTCGCGTACCGCTACTCACGGCAGAAGATGAAGTCGAACTCGCGAAATCAATCGAGGCG
>JAOPYO010000339.1 GCA_025964575.1 Actinomycetes bacterium
CTGGTCCGTCTCACCCTGGACGACGTCATCCGCGACCACGACCAGGTCTTCGTCCGGTTCGGCAACCCGCCCTCACCTGTCCCCGAACCCTTCGCCACCGTGCTCCTGGACTACATCGCCAGCCGGACCAACATGCGTACCGCCACCAACCCCGGCTCCCCATGGCTGTTCCCCGGCCGACGCGCCAGACAGCCCCTACGCCCCGAATGGCTCGCCAAGCAGATCACCAGAATGGGCGTCCCGACCATCGCAGCCCGCGGAGCCGCCCTCCGCCAGCACATCCAGGACAGCCCCGTCCCGATCGTCGCCGACGCCCTCGGCTACCACCCCGTCACCATGGCAAAACTCGCCGCCGAGACCGGAACCACCTACAACCGCTACGCCCCCGGCGACCACACACAGTCACCCCGGCCGCTACCCAAGCGACGAACTGACGACAGTTGAATACGCGAGCTCACCAGTCCTGGACCCCCGTCCAGCCGAGCCAGGCGTTGTAGGGCGGCCGGCGACGACGAAAAGAGTCGACTCACCGAGATTCACTGATACCTCGATGAACGGTCTTGATCCGAACGAGATGGCTACGTAATGTAACTATAAGTAGCCCAATGTGAGCAGATGGCGGGGCCACCTGCTGACAGAAGGTTCCGCATCGGAAGGAAAGGCCTCACCAATGACCCGCATCAACCCGTATCGCCTGGCCAGGCGCGCGACCGTGCTGACAGCGGCGATGTCTCTCATCCTCACCCCGGTCGCCACGGCCACCGCGGCCACCGCGGCCTCCACCATCCTCACGGGCTGCGCCTCCACTACGGGCTCGCTCCCCGAGGGATTCCAATTACTGGAGGGCAACGGATACTTGACCTGCAATGGCGGCCGATGGGTCTTCCAGTCATGCGACTTTGGCACCAATGCCTATGGCGTCGGGTACGGCCGGGTCTTCTGTAACTGATCGTGACCCGTCCACGACACCACCGCTCCTGGCCTCGCCGCCCGGCCGGTGAGGGCGCCTATCATGACGAAATGCCCGTGTTGCTGGTTCCGTTTCTTGGGGTCGTGGCCGTTCTGACGGTGACGCCCGGTCCTGACATGCTGCTGGTTCTGCGCAATGGCCTGCGCGGCGGAAGCCGTACGGCCTGGTTCACGGGCCTCGGCTGTTGTGCGGGCATCTCCCTGCACGCGACCGCGGCCGTGCTCGGGCTCTCCGCGGTGCTGGCCGCCTCGGCCACCGCCTATTCGGTGGTCAAGCTGGTGGGCGCGGCCTATCTGGCCTATCTCGGGATGCGCATGCTGCTGTCGGCGCTGCGGCCCGCAACTCAGGACACCGGGGCGGTCGCCGTCCAGGAGATGGCGTCCCCCGTGGGGGCGCTCGGGCGGGGGGCGGCGTTCCGGCAGGGGCTGTTCACCAATGTGCTCAACCCGAAGATCGCATTGCTGTTCCTCACCCTGCTCCCCCAGTTCGTCGGCGCCGGGGAACCGCGGCTGCGCACCACCGCCATGCTGGCCGCGATCTTCCTCGGCCTCGCCGTGGTGTGGTGGCGGCTCTTCACACTCGCTCTGGGCCCGATCTCACAGGTCCTGCGGACAGCCCGGGTGCGCCGCGTGCTGGACGGGGTCGCCGGGACCGCGATGCTCGCCATCGGCGCCAAAGTCGCCCTCGAACCCCGCTGACCCCTGGACGGGGTGGGCGACCCGGCGGATGATCAAAGAGTGCCCCGTCTGATTCTGCTCGGCGCCGGGGCGGCCGGCTCTTCGCGCTACGCACCGGCCGGCCTGCTCCTGGAGTACGGCCACGTCCGGGTCGGTTTCGACGGCGGACCCGGCTCCGAGCCGCCGGAGAACATCCATGCCTGGCTCGTCTGTGACGTCCACAGCGGGTTGCAGCCCGAGCTCCGCCGGATCTCTCACGAAGCCGCCATGCCGGAGCCCGTGGTCGCCCCCTACGACCATCCGCCGCTGCACATCGAGCCGATGCCGCTCGCCTCACTGGTCTATGGTTACCGGATCACCACGGGCCACCGGATCGGGGTGTGGGCGTCGGTGATCGGAGAGTTCCCGAGCTGGGCCGCGGGTGCCGATCTGATGTTCGCCGACGGGACGGACGGGCAGGTGAGCCTCGGCGACATCGCCGCCGAGGCCAAGAGGCTCGAGATCAGACGACTTGTCTTCGCCCGGCTCGGCGACGCGGCGGTGATGGCGATGGACGAAGGAAAACGGCCTCGGTATGGAGAATGGGGCGAAGAAGGTCGGGCATACCGCCTCTAATTCCAGCGAAGGGCGCATTTCATGGTCTGGTTCGGCGTCATCGTGATGGTCGTAGGGACGTCCCTGCGGTTCGGGTTCAACGGCGACACCGCCCATTGGAGCGGTCTCGCCGCGCTCGCCGTCGGCGCTGTCCTGGTGATCGGCGGTCTGCTGCGGGCGAAACGTCGGCGCCGCAAGCGCAGGCCCGGAATCGGTATCCCATTCGACTATAAGACGAGCAAGGGCAGGACCGTCGCGATGATCATCGCGGCGATCTACATCGTGTCGCCACTCGACTTCATCCCGGAGGCCTTCCTGGGACCGTTCGGCTTGGTCGACGATGTCGGCGCGCTGTCCTGGCTGGCCATGATGGCCGGCCAGGAATTCACGCGACACCGCCAGTCCAAGCAGGCCCTCCGCGGCTGAGGTGGGCAGAGGGCCGGCCGACAACCCGGTGGTGCGTTCAGGCTCCGGGGGCGATCTCCTCGAAGACCTTCATGTCCGCGGCCCAGGGGGTGTCCGGCCGTGGCCAGTGCACCACCAGATCGGTGATGCCCGCCTCGGCGTACCGTCCGGCGAGATCACGGAACGCCTCCGCGGACTCCAGCCAGCGTTCGTCGGTGAAACCCGTGAGCAGCAGCCGGCGCATCTCCCCTGGGTCTCGCCCAACCTCGGCGCAGGCCTCCGCGAGCCGTCCGATGTGCCGTCGAACGTCCTCGACCGGCGAATCGGCCGCACCACCGTTGGCCACCCAGAAGTCGCCATATCTCGCCGCCAGCCGCATGCCGCGCGGCCCGTTGCCGGCGATGGCGAACGGGGCCCGTGGCCGCTGCACACAGCCGGGCTCGGTCATGACGTCCTGCGCCGAATAGTAGGTGCCCTCGAAGGTCGTCTTGGGGCCGATGAGCAACCGGTCGAGCAGTTCCACCCATTCGGCGAACCGGTCGGCGCGCTCCCGCGGCGACCAGTTCGGGCCGCCGAGGATGCCGCCGTCCGAAGTGCGGTTGCTACCGCCCGCGCCGATGCCCAGCACCAGCCGGCCGCCACTGATGTCGTCGATCGTCTTCACCGCGTGCGCGGTCGGCACCGGATGCCGGAAGTTCGGTGACGTGACCAGCGTGCCGATGCGGATCCGCGATGTCACCGCGGCCGCGGCCGCCAGCGTGGAGTATGCGTCGTGCCAGGGCGTATGACCACGCCAGGCCGTGTGGTCGTACACCCAGGCGTGCGCGAAGCCGAGTTCCTCGGCCCGCAGCCACAGCTCACGGCTCTCGGGCCAGGACTGAATCGGCCACATCGCCACTCCGACGCGCGGACTCGCCACCATGATCCTCCTTGTTCTCGTCCGTCCCGCTCAGGGACGCCCTCCCATCACATCACTCCCTTGCGACAAGACCGCCCAGCCAGGTGCGCAGCGCCCACCACCACTGGGCGGTGTGCGCCACCGCGCCGCCCTCAGGTCCGGTGAGCGGGTGCCCGGTGAGGTCCTGCAGCCGCCGGACGCGGTACTTCACCGTGTTGGGATGGACGTGCAACGCGGAGGCGGTGGGCTCGATCCGGCCGCCATGATCCAGATAGGCCAGGGCGGTGGTCGCGAGCTCGCGATGGAAGACCTCGCCGGGATCGAGGGCCCGCAACAGGTCCGCGGCCAGCAACCGGCCCAGCTCGGGTTCGGCCGCGGCGGCGGTCACCAGTGCCAGATCGGTGAGCCGGCAGAGCCCGGCCAGGCCCTGGGTCTCCGCGGCCCGCAACGCCCGGCGGCATAATCCGTACAGCCCGGGGAGCGCGGCCGGCGTCGCCGCCGGGGACATCACCAGCAGCGGAGCGTCGTCCGGCAGCGCGGGCGACCAGGTCACCAGCGCCGCCAGCCGCCCGTCGACCAGCCCGCAGAGCCCGCTGCCGGTCAGTCCCGGCTCGAGCCGCTGCGCGACGGCCGGGTCGCTGACATCGCTGACCACGCAGTGGTAGGTGCGGCCGGGGTCCAGCGGGGTGTCGGTCGGCTCGCCATGCAGCAACTGCCGCAACCGTTGTACGGCGGTGTCGCGCGTCGTGCGGGCCATCTCCAGCTCGGTGATCCGGTGGGCGTGCACCATGCGGTGTTCCAGCGCCGTGTTGATCGCGTCGATGCGGGTCATGCCCTCCAGGAGGTCGTCGGCGGGCAGGCCCTGCGCCCGGCCTCGTTCGATGACGAGGCGGATGCTCTGACTGCGTCCGGCCTGGAAGCCGTCCAGCAGGGCGGCCACCGGCACGCCCTGCCGGGCTCGGTCGGCGCCCAGCCGCTCGGCCGCCGCCAGATCCTCCTCACCGATCTCGCCGCCATGTCCGAGGGCGGTGACGGCTGCCCGGATCATGGCCCGGACGTGCCTCCGCACCTCCTCCTCGGGCAGGTCCCCGACCAGCGGAGAGCCGCTGCGCGCGGCCGCGATGGTGGCCTCCAGCAGCGACCGGTCGTCATCGCCCGATGTCAGCAGCTCACGGAACATCTGCAAGGCCGGCCACTTCTCGGCCATCGTTCCTCCTCCGTTGTCCGCTCCGGACAACCGCCGATCGTCATTGTTGACGCTTTAAGCCTAGGCACACGGCCTCGTTGTCCTGTTTTGTAGGAGGAGACAATCGCGAAGGAGTGCCCCATGGCCGACGAAGACCTTCTTGAGAAGCTGCCCAAGGACCTGATCTTCAAGCTGCCCCCGAAGTTCGACAACGTCGAGGACGAGCGGCGGCACCGCAAGGAACGCCTCGCGGCGGCACTGCGGATCTTCGGCAAGCTCGGTTTCGAGGAGGGCGTGGCCGGCCACATCACGGCGCGCGACCCGGAGCTGACCGACCACTTCTGGGTCAACCCGTTCGGCATGTCCTTCAAACACGTCCGGGTCAGCGACCTGATCCTGGTCAACCACGCCGGTGATGTCGTCGAGGGCCGCTACCCGGTCAACGGGGCCGCCTTCGCGATCCACTCGCAGGTCCACCAGGCCCGCCCGGACGTGGTCGCCGCCGCGCACAGCCACTCGGTGCACGGCCGGGCGCTGTCCGCGCTGGGCCAGCTGCTCGAGCCGATCACCCAGGACGTGTGCGCCTTCTACCAGGACCACGGGCTGTTCGACGACTACACCGGCGTCGTCACCGACCTCGAAGAGGGCAAGCGCATCGCCGCCGCCCTCGGCGACCACAAAGCGGTCATCCTGCGCAACCACGGCCTGCTGACCGTCGGCGACACCGTCGACGCGGCCGCCTGGTGGTTCATCACGATGGAGCGCTCGTGCCAGGTGCAGTTGCTGGCCAAGGCCGCCGGCACCCCGGTGCACATCGAGCACGAGAACGCGGCTCTCACCCACACCCAGATCGGCAACGACCTGGTCGGCTGGATCAACTACCAGCCTCTGCACGACCAGATCACCCGCGAACAGCCCGACCTGTTCGAGTAGGCCCTTCCGTTGACTCGTGACGTGTCCCGCACCGAAGACCCGTGCACACGCCACGACTCAACGTTGACTCGTGACGTGTCCCGCACCGAAGACCCGTGCACATGCCACGACTCAACGAAGGCTGCCGGAACCCTTTCGGCTGACGTGTTGTTGACTGTGAATTGCGCGATGTGCTGGGACCAGGGTTCGCTGTGGAATTTCACACTTTGCACGCGTAGCCGTTGATCACAATTTACATAGGCGTCAGGGACAAATAGGGCGATTGTTGGGCCAACCCCCCAACGATCGGAAGCCCCCCGATGCCCCGACGTCTGCCCGCAGCCCTGACCGCCGTAACCCTCTGCGCCGCCGCGCTGACCGCCCCGATCGCCTTGGCCGCGCCCGCGAGCGCTGCGACGTGTTCGCAGTCCTACCTGCCGCTCCCCGACCCGTCCTGCCAGCCCGGCGCCACCTACTCCGTCGTGACCCAGTCCACGATCTCCTCGACCATCTGCGTCTCCGGGTGGACCTCGACGGTGCGGCCCTCCTCGTCGTACACGACCGCGCTGAAGATCAAACAGATCTCGCAGTACGGCTATAGCGACACCAGCACCGCCGACTACGAGGAGGACCACCTGATTCCGCTGGAACTCGGCGGTAACCCGACCAGCGCGCTCAACCTTTGGCCGGAGCCTCGCTACGCCACCGGCGGCTACACCGCCACCAACAAGGACACCATCGAGAACAAGCTCAAGAAGGCGGTCTGCGCCCGCACGATCACCCTCGCCTCGGCCCGCAGCGCCATCGCCAAGAACTGGGTCACCGCCCTCTCTACCGTCGGCCTGAGCTGATCTCCCGCCACCCGCTCCGCTGACTCGTGGCATGTCCCGCACCGGTGGCGCGCGCACCTGCCGGACATGCCACGACTCAACGAGGGAACGTGATGGTGAACCAGACGGTGGTCTTGTCGCCGCGTCGCTCGAAGCCCCAGTCGTCGGCGGTCTGGCTGACGAGGGTGAGGCCCCTGCCGGACTCCCCTCGCGCCGGTACGATCCCGGGCTCCGTCTCAGCGCCACCGTCGTCGGTGATCTCAACCCGGATCTCCTGCGTAGAGATGACGGCCTCGACCCGGATATGACCGCCCTTTCCTGACGTGGTGTGGCGCAGCGCGTTGGTCATGATCTCGCTGAGGCAGAGCTGTACGTCGTCCAGCGCCGGGTGGTAGGGCCCGAGCAGATCCCGGAAGCAACGGCGTACGGCCCCGACCGCCCTGGGCGTTCCCGGCACGACCATGACCTCCGGCCGTGCCGTCGACATTTCACTTGCAGTCATCGCCCGCTTCCCTTCGATTCGGCGCTCGCGGCAAGCATCGACCAGCACCACACCCTCAGCCGGTACGGAGCCGCCACTCGTCCGCGATCGCTTCGCCATCGATGGCGGAGACATCGATGACAGCTCGGGGAAACATCAGCGGAAAGCGCTGTGTAGTCGCATGATTACCTCATGGCGGACGAGCAACGCCCCACCGTACGGAGCCGCAAGCTCGGCATGATGCTGCGGCGGATTCGCGAGGACCGTAACCTCAGCACCCATGCGGCCGCCCGGCTGCTGAACCGCAGCCAGGCCTCGATCAGCAAACTCGAGACCGGCCACCGCGGCATCCACCGACCCAGCCTGGAGAACATGCTCGACCGGTACGGAGTCCGCGACGAACAACTCCGCGAGACCCTCTTCCGCCTCGCCCGCAACGCCCGTACGCCCGGCTGGTGGCAGTCCTACGGCGGCACCCTGTCCCCCGAGGCCATGGACCTCATCGGCTTGGAGGC
>JAOPYO010000346.1 GCA_025964575.1 Actinomycetes bacterium
GGGTGCACGTATAGGTGGCGCCGAGCTGGTCGGTCCACGTCCAACTGGAGGGCGGCTTGCCGTCGGTCCCGTCTTTGCCGTCCGTCCCGTCCTTGCCTGCCTGACCGGCTGGACCAACGGGACCGACAGGCCCAGGCGGGCCGGTCACGGACGCTCCTGACGGACCCACGGCACCCGTATTCCCCGGTGGGCCGGTGACCGTGGCGCCCGGTGAACCTGCCCGACCAGTCGCACCAGGCCGGCCTGGGGACCCAGACGAACCCGGCTGGCCGGGGCTACCGGCCGGAGCCGGCGGCGGGGGCGCCACCACGGGCGTTCCGCCCATCCGGTGGACCTGTGCAGCGAGATCGCGGACCTGCTGGTCTCGGGTCAAAGCATGCCGATCGAGATCCCGGATCTGCTGATCTCGCGCCGAAGCGTTCTTCTCCAGGCGAGAATTGTCCGCAGACAGACCACTCATGGTCACCGCGATCCAGAGCGCCCCCATCACCACGACCACCACGGCGAAGGCAATGGCCGAACTGCGGATGTGGGCTGGCACCTTGCGCTCGGTCAAGGCTTACCGCCCTTGAAGATCACGGCGAGGAGGATCGTGGCGAGGATCGTGGCGATCACCGAGCCGCCCGCTGCGTAGACCGCGCCGCGGACCGTGGTCCTGCTGCTCTTGGCGGCGTCCTCGAGGTTGGTTATGCGAAGGAGCATGGCGGCCTCGCGGACGTCGTAGACCTCGCGGAGAACGAACCTTTCCATCTGTGCGGCGAGTGCGGCGGCATCGCGGGCGACCTGCGCTTTGAGGTCGATGATGTCATCGCGGCTGTCTGTGTGGTTCCGTTCGATGAGGCGCTGCAGATCCCATAGCGTCGGAGCGGCATCAGGCACTTCGCCCCCTTGCGTACCGTCGCATCAGCCGACTGTCACTGTGACGTCGGAGTCCGTGACGATCGTGGCGGCCGACACAGCGGTGTTCCTGACCACGTTCGGCGCGTCGGAGGACTGCAGGTTCCGAACCCGGATGCTCGTACCGCCACCGATGTATACGTGCGGGGTACCGGCCGGTGTCGCGGAAGTCTGTGAGCCGTCGCCGGTGGAGAACATGCAGCCCTCGATGAGGATGTTCGAGCCGCCAGTGATGGTGATGATCCCTTTGTCGTAGGCGGCGTTCGCGTGCCCGGTCGTGTTCGGCTGGGACATGCCGTTGAAGTACCAGCAGTCCCTCACCCTGATGAACTTCCCGCCCGTGACCAACAACTGGCTGCCCCAGGTCGGGTTACCCTGCTGGGCTTCCATACGGGCGCCGGTGACGACGATGCCCCGGCCGCCGTCGATACGCATCGGGCAAATGTTGCTCTTGCCGGTGATGAACACAGGGCCGACGGCGGTCTTAGTGACGTTGACCAGGTAGATGTGGTAGACGTTCCCCGTCGGATAGTTCGGGGAGTCGATGAGCATCCCGTCGGTCCAGTAGTTGCCGTCGCTGCCCCACAATTTGAACTGGGTGTCGTAACCGTTGTTGACGTCCCAATAACCAGCGAACGTGACCGCGTTGTGGGCACCCCAGATGACGTGCTTGAACAGGTTGAAGCCGAGGTTCTCCAGCAGACTCGCCCACAAAACGGGACCGGTGTTGTCGTAATCCACGAAGAACGAGGTGTTGGAGTCGCCCTCGAAACTGAGGTTCCCGATGTAGATGCCCTTGACGGTCCCGGCCGGCTGGTCCAACCAGCCCGAGCCCGGCACGGACACCTTGATCTTCTGGTTGTAGCGGAACTCGCTTCCGGTCCCGGGAGGCCCCGAGATCGAGAATCCATTGAACATCGTCTGCTTCTGGTTGAAGGTGATCAGACGGTTCGGCATGACGATCGTCGGCTTGTAAGTCTGCTGCGTCGCGTACGTGAGGGCCGCCGAGAACTTCGCGTCGTCAGACGGACCACTGAAAGCGTCCAGGGACACACCGTAGGCCGCCTCATGGGTGGCGACACGGGACCCCAGAGCGGACAATGCCGCGTTGTTCTGGGCACCCCACGGGGTAGAGCCAATCGTGGGTGTGGCGACGCTGAACGGAACATCGGCCATCGTTACTCCGTTCCTAGGGGACCCATGAGCCGCCCTCGAGGTGGTGGGTGACGGAAGGACCCCACGTGGTGTCGGCGAGCAGCACGGACAGGGCGGTCGTGGTGTCGGCGCTCAACGTCCCGGCTGCGGTCATCGCCGCGGACCCGGTGAAGTTCGCGTTGTTGGTCGCGGCCAGGGACCCAGCGCCGGCCAGTGACACCGACCCCAATGCGCCGACTGCCCCGGACGCTGTGAGCGAACTGGTGGCGGACAGGGACGCGGACCCATGTACCGGTGGCGCAATCGTGACCATGAACCCGCCGGAGTTCGCCGCGGCCGGGCTCATAGTGAACGTGCGCGTACCGGTGGAACCGGACGAGGAAAGGGCTTGCTGGGCGACCTGGATCGACGACGAGGCGGGCGTCGAGTTCGTGATGGCGATCTGCCCGACCTCGGACATCCCGGCGGGGGCCGTGAACACAGGCTGAGATGCGGAGGTGATGTTGGAGATGTTGAACGCCAGCAGCAGAGCGGACGAGTCCACGGCTGTGACCGCAGGGTCGATGATCGACGACGTGCCGGTGAATAGGGCGAAGGACCCCACCGCATCTTGGGGGGACGAAAGCAGCGCACCGGTCACCCGGAACAAGATGATGAGGTTCCGGGAGGCGCCGCCCGTCGTGGAGAAGCTGTAGGAGGTCGCGGCCTCGGATGCGGCGGTCGGGATGGCCTTGTAGTACATCCCGAACGTTTCGTTCGCCGTGTTCAGCGTCCCAAATAGCGCCCACCCGGACGGGGGGGTGACGGTACCGGCGGCGTTTCGGAAGTAGACGGCGGCGACGAACAGGTCACCGTCGGCGACGTTGGCGGGTTTGGTGGCGGAGATCGACGATGCGGACGCCACCGAGTTCGTGACGACGTTCCCGCTGCCGGTCTGGGCGACGGGAGCAGCCATCAGGTGAGGCTCACCGTCACGCTCGAGGCCGCGAAGCTGAACGAGTCGCCAGCCAGGAACGTCCTACTCGTAATCGTTCCGAACCACAGGCGCACGGGTGTGCCTGCGTTGTCCCAGATCTCCACACCCACGACCGTGCACGCGGGCATGGCCGCGTAGGTGATCGTGTTGGAGTTGGCGGCGCTCCCGGATGCCGCGGATGCGAACGTGATCGTCTGCCGGGCGTAGCTGCCGCCGGTCACCTCGGTTCCCGCTGACCCGGCCGAGCCCGCCACGGTCACCAACGCCAGCTTCAGTGGAGTCGTGGGTGTATAGGAGGCGACCAGGTTGATGTGATCGAGGATCTTGTTGTCGAAAGTGGTCGTCAGGTTCGCCAAGGGGCACCTCGCTGGGCGTGAAAAAGCCCCGGCGCAAGGCCAGGGCCAGAAGGTATGGGGACAGTCAGCCGCCGTACGGGCCGGACCCGTATGGGCCAGTGCCGTAGCCGCTGCTGGGGGCAGGGGGGTCAGGCGGGGTGATGGGGGCGTGGCCGATGGCCTGCCACAGGCCGCTGATCATCGCGTAGATGATGATCACGCCGGGGTCGCCACCCACAGGTCACCGGCGAGCGCGTACCCGGTCGTTGCAGGTGGGGCAGGGGCGGGCCCGATCCACATGGCGGGGCGGGACGTATCCGGTGCGGTCGGGGTACGCAGCGGCCACGTGCCGGACTTGATGACGTACTGCACACCCAGGACAGGCCGGCTGATGAGGTCTGTGTAGGCGCCGGTCGTGGCGACCGTGGACAGCACAGGAGTCCCCGTCAGGTCGTGGTAGAGCCCAGTGGTGGCGACGAGAGCGAGCCCGGCGAGCGCCGCTTGGTTAGTGGCGATATTGGATTCCGCGGTCGACAAATCCGACCCGATATCGGTGGCGATCATCAGGAACCGCGGGCCCGCACCACCTGACGCGTCCGCCCACAAACTACGGGCCCCCGTATCGGGTCCCGAGAACGCCGGGATCGATCCGTTGGCATCGGTGGTGACGTGGTCCGTGGGCGTGCCGAGGCCGTCGAGCAGGTCGATGACCTGATTTCCTGCGGTGACCGCATCCCAGAACGTCACGACTTGGGATGGGACCAGCAGGACGTGCGGGCCAGTGATGGCGCCTACCGTCTCACTCGCCCCAGGCGCGACGACGAAGTCAGCGATACCGCCGCCGAACAAATGACGCGTCACATGGACTCCTCACACGTTTCTGAACAGGGGGCATGCGAGGTGCGGGGCGGTCATAGCACTGGCCAGGTCGTATTCATCCGCAGGGTCGTGTTGTTGCTGGCGTTCGACAAGTTCCCGGTTAGCCACAACTGACCGGACCTGGAACCTGAGGCGTAGGCGGTGGCCAGGAGGACGACGCCGCCGTCCTGGTACACCACAAATGTGATCGTTTTGCTGGGCACAGTCCCTACGGGCAAGTTCGTGATCTTCTTGTCCGTGGACGGTGTCGCTTTGATGTCAATCGCCCCGGTTAGGTGAGCGATCCCGTCGATGACTTCTACGGCGAGCGGGACGCCGGACGGAACGTTCGGCGACACGATCGCCAGGTTCACCCAACCGGTGTCCTGGTTGAGGGAGTTCCATGCGCTGCCGTCCGCCCACAACACCCGGCGGCTGTCAACTTCGATTCCCAGCCGAGGAACACTCGCCGAAGGCCGGGCGGTGGAGGTGAACTTGACGACCGGACCCGACAGCCAATACCGCTCATCAACCAGACCCGACAAGGAACCGTTGGTTTCGGCCCGGTACCGGCAGATCGGCAGATCCCACGACCCGGTGAGACTGGCCGACAGGGCCGGAGCCTGCGGGGTGGCCCCAGGAGTTCCCGCGATGATGACCGCCTTGATCCAGTTCGCGGCAGTGACCGCGGTACGGTCCAGGCGGAGCACATACCGGTCGATGCGTGGGCTACCCGACGCAGCCGGCGCGGACGTCGATGTCGACGTCGCACCGTTGGTGAAGAACCCGCGCAGTGACGCCGCACCCGTGGCGGCGATGACCAGGCGCGACCCCGAGTTGAGGGACGGCGCGAACTCATTACCGACCCCCGGGACGACACCCGACCCCATCAGGGAGAACAGAACCTCCCACTGGGCCATCGTCGTCAACTGCGACGCCGGTGTAGGGAACGCGTTATCGAGCGCCAATTTAAACCGCCTGAAGTCGTTGGAGAGCTTTACGGAGGGCCCGCACCTCCGCTGCGAGGCGTGCGGTGGCGGTGGCATCGCCGCTTGAGTCGCTGCCCGCGGCACCGATGGTGGGGGTGACGGTCTCGACGTAGTTGCTACCGGAGGAGTCCGCTACGAGCTGCACAGCGGTGACGATGTCGGCGTAGGACACCCCGTTCCGGATCTCGACGGTGACCCGGTCCCCGAGCCCGTAATCGGCGCCGAACCGCAACAGCGGGAGGTCCACGATCTGGAGTTGAAGTTGCGCCGCCCCGGCCCCTTGGGTGATGGCGTCGGTTCCGGCCTGGGTCATCTGGGTGGCGTCAGTGCTACCGGCCTGGTCGACGAGGACCTCGGCGTGCCGCCACGCGTTGGAGGCGTCAGCAGAGCTGATCTCGGTGAACGCGGTTGAACCACGGACCAGCGCTGACGTCGCCGTCGGCGTGGAATCCGTCAGCGAGAACGTGCGCAGGTTCCCCAGCTGCGGCGAGAACCACGCGAGATCATGCAGGTCGCGGGGAACGTAGACGTCGAAGACCAGGTTGGCGCCGGTCTGGGTGACCTTGACGCCCATCGGCCCGCCGGTCGCGACCAGCAGGCGGATGATGGACATCAACGCGATGTCGGTACCATCTTGGATCCGTGCGGTGAAGCTGACGGTCGTGCCGCGGGCCAGGTCGGTGGCGATCGTAAGGTGCGGGGCCCGCCGGGCCACAAGAGCACCCGGGCCTGCGTTGACGTTGACGAAGTGTTTGATGACCGTTTCACAGACGCCCGTCTGCGCGTCGGAGGCCCCAGCGGTTTGAGCAGCCCAGGGCGAGGCGGGCACCGGGTAGGCGATCCGGTTGGCGATCAGCCCAAGGTCGTCGGCGCCTGACAACGTAATCGTGTCGATGACGGCACCGTTGTCGGCAATGGCCCTGGACGGCGCCCACGTCTCCAGGTAGCCGGAGAAGGTGTACACACCGTTCCAGTCGACCAGGATGCCGAGGTTGGATACGTTCGCGAGCGCCCAGTTCTGCGGTGTCGCTGGCAACGTCAGGGTCCACGCCCCGACCTGGTTGTAGCGGGAGATCAGGTCGACCTTGTCCCACACGATCGGGCCAATCATGTTCAGATTTCCGTCGCGGGCCTCCACCGAGACGGCCATCAGGCGCGCAACCAGCGGCGCGTGTACGACATGGCGATCTTCGTACCAACGCCGGCGCCCGTCATCTGCAGGTTCAGGGCGTTGTCGCCCGGCACCAGCGGCCACAGGGCGCGTGGGCTTGAGCGGACCAGGTCCGCCCACCTGTTCGCCGCCGCCGCGTCGATTGCGGACTGCATGCCCGTGCGGGTGTCGACCGTGACGACCTCGCCTACCCCGAGGGTCACGTCCAGACCGAACGACAGCCCGGTGGTGGTGTTCGCGATGGTGGGGATCCCCGGCCCTGTGATCGTCCAGATCGGGTAGGCGTCGCCGTCGCCGTCGTTGGTGACCGTGGTGGAACCCAGGATGGTGGACGGGTCGAGGACGACCGGCGGCATCGCCGGCACTCCCCCACCGGCAGGGGGTGTCGCGAACTCCAGTTGGGTGGTCTGGGCGTCCGACCACAGCGGGTCGGGGGCTACCAAGGTGATGACCATGCTGGACCAGGTCAGCCCGGACTTGGTGGCGTCGTCGGTTGCCTGGCTTGGCCCGTCGGTGCACAGCACGTCGATCTGGCGGCTGGTGCCGTCCGGGCGGGACACGATCAGTGTCGCCGGGGCGATGAGACCGGCCCGGGTCGTCCACAACGCGCGGGCAAGCCGGTCCATGAGCTGGAGGAACGCGTCCTGGTCGCCCTCGTCGTTGTACATCCGCAACCCGATGACGATCGTGCGCATCTGCGGGGTGAGAGCCTGCGCGAGAACACCACCGCCCGGCAGGCCGAGGGACGTCAACGCGACCGGAGGCGACCCGATCCCCGCCACATCCGTTGCGAACACGCTCTGGCCTGGGTCACCCCACGTCCACACGGTACCGTCCGGGTCGACGTAGGTGAGACCGAGCGTCTGCGGGCCCGGCGCCTGCGGTACGGGAGGTGGCGCCGGCAGGGACGGCGCGGTAGTGATCAGAGGCATCTGTTACCTCCGCCGTCCGACCCGCTCGTGCATCGCAGTTTCAACACCCATGACGTGGAATGCCCCCCGGACCGTGGCTTGGAGGGCCGCCGTTGAGGCGCCATCGAAGTGGGCGTGATACTCGGTTCCACCACCACCACCGGCCGGGGACGCGAGTGCG
>JAOPYO010000358.1 GCA_025964575.1 Actinomycetes bacterium
GTGGTCCGGCCTGGGCCTGTCGGGGGGTGCGCTCGATGGTGGTCATACGATCACCCGCCCGCCGGTCAGGTCGAGGGTGACGCCGGTGATCCAGGACGATGCGTTCGAGGCGAGGTACAGCACGGCCTGGGCGATATCGGCGGGCCGCCCGATGCGGCCGAGCGGGTAGGTCGTGGCCAGCTCGTCGAGTTGCTCGGCGGACAGGAACTGCTGCATACGCTCGTTGAGCACCGCGGAGGGGGCCAGGCAGTTGACCCGGATACCATGCCTGCCCACCTCGTTCGCCAGGTGCTTGGTGTACATCACCACGCCCGCCTTCGCCGTGGCGTACGCGATGTTCGCGCCGCCCGGCTGGCGGCCTGCCGTGGAGGACATAGTGATGATCACCCCGTTGCCTCTCTCGATCATGGCCGGCAGGAACGAGGCCACCGTCACGTACACCGACGTCAGGTCGGACTCGATGACCGCGCGCCACTGATCAGGTTCAAGCTGGGCGGTGGGCACCGGAGCGCCCTGACCACCGGCGAACGTCGCGAGGATCTCCACCGGCCCCAGCGCGTGCTCGACCGTGTCGCGCATGTTCCGCACCGCCGCCTCGTCGGTGACATCGCCGGGCGCCGCCACCGCCGTACCACCGTCCGCGGTGATCTTTGCGACGACCGCGTCGATCGCCGCCCGGTCACGGCCGTTCACGGCGACTTTGGCCCCGTTCGCCGCCAGGGCCTGGCAGGTCGCCGCTCCGATGCCTCGTGAGCCGCCCGTGACCAGCGCGACTCTGCCGGCCAGGTCCGGGTCGTATGGCAGGCTACCGCCGGCTTCGCTGAACATCATCGTATTCCATTCACTAGGATGAACTATTCATAGCACAGAACTATTGAGAACCACTACCATCACCGCATGACCACACGACGGGGGACCGGCCGCGATGACGGCCCGGCGCCGCGGCAGCGACCGACGGGAACGGCGTTCCTGCTCGCACAGGTGGGTGCTCACGCCGCGACGCGGTTCGCCGAACGGATCAGTGAACTCGGAGTGGTCCCCGCCGACGTCGGGCTGCTGCGCATGATCGCCGCCCAGCCGGGGCGCAGCCAGCAATCCCTGGCCGAGGAGCTGGGAGTCGTACCGAGCCGGGTCGTCGCACTGGTCGACGGCTTGGAGCGCAAAGGGCTCATCGAACGACGGCGGAACGCACGGGACCGCCGCAACCACGCCCTGCACCTCACCCCTGAGGGCACCCGCGTGATGACCCAGATGCGTACGATCGGCTCCGCGCATGAGGACGACATCTGCGCCGCGCTCGACGACACCCAGCACGCGCAACTCGCCGGGCTACTCGAAGCCATCGCCACCCAGCAAGGTCTCACTCCGGGCGTCCACCCCGGCTTCCGACGACCACCGCCGTGACCACGACGAACCCGCCAGGCCGGCAACAGATCGGGAACCGAGGTGGGCCACACCAAGTGCAGTGGGTAGTGCTGCCTGCACCATCGAACCGGACAACTGTGGGATGGTTCAGGCGCTCTTGGGCGCCGTACCCTTCTCGACATGCGTCTGCCCAACCCGCTGCGGCCGTTCCAGCGCGCCGCCAGGCCCTTCACGTCCGCGGCAGCCGGCATGCTCGCGCTGCTGCCGGGGCTGGTGCTCCTGGCGGTGCCCTGGCAGACGTACAACCCGACGAACGTCCTGCTCATCCTGGTGTCGGTCGTCGTCCCCTTCGGGATCATCGCGTACTGCGGCCCCTGGCTGACGGCCGTCCAGCGGGAGCGGATCCGCGCGATCATGCGGGTGGAGATTCCGGAGGTGCCCGAGGAGTCCGGGTCGGGCCTGCGCTCGCGGGCGGGCCGCCGTCAGGTTGTCTACCACCTGGTGACGGGTCCGTTGATCGTGCTCGGCAACGTTCTGGCGGCTGCGCTGGCGGCGGCCGCGATCATTGCCGGCCTGTTCTACGCCTGGATGCCGTTCGTCTGGTCCTACGGCGACACGGTCAGGGGCCCCGTCTTCAACGGCGAGAACCCCAAAGTCCTCTTCAACACCGGGCTCATGATCACCCTCGGCGGCCTCACGGGACTCTACGTCTCGGCCCTGCTGTTCATCGCCCTCGCCCGTACCGACGTCCACGCGGCCAGCGTTCTGCTGGGCCCCAGCCGCGAGGAGCTGCTGGCCCGTAAGGTCGAGGATCTCACCGAGAGCCGGGCGGGCGTCGTGGACGCGGCCGACGCCGAGCGCCGCCGTATCGAACGAGACCTGCACGACGGTGCGCAGCAGCGGCTGGTCTCGCTGGCGGTCAACTTGGGGCTTGCCAAGGCCACGCTCACGGACCTGCCCGAGGACGCGCGTCTGGTGATCGAGAAGGCGCACTATGAGGCGAAAGAGGCCATCGAGGAGCTGAGCAGCCTTGTACGCGGCTTGCATCCCGCTGTCCTGGACGACCGGGGCCTGGATGCCGCGCTGTCGGGGGTGGCCGCCCGGGCTCCGCTTCCGGTGAGGCTGACCGTGGATCTCCCGTCGAGGGTCTCGGCCACCGTGGAGGCCATCGCCTACTTCGTGGTCTCCGAGGCCCTCGCCAACATCGTCAAGCACGCCCAGGCGTCCAGGACCGATGTCACAGTCGAGCAGATCGGGGGCATACTCCTCATCGTCGTCTCCGATGACGGCCTCGGCGGCGCCGATCCGTCCAGGGGCACCGGGCTGGACGGTCTCGCCAAGCGGGTGGCGTCGGTCGATGGCAAGTTCTCGCTGTCCAGCCCCGTAGGGGGGCCGACCGTCCTGTCCGTGGAGCTGCCGTGCGCGCTGTGATCGCCGAAGATTCCGTCCTGCTCAGGATCGGGCTGGTGAAGGTCCTGGAGATGGCCGGATTCGAGGTGGTCGCCGAGGTCGGCGACGCGGAGGGTGCGCTTGCCGCGGTCGAGGAGCACAGGCCCGCTATCGCCGTGCTCGACGTCCGGATGCCCCCCGCCTTCACCGACGAGGGCGTACGGGCCGCGCTGGTCATCCGCACGCAGTGGCCGGAGACCTCGGTTCTGCTCCTGTCGCAGTACGTTGAGGAGCGCTACGCCGCCGACCTGCTGACGGCCAACACCAGCGGGGTCGGCTACCTCCTCAAGCAGCGGGTCGCCGACGTCGAGGAGTTCGTCGGCGCTCTGCGCCGGGTCGCGTCCGGCGGGACCGCGCTGGACCCACAGGTGGTCTCCCAGTTGCTCCTACGGCGGCACAGCGACCCGCTCGACGGGCTCACCCCGCGCGAGCGGGACGTCTTGGCGCTGATGGCCGAGGGGCGCTCCAACGCTGGGATCGCCGAACGGCTCGTGGTGAGCGAGAGCGCGGTCGCCAAGCACATCAACAGCATTCTCAGCAAGCTGGACCTGCCGCGGGCCGACGCCGACCACCGCCGGGTGCTGGCGGTCCTGCGCTTCCTCGGCGGGAATCAGGACGGCGCGAACGAGTCTCCACAGCGAACGAGCTCTGGATGACCAGGAGGCTGGGTCGGCGGCGTAACCGAGGGTCGCCAGCACGCCCAACACGGTGCCGATGCCACCGCCGAGCTCGGACGGCGCAACGGATTGGTTCCGTACGGCTCCGGATCACACTCTCCTACTCTGGGCAAGCACCAGCATCACGGCGGGAACATCCAGGTGATCTCCGCCCCGGACGGCTGGCCGCTGTTGGCCTCCGGCGAGCGGCTCGGCCGCGAGCACGATGTGACAGTCCCCACTTGTCCCTGAGCAGATCGTGATGGAATACAAGCCATCCGCATATATGGTTTGGGCCTGGTATTGAATCGGGGGCCACGGCACAATCCGGGTACTTTCGATGGCACCGCCAGGATGGGAACACGGATGGCCACCCCCTACGACGAAATGCCCTGGTTGCGCTTCTACCCGATCGGCGTGCCGCCTCACGTCGACGTGCCCGATGTCCCGCTGACGCAGCTGCTCGACGACTCCGCCGCGCGGTTTCCCCGGCGGGCCGCGCTGGCCTTCTTCGGGCGCGGCATGAGCTACCGCCAGGTCGTACGACAGGTAGACCGGTTCGCGGGGGCACTGCGCCGGTTCGGGGTGCACAAGGGTGACCGGGTCGCGCTGATCCTGCCCAACTGCCCCCAGCAGATCATCGCCTTCTACGGCACGTTGCGGCGGGGCGCCGTGGTGGTGATGCACAACCCCCTCTACACCGCCGCCGAGCTGCACCACCAGCTCGCCGACTCCGGCGCGCGCGTCGTCGTCGTGTTGGACCGCATCCACGAGACCGTGGCCGAGGCGCTGCCCGGCACCCACGTCGAGCATGTCATCGTGACCTCCCTGGTCGAGTACCTGCCCCGGATGAAGCGGCTGCTGCTGCGGCTCCCGCTACGGCGCGCGCGGGAGCTACGCGCGGAGCTCAGCACCCCCATCCCCGAAGAGGCCGACGTCATCGCCTTCCGCGACGTGATGACCAAGGAGCGCGAGCGACATCAGCAGGTGCACATCGACCCGGCGTACGACCTGGCCGCCCTGCAGTACACCGGCGGCACCACGGGACGGCCCAAGGGCGCGATGCTCACGCATCGCAACCTTGTCGCCAACGCCTACCAGACCGTCGCGTGGGATCCGGGCATCCGGCCGGGTCACGAGGTCACGCTGGCCGTGGTGCCGCTCTTCCACGTGTTCGGCCTGACCATGTGCCTCACCTCGACCCTGCTGGCCGGCGGCACCGTGGTCCTGGTCCCCCGGTTCGACCTCGGCATGGTGCTCGACGCCGTCCGGAAATGGAAACCGACGATCTTCCCGGGAGTGCCGCCGATCTACCAGCAGCTGGCCAATGCGCCCAAGGCGCGCAAGGCCGGGGTCGGCAACATCCGCACCTGCGTCTCGGGCGCGATGAAGCTTCCGCGCGAAACGGTCGACGCCCTGTACAAGAACACCGGGGCCCGCGTGATCCAGGGCTACGGGCTCACCGAGACCTCACCGGTCGCGCTGGCCAACCCGGTGGACGGCAACGCCCGCCACGTGTCGGTCGGCCTTCCGCTGCCCGGCACCGAGGCCCGCATCGTGGGCGAGGACGACTTCAGCCTCACCGTGCCGATCGGCCAGGCCGGCGAACTGGTGGTCCGCGGCCCGCAGGTCTTCGCCGGGTACTGGCGGCAGCAGGCGGAGACCGCCGAGGTGCTGCGGGACGGCTGGGTCCGTACGGGTGACATCGCGATGATGAGCCCGGACGGTTTCTTCACGCTGATCGACCGCAAGCGTGACGTGGTCATCGTCGACGGATTCAACGTCTACCCATCGGAGATCGAGGACGTGCTGACCGGACATCCGGTGATCGAGGACGCCGCGGTCGTCGGAGTGCCGGACATCCGACACGGCGAACTGGTCAAGGCCTACGTCGTGGTCCGCACAGACATGCTCACTCCCACGATGGACGAGCTCATCGACTTCTGCTCGCGGCAACTCGCCCTCCATAAGGTGCCGTACTCCATCGAGTTCCGACCCGACCTGCCCCGTAACGTCCTCGGCAAGGTCTTGCGCCGAGTGCTCCGCGACGAGGCCACCGCGCGCATGCATTCCGCTGACGCCCCGCCTCAATCCTGATCAGCGCCGCCCAGGAAGCCCGGGTGGATGGCTGAGCCCATCCACCGCGGGCTCTGGGAGGATGGACGAGCAGCTTCCCGACCAGAGGACCTCGATACCCAGCAACCGCACCAGCTACGTCATGGTTCCTTGAGGTCTTTGCGGATCTCGTCGAGGAGTCCGGGGACGGCGGCCTCGATCAGGTCGCGGACGTGCTCGAAGTCGGCCTTGCCGCCGTAGTACGGGTCGGGCACGTCGAGATCGTCGGCGTCGGGGTCGAACTCACGTAGCAATCGGACCTTGGCCTGATACTCCGGCTTGGGCGCCATCGAGCGCAGGTCGCGATAGTGCCCCTGGTCGAGGGCGATGATCAGGTCGTACCGGTTGAACCAGACAGGCCGGAACTGCCGGACCTCGTGCGCACTGGTGTACCCATAGCGCCGCAACGTCGCCACAGTCCTATGGTCCGCCTGATCCCCCAGGTGCCAGCCCCCGGTCCCCGAGCTGTCCACCTCGACGTCCAGGCCTTCATCCGCCACATGCCGACGGAGGATATGGTCCGCCATCGGGGATCTGCAGATGTTCCCCGTGCACACGAACGTCACCCGATAAGCCATGCGCCCAGTCTGCCGTACGCCGATCACGACCCGGTCTACCCGAACGTACCCGCGGAGGGCATCGCCAGTTCCAGGAGTGAGCCACCTCCACCAGGTGGCCCACCTTCATGACAGGGTTCCAGCTGGGCGGTTCTGGCCGTGGACGGGCGGCCCTCCTGGTACGGCCTTTGTGTGCGGGTAAGCTCCGTTGGCGTCCCGGATCCGATACCGGCGATCGGTGGCCGACAGCGCGCAGGCCTGATCTGCTCCGGGCCCGTCATCGCCTGACGAAGGCGCGGTCCCGGGTCCGTACCGCCGCAGCGGGGAGCGCGGAGCCCAACACGACGTCGAGAACGCCGACAGGGTCGGCGGCGTAACAGTTACTGAACCAGGCCTCGTTGGCCTCCACCACCGCCAGCCCACGAGTGCTGTCCTCGGCCACGATCACACCGACATCCACGACGACCGCGCTCGGCAACGCCTCGACCTCCCGACCGAACAGATACGCGGCAAAGGCCAGCACAGCCTGCCACTCCGGAAGCGCGTCCGCTGGGGCGGGATCGAGCACACCACCGACGGCGTACCGGCCGCCCGCGCGCACCACGCCGTCCAGCACGTGCAGTCGGTACTCCTGCGCGAAGTGCACCGGCTCGGCCACCAGCACCGGGGTCTGCCCCGGCACACCGGACGGCAGGTCACCACCGGACGCGTAGACCCTGGCGGGAAATGCCTTGCCCGCAGCCGGCTTGACGAACCTGGCGCCATCCAGCCGGTACGCCTCACCGAGCGTGGTCAAGGCGATCTCGCGCCGGGTGAACTCTGCCGGCAGGTCGGCCAGCCACCGCGACGGCGGCTGCAACAGGGCCATCCCCAGCTCGGGGGCCACGGCGTCGGCGAACACCTCCCCGCCGTACAGGTGAGCACGGCCGAACAGCCCGCGGGGCACCGGCCGGCGGGCCAGGGTCCGCACCTCCATACGACGCGATCGCGCGGCATCGGCCAGCAATTGAGCGGTGACCGTCGGCGCCGGCGGCAGAATCAGCACGGGCCGCTCAGCTCCAACACCCGTGATCGCCACGTCGAGATCGTACGGCCTTCACCCCCGTCCGGGCGACGGCGATCC
Source organism: Actinomycetes bacterium (assembly GCA_025964575.1). Lineage (GTDB taxonomy): Bacteria > Actinomycetota > Actinomycetes > Streptosporangiales > Streptosporangiaceae > Actinomadura_E. Next base: position 7,266 of record JAOPYO010000358.1, read on the forward strand.
CGAGCCATCCGGTACTGCCACAGACCCGTTCGAAGGAATCACCGCCACAAACGGCGGGTGGTTGTCACCGGCCTTTCGCGACCGACACCTTCGCCACCTGGACCGCCGGCAAGGATTACGTCGGAACCTACAGAGCGCAGCTCGATGGGCCGGCGGCCCCGATCACACCCTCCGGCCTGATCCCGCCCAGCGTCGTGCCCGCTGAGCCCGCGGTCCAGTAGCCCGGAACCTCCGCCTTGTCACCTGAAGAAAGGCCCCTTCTTCAGGTGACAAGGCGCGAACTTCTCGGCCATAGCCACCGTCGAACTGCCTGGAACCCGCTCCTTTAGGGATCGGGCCGGGACAACAGGAGATGGCATTGAACAGGTATGGCGCGATTTCCGCCTTTGCGGCAGGTCTGATGCTGCTAACAGGATGCAACGGCATCACAACAACGAAGGCCCCGGCGGCCGCCACCTCCTCGTCCGCCTCTGCCGCGCCGACTACCACCAAGGTCCCCCGGGCGACCCGGCCATCCATGGTCGCGTCGGCCACGCCGGCCGACGGCCCCCTGGTCGGCCCCGGCACCGAATGCGGGCTCGTCTCCAACGCCGCAGGCACGGCTTACAAGCTCGTCGTGGCGGCCGGTCACATCAGCTGCGCCCATGCCATCAAGGTCCTGCACATCTATTACGCGGCGTCCACTCCCAAGCAGGGCTCGGGCAGGTTCGCCAGCTTCAGCGGCTGGACCTGCGCCAGCCAGAGCATCGCGGAAATGCAGGGCAACGGGGTCGCCTCCTCCTGCACCCGCGCCGGCATAACCATCGCAGCGAAGACCCCATAACCGTCTCGTGGCGCATGCGCCGGTGTAGCAGCAGGACCTCGATGGGCGCGCAGGTGCCGTCGGCGTCAGTCCTTAGACCTTGGCGTCGTTGGCAATCTCGTCGCGTACGAACGCTTCGAGAGATGCCGGGGGGCGTCCGAGCAGTGTGGTCAACGTGGTGTCGACGGCTGCGAACTCGTGTGCCCGGCTCGCAGCGAAGATGCCAAGGAGCACGTCAACGGCCGGCTCAGGGACGCCGTGCTCCACAAGGCTCGCGCGGTAGTCGTCGTCGCCGACAGTAACCCTCGTGATGGTCTTGCCCGTCAGCTCGGAGGCGATTGCTGCTACGCGGTCGAAGTCGACAGCTTCCGTGGCCGTGAGCGGCGGTGTGGGTCCGTCGAAGCGGTTCTCGTCGGTCAGCACGACTGCTGCGGCCTCAGCCAGATCAGCGTGGGTTGTCCAACTGACAGGTCCATCTTCGGGCAGCACGATCTTCCCGGTCTCCAAGGCAGGACCCATGAATTGCAGCACGCTCGTGGCGTAGAAGCCGTTGCGCAGCGACGTGAAGGGCACCCCTGAGGCACGCAGAAGCTCTTCCGTCGCCGCGTGGTCTCGGGTGGCGACGAAGTGCGAAGAGGGGTTGGCACCCATGTGGCTGGTGTAGACGATGCGACGCGCCCCGGCCGTCGCCGCGGCCTCAATCGCGACCCGGTGTTGCTCTACGGCTTCATCTCCGAGCTTGTCGACCGAGACGACCAAGACTTGCGAGGCGCCCTCGAAGGCCTGCGCCAAGCTCGCTGGGTCAGTGAAGCTGCCGCTGCGAACCCGAACGCCGCGCTCGGCAAAGACGCGCGCCTTCTCCGGGTCCCGCACGCTCACACCGACCTGATCGGCTGGCACACGCCGCAGCAGCTGCTCGACGATGCGCCGACCCAGCTGGCCCGTGGCGCCGGTGACGATGATCATTCGCTTCCTCCGATGTGGTCGACTGGCTGAATATCATTGATAGCAGCACAAAGGTAACACTGGAAGTATCGACGGAACCACCGGCCGGGTATCATCAACTCATGACCCATCCCTCCGCTGCCGACGCCGCGTCATCGATGAGGCATGCCAACGCGGCCGGTCATCGTGACGAGACCAGGCAGCGAGTCGTCAAGGCGGCCGCTGACTTACTCGCTCGCGAGGGCCGCGAGGCGGTGACGACACGAGCCGTCGCAGCCGCGGCGGGGCTACAACCGCCGGCGATCTACCGGTTGTTCGGGGACAAGGACGGGTTGCTAGACGCGGTCGTCGAACACGGGTACGCGACGTTCTTGGCCCGCAAACGCATCGCCGCATCGCCGTCGGACCCGGTCGCGGACCTCCGGGCGGGGTGGGACCTCGCGGTGGAGTTCGGGATCAGCAACCCGGAGTTGTATGCGTTGATGTACGGCGAGCCCAAACGGGGAACGACCTCGATGGCCTTCCTCGCAGGCATGCAAATACTGACCGGTCGCATCAACCGGCTAGCCGTCAACGGCTTACTTCGCCTGAGCGAAGGTATGGCGGCAACCGTCATACACGCGACCGCCCGAGGAGCCGTCCTCACCTGGCTGTCCTTGCCCGAGGACCAGCGAGACCCAGCCTTGCTCGACGCCATGCGCGAGTCCATGGTCACCGCCGTGACGACGCAAGCACCAGCCATCGACGACCCCGGGCCCGCGGCAGCGGCCAACGCCTTGCGCGCCTCCTTGCCCGAGACCACCGCACTCAGTCCAGCTGAGCGCAGCCTTCTCACCGAGTGGCTCGACCGCCTCATCGACCGCGCTCCCACCAAGGACGTGTCTTCTACTCGCCGAGCCAGGTGAGAGCGGCGACGAGGACGAATACACCGGCGCTAGACGATGCTGCCGGTGGCGAGGACACGGCTCAGGGGTGTTCTGTGAGTCGTTGATCGGGGTGTCGGGTAGTGGTGGGTCTTCTCCCGGCGTTTCCCGCAGATTTGGGGCGGATGGGATGAGGAGTTAGATACCGGTGTCGAGACTGGATGCTGTCCTCGTAGGGTTGGGGCTTCTAGATACACCCCCGACTCGGCTGGGCTTAGACGCCACGGCGCGGCGAAAGGATGGCGATGGCCCCGCGTTCCCCCGCGCCGCTACCGTTCTTGGCCGATCCGATCAAGCTCATCGATCAGCACCCCGTGCCCGCCGTCCTTCTGACCGTCGTCGTCCTGGCGGCGCTGGTACCTGTGAGTTTTCTCGCCCACCGCCTGCTGCGTTCGGTGGCGCGGCTTCGCGCCAGGACCTCCTCAGAGCACCTGCTGACCCTGGTCGCGGCGGGCATCGCTACCGCGGTGTCCGCTCAGGGCATGTGGCGGTTCTTCGGGGACGTGCTCCACTTCACCGGCCCGTTGCGGGTGCTGACCTTCGCCTTCATCGAGACAGCAGTGATCACCTCGGCCGTACGGGCCCGCCAGGCGATGCGCGAGAACTACAACGCAGGCGTGGACGGCATCGCGGTATGGGCGCTGACCAGCCTGTCGGCCGTGCTCTCCAGCCTGGACGCCCGCAGCTTCGGTGAAGTCGTTCTCCGCCTGGCCGCGCCCCTCGTCGCGGCATGGTTGTGGGAACGGGGCATGGCCCTGGAACGGCGGAGGCTCACCGGGCGGACCCGCATCAACTGGCGCCTCACTCCCGAACGGGTCCTCACCCGGGTCGGCCTGGCCGACCCGACCGACCGCAACGCCAGCGAGGTCGACGCGCAACGCAGACTCATGCGCCTCGCCCTGGCCGCCAAGCATGCCCGCAGCGCCCGAGCCGCCGGTAGAGGCCGAAAGCAGCAGCGGGCCCTCGCCAAACTCGACCGGGCGATGGAACGGGCCGTGGAGTACGGCGGGCTCGGCACCGACTCGGCCCGCCAGGACATGCTCCTGGCCCAACTCGGTCTGCTCTACAACACCGCGAGTCTGCTGGAACTGACACCGGAGGCTCCCTGGGCGGCGAAGGTCTCCAATACTCCGATGCCCGCGGACAAGCCAGACCTGACACCTCACCCGGACCCCGACCCCGACTCGAATGGGTACCGGACACCCGTTCCTGAGCCCGGACCGGACAACGTACAACGGACACCACACGAGTCCGCTGAGCCGACCGGACAACCGGAAGCCGCGGGAGACACCCCCGAACGTCAACCGGTCTACGCCACCGCAGCACCGGCCGACCGGACAGACCAGATGTCGTCTGACGCACCGCCAGACAGGTCCGGTGCTGCTGACCTGGCCGTTCCCCCAAAGGACAGCGGCAAGCGGGGTGACCTCACCGCGCAGTTCCTGGCCGCGCTCACCCGGCATGGCGGGTCGGTCCCCAAGGCCCGGGCGGACCTGGAACAGCACGGGTACAAACCGCCATCGAGTAGCTACGCCTACAAGCTCCGCCAGACATGGCTGAGTGGACAGACCCCGGCGTCTGGTCGCCTGACGCGGGTCAAGTAGCTGGACACCTTTGAGGCCGGGTGCGGCGGGTCAGGTCGGACAGGCGCCGCGATCGAGCGCGCCAGAGAACTTATGCATCGGTGAACGGTTCACTGGGCTCGCCTCGCAACCGGCCGGTCGGCAACCTGCGCCCGCAGAGGACCAGCGCGAGGTCTTGGGCTGTGCCGGACATCGGTGTTCCGGACCCGAAGGTCCTCAACGTGCACGCCACCGATCTGCACGGCAAGGAACGCGACGACCACTTCGCCGAACAAGCCCGCCATTACCCTGGCTTCGCCGCCTATCAGCGCAACACCCAGCCCACCATCCCCGTCATCGCGCTCACCCCGACCGACGCCTAATGGGAGCTACCGGGTTCGTCTCGCCGGCAGACTCGGTGCCTGGTAATCGCCGGTGAGTGAGCACTCCCGAGGCCTGGAGCATCTATTTACTAAAAGTAGTCTTACAGCTACTGATAGTTTCCTTCGCATGCCGTCGATCGACCACGAACTGCCACTGGAGCTCTTCCGCAACCGGCCGCAGCTCGCCCCCGAACTCCTGGAGGCGGTCTTCGGGATCAAGGTGCCCGACCACGACCAGGTCAGCCTGGGATCGGAGTCCTACGCCGAAAGCAACCCCGCAGAACTGCGTTGCGACGCCACCGTCATCCTCGGCGACCCCAAGACCCCGGTCCTGGGCATCGTCGTGGAGACACAACTGCGCCCCAGCGCACGCAAAGCCTTCACCTGGCCCGCCTACCTGGCCGCATTGCGCTCCCGCCGCGAATGCCCGGTGATCCTGCTGGTGCTTTGCCCTGACGAGAGCACCGCCCGCGCCTGCGCCAGGCCCATCGAACTCGGCCACCCCGATTGGGTTCTGCGCCCCCTCGTGCTCTCACCCGAACGCACACCCGCCGTCACCGACCCCCGCGAAGCCGCCCGGCTACCTGAACTGTCGGTGCTCGGCGCCCCAGCCCACGCCCACGGCCCCGACGCACCCCAGGTCCTCACCGCCCTCTGCTCGGCGATGGAGAACATCGACCGCGACCACGGCCGCTTGTACTATGACTACGTACTGTCGCGACTGTCTGACACCGCGCGCAGGCTCATGGAGGACATCATGAAAACCGGAACCTACGAGTGGAAGAGCGACTTCGCCCTCGACCACATTGCCATCGGCAAAGCCGAAGGCAAGGCAGAGGGCAAGGCAGAGGGAGAGGCACGCTCGGTACTGCTGTTCCTGGCCGCCCGTGATATCACGGTCTCCGACCAGGTACGCGAGCGGATCACCTCCTGCGCTGACCTCGACCAACTCGATCGGTGGGTACAACGCGCGGCCACCATCGACAACGCCGAACAACTCTTCGACTGACCCAGTCGCACATATCGCCTTACGGGACATCGGATCGCAGTCCGGCCGGTGGACAACCCGCAACATGGCCGGGTGGGAACGGGGGCGTCGCGGCTACGGCCGATAGGCCGGCACGAGAAGTCCCGCCACCGCGAGTAGTGCGTCTCCGCAGGTGGCGCGTACGCCGATCATCGCGTTGCCGGAGCCGATCATGACAGTAGCGCTCACGGTCCACGTGGTGGCCGCGGCCCGCCGCCGCCCGCACCAGCGGTGGCAGTACGGAGCCGGCCGCGCCTCAGGAGGTACGGACTCGTCCGATGAGGGGGTCAGGTGCGGTCGTGGGCTCCGGTCTTGATGGCGGCGATCAGGGAGCGCCAGCCGTGGCGGTCGAAGGCCAGTACGGCTCCGGCCGGGTGCTTCGAGTCGCGTACGGCCACCAGCCGGTCGGCCCTGGCCACCTCGACGCACTCGCCCTCGTTGCCGCCACTGTGGGTGCTCTTACGCCAAGCCTCGGCCACCTCGACACAGCTGCCCTCGTCGCCGCCGCTGTGGGTGCTCTTACGCCAAGCCTCGGCCACCTCGACACAGCTGCCCTCGTTACCGCCGCTGTGGCTGCTCTTGCGCCACACGGCCGCGACCTCGACGCAGTTGCCTTCGTTGGCGCCGCTGTGGGTGCTCTTGCGCCACACGGCACCGGCCATCTCGGGGGTGTTCATACCTGCGACGCTAGCTCCTCGATCAGTTCCCGTGAATGGGTTCGGTCCAGTGAGGCGGCGAGCAGCAGCTCGAAGATCTCCTCGTGTGCGGCGACCTCGTCCTCGTCCTCCACGAACAGGCTTCTGGTGAACTGCTCGACCACCGAGACGGTGAGCCGCCCAGGTGGGCGGAGGGAGAGCAGGTGGAACGGCCCGGCAAGGCAGAAGTAGGCGCCCGCGGTGGCCGGGAGTACGCGCAGCTCCACGTGGTCCAGCCGGGACGCCTCGGCCAGCTTGCGGAGCTGGGCCCGCATCAACGGCGGACCACCCACCTGGTTGCGCATCGCCGCCTCGCCGATGATCGGCTGGTAGCGCGGCGGGTCGGGACGGGCCAGCACCCGCTGCCGGGCTAGCCGGAAGTCGACCAGCGCCCTGGTGTTCCGGACGGCGTTGGGTGAGCCGACCGTCTCGAAGAGGCTCCGGGTGTAGGCGGAGAGCTGGAGCAGACCCGGCATGACGCCGGGCTCGAAGTTGCGGATCAGTGCCGCATCCTCCTCCAGGCTGGCCAGGTCGAGGGCGGTGGCGGAGATCCGGCCCTCGTACGCCCGCCCCCAGTTCCCGCCGGGGCTGTGGGTGGCCAGGTGCAGCAGGGACTCGCGGAGCGTGACGTCGGTGACGCCGTAGAAGTCGAGCAGGTCGGCCAGCTCCTGGAGTTCTACCGAGTGCAGGCCGTTCTCCAGGGTGCTGAGCCAGCTCTTGGACCGGCCGTACCGCCGGGCGGCGGTGCCGACGGTCATGCCGGTCGCGTCCCGGGCCTTGCGCAGCGCCGACCCGATCCGGCGGAGACGGACGGAGGGCCGGTTCCCGGAGGGCATGGCCTCACGCTGTCACGCTCCGTACCGCCTCGTATCGGAATCGACAGAGGGAGAACGTTTTCCCGGCGAACGTTCGGCCAGGCCGGAGCCGGGGCGCGGCGAGCGAATCGCAAGGCGAACGTGGTGGACGATGCCGAAATGAAGGGAGCCACCGATGACGACCTCTGAGACACGATACGCGCTGCTGGCCCGGCTGGCCTGGGAGCTGCGGGCCACCCGTACGACCTCACAGCTGGTCGTACCGGCCCACGGGGAACCCACACTGTGGGTGATGGGGACCGACCGCAGGGACGCGGTCCTAGCGACGCAGTGCCAGAACCGCTGGCTGCTGCTCTGGCGTGGGACGGAAATGGACGCCGATCGCCTGCCCGCAGTCGCCCAGGCGATCGCGGCGGCGGTGGGCGCGTGACGCCGGAGGAGTTGGTCGTCGTCGGCACCATCACGCTGCCGGGCACGCCGCGTTCGGTCGCGTACGCGCGGTCCTTCCTGCGGGACCTGCTGCCGCCCGGTGACCCGGTGCTCGATGACCTGGTCATGGTCGGCAGCGAGACGGTCTGCAACGCCGTCGCCCATACCGCCTCGGGGCACGCGGGCGGCACGGTGACGGTCACCCTGGCGGCCGGCTGCGGGGTGTACCGGCTGGAGGTGGCCGACGAGGGAGCAGATGGAGCCCGGCCCTGTCCCCGACCCGAGAACGGTGCCGAGAGCGGGCGCGGCCTGCGGATCGTGAAAGAGCTGTCGCTGCGCTGGGGCTTTCACGAGGACGGCGACCGGACGATCGTCTGGGCCGAGTTCCCGAGCCCGTGGACCTCAGGCGACATGACAGGTGCGTGCCGCGCGAGCCGCGACGAAAAGTCAAAAGTTCAGAGTGGCCACCCTGATGCTTTTGTGACCGGCGCATGTCACTCTTGACGACCAATGCTCACATGAAGGGGAGATTGTGGTCACATACCGCTGGAAGACGGTAATGGTCGCAGCCGGGGCCGCAGCCGCTGTAACGGTTGTCACTGTGGGTGGTATCGCTTATGCGCAGGGCGAGAACGAGCTGACCGTCTGCAAGAACAAGTACACAGGCTCGCTGCGCGCGATCGATTCCACCGGTAAGTGCAGTTCATGGGAGGAGAAAATCACGATCAACCGTCAGGGGCCGGCAGGCCCGACAGGTCCGGCGGGCCCGGCAGGCCCGGCAGGCCCGGCAGGCCCGGCAGGCCCGGCAGGCCCGGGAGGCAGTGCGGTCGCCAAGGTCCGCTACGTCGAAATGCCCTCCCCGGCGGTGTGGGGCTCGTACAGTTTCACGGCTGCATGCGCCAACGACGAGTACGCAACATCGGGTGGTGCGGCCATTACACCCCACAACGTCAACATTTCGGTCACCATCGACCAGCAGGGTCCCGCAGGGCCGAGCGACTTTGCGCAGAACGGCGACGACTCCCGGGGCTGGCGGGTCAAAGTCTCCATCGTGTTGGAGCGCGACATTCCGGGAATGGACTTTCCGCCAGCCGGACTGATCAAGGCGTACGCGCTCTGCGTCAAAGGCACGGCCTGACGAGCCTGCCCTCCGACTCGGTGGACTCGAGGCGGAGGGCAGGAGCTGTCCGCCGGGACCGGCGCGAAGGGCCACCGCTAGTACGACTGGGCACAATCGCCGTCACCACCACTGACGGCCCGGTGCTGCCTAGTGAGGTGTGCACGAACGTTCTCCGGGTTTGAGCCGGAGCTGTACGATCCCCGGGTGAACGCTGAGACCCAGATGTTGCAACGTTTCCTCAATAGTCAGCGTGACCACGTGTTCGGCATCCTGGAAGGTCTGTCGGACGAACAACTCCGGCGGCCGGTGCTGCCGTCTGGCTGGAGCTGCCTGGGCCTGGTGAAGCATCTGGCCTTGGGGGACGAGCACTACTGGTTCCGGTGCATTGTCGCCGGTGAGCCGTTCGACTTCTTCCCCGGGTGGAACGATGACCGTGGCGACTCCGACTGGTTCCTGGAGCCGGACGAGTCAGCCGAGGCCATCTTCGACCTGTACCGGGACGAGATCGAGCGTGCGAATGCCATCACGGCCATCACTCCTCTCGACATGGCGCCGCGGCAGCGCGACGAGCGCTGGGGGGAATGGAAGATTCCGGACTTCAGGTTCATCATGCTTCACATGATCGAGGAGACCGCCTGCCATGCGGGGCACCTGGACGCGGTGGTCGAGCTCCTCACCGGCCGTAAGTGGCTCGTGGTGTAGATCCTGTCGGCGGCTTCAGGATCTGGCGTTGTTCCAGTTCGTACTGTTGAGGAAGTAGGTGTCGTAGAGCTCCTGGACCTCCAGCAGGCTTTCCGGCGGCACCTTCCCGTAGGCGATGCGCTCCAGATGGCGGAAGTACTCGAATCGTTCGACGCCGGGGGTGATGACGATGAGAATGTCGGCGTCCTCTCCCGGTGCGGCGGCGAAGGCGTGTGCGAGACCGGGCGGCACGATGACCAGGTCGCCTCGCTCGGCGGTGACGACCTGCTCGCCGGACAGTAGTTGGGCGGTGCCGTCCAGCATGTAGAACAGCTCGGCCGAGTTGGCGTGGTGGTGTGGCTTGGCGCCGTCCGCGCCGTCGGTCAGGGTGACCCGCTGGGTGGACAGCGCGCCGGCCCGCAGCAGGCCCTTGCCGACGTCGGTGCGGCGTACGCCGCGTTCGCCGATCAACGACCCGCGCTGTACGACGCGATGTTCACTCACGCCGTCGACCTGCCGTTCGCCAGCCCCCAAGCACCGGCCGCCCTGCACGAGGGCTTCGCCGAGCTAGGCGAGACCGTGCTGCCGCTTGCGGGAGACGACAACCTGGAGACGCCTCACCGAGGCCTTCTGGAGCGGGCTGCACGGGCTCCTCACGCTCATGCGCAACGGCAGGCTCCGCCGCGAGGACCACGAGCCGAGGCTGGCACTCCTGATCAGCCGCTTCTCGAGCTGACCCGCCGATTCAACGGCGAGCGGAGCGGGCGATACGGGACACCTGGGATGATCACCGTGTGGACACGACACCTCCCCAGGAACGCCATCTACCAATCCCCCGGCTCGGGCTGATACTCGCGGCAGCGGTCGTGCTCAACAGCGCGTGTGAGACCTCGCCTCCATCGAAGCCGAGCCCCGTACCTCCCACCACCGCCGCTGCTGCTCCCACGTGTCCCGAACCTGGCGTCGTCATCAACACGGGGGCGATTGACGCCGCCATGGGCCTGCGAGCCATGAACATCGAGATGGTCAACTGCGGCACGCGCCCCTACAAGGTGAACGGATACCCGGCCGTCCGTGTCCTTGACGCCAACCAGAAAGCACTCGATGTCAAGGTGAGCAACGGATCGTCGCCCATCACCACTATCAAGAGTTTCGACGCCGCCCCCAAGCCGGTGACGTTGCAGCCCGGTGAAAAAGTGGTGGCGGGGCTGGTGTGGAGAAACACGGTGACGAATTCCACGGTCACCGCCACGAACGGCATCTTCCTGGACATCGCCCCGGTCGACGGGGAACCCCGGCAGACGGTCAAGTCAGGCTCCCCCATCGACCTCGGCAACACAGGCCGGCTGGGCGTGAGTCCCTGGCAGGTAAGCCAACCCAACTGACCAGTGCGCACTTTGACCGACCTTGCCGAAGACCTCGCGGCGGCCGGGTACCCGTCCACGACCGGCTAAGGAGAACACGAGAAGTCTCGGTATCGTTCGGCGGGATGGAGATTCGGAAGCTTATCGACGACCTCGCCGCGCCGGACGAGGTGACCTGGCGGCCGGCCTGGGACGCCTTCAAGGAAGTCGGCGGCGCCGGGGTGCCCGCGCTGCTGGCGGAACTGCTCGATGAGAAGTCGCCGCTCGACTGGGCCCGAGCGGGCTCGCTGCTGAAATGGCTGGGCGATGCGGCGTTCTGTGCCGTACGCGACGCGGTCGCTGCCGACCTGGCGGAGGAACCGGCCAGAAGGGCCTGCTGGACGTTCGGGTACTTCGGCGGCGAGTACCGGGACCGTTTCATCGAGGCGCTCGGACATCCCTCGCCCGCGGTCCGAGCCTGCGCCGCGCTCGGCCTGCAGAGGATGGGGACCGAGGCACTGCCGGCCGCCTACGCGCTGATCGCGCTGCTCGGCGACCCGGAGCCGGAGGTACGGCAGCGGGCGGTCTGGGCGCTGGAGGAGATCGGGCCCGACGTGCTGGACGCGCTGCGGGAGGTACGGCGGTCTGGTCCAGGCAGGCTCCGCCGTGGTGCCTTCAGCGCCATTACGAGCATTGGCGACACCCCAGCGCTGTCACCGGAGGACCAGGCCCTCTGGCGGCGCTACATCCGGGCCAAGGCCGTCGCCGACCAACCCCAGGAGATCTGGGAGAACAGCTGCCTGGCCGTCCCGGGCGGCGACCAGCAGGGCATCCTGGACGCGCTGGAGTTCTCCGATGCGAGCCCGATGTACTTCGATCTGGGGCTGGCGATCGCGAACGGATCACGGTGGACCCTGGAGCCGCCGGCCGAGCACCCCGATCGGGCCGAGGCATTCATCACCCCGGAGCTCGACGGCTGGACTCTCGTCGTCAGCGGCTGGTGCTACCCCGCCTGGGACCTGGAGTGGTACGCGCGGACGCGTGAGGCACTTCGGCGGCTGAGCGTACGATTCGGTACCGCCTAGGGCTTCGCCGGACGCGGCTTTATGGGTACGGCAGCGTGGGCCTGCGCGAAGGACGGTGACATCGTTTGGGAGAGGGAGGTCACTATGAGGACGAATGGGGCGAGGTGGATCCCGCCGCGGGGGTCAGCGCCGACGAGCCCCCCGGGATAGACCCCACCCTGCTCACCGCCGAGACTCCCATGCGCGGCTCGGGCCTGCGCGCCGTCACCCCGTACGGCCACAACGCTCCAGTGTGATCACGCGTCTCGGAGGAGCGGCCAGGTCTCGAAGCGCCAGTAGCTTCGGTCCCCGGCCTATTGCGGGGGGATGTTCGCTTGGACGCTGTCCAGGAGTCGTTCCAGCCCGTACTCCCAGCGCTCGTCGAAGCTGGTGAGGGAGCGGCCGGCTTCGGTGGTCATTCGGGTGAACATCGGGTAGTCGCCGCTGTCGATGACCGTTCGGATGTAGGGCACTTGGAGCGTCATCCACTGCTTGAGGTCCAGGCCGGTGCGGCGGAGCGCTTCGCTGTCGGCGAGTTCTGTTTGCACGAAGCCGTGGATGAAACTCAACAGCGTGACCATCACGGTCAGCATCTCGTCCATGCTCAGGCCGAGTCCGTCCAGGATGCCGAGCACCTGCTCGACCAGCCGGATCCGGTTGGGGCTGGCGGCCTGCCTGCCCCCGGCCAGCGGCGCCAGCCAGGGGTGGCGGTGCAGTGCCGTCCTGCTGCGTTCGGCGAGACCTCGTAGCTGTGATCGCCAATCGCCTGCAGTCCCGCCGGCAGGGGCGAGGTACTCGGCGGTGACGGCGTCGACCATCAGCTCGATCACCTCGTCCTTGCCGGTGACATACGAGTAGATCGCCATCGGGCGGGCATCGAGTTCGGCGGCCAGCCGGCGCATCGAGAGTGCCTCCAGTCCCTCGGCGTCGGCGATCGCCACCGCGGCCCCGGCCAGCTCGGCCCGGCTGAACGACAGGCGCGGGCCGCGAGCGGGTTGCTCGGGGCGAAGCCACAGGTTCTCGCGGTCCTTCACCTGCACGTTTCCTTATCCACAGACCTGATGGTGCGACCCGGATAGCCTCCCATCAATTAACTCGATAAGTTGTATCGAGTTAATGTCATGTCCTAGGGAGGCATCAGTGATCGCGAGCAGCAAGGAGTTCCAGCCGCCGGGGATGGGGCTCTTCGAGTGGAAGCCGTTGTTCCACCTCGGCCCGGTGGCTGTGCAGAAACCAATGGTGTTGTGCCTGCTGGTGATGGCCGGGATAGTCGGTTTCTTCTGGACCGGGTTCGCCCGGCCCAAGCTGGTGCCGCGAGGTGTGCAGAACCTCGGCGAACTCGGCTACCTGTTCGTCCGCGACCAGATCGCCCGGCCGATGATGGGTAAGGACGGCGACCGGTGGATGGGGCTGCTGCTGTCGTTGTTCTTCTTCATCTGGATGGCCAACCTGATGGCGGTGCTCCCGCTCGCCCAGTTCCCGGTGAACTCCCATATCGCCTACCCGGCCGTGCTCGCGGGCCTGGTGTACCTGACCATGTGGGTCGTCGGCGTCCGCCACCACGGGCTCGTCGGCTTCGTGAAGAACGCGACCTGCCCGCCCGGCCTGCCCAAGGGGATGTACCTCATCGTGGCGCCCCTGGAGTTCGCCTCGACATTTCTGCTCCGCCCCTTCACCCACACCGTGCGGCTGTTCGCCAGCATGTTCGGCGGTCACCTGCTCGTCACGCTATTCGCCGTCGCCGGCTACCACTTCCTCATCGAGAAGCTCACCCCGCTCGGCGCCCCGGTCGGGATCCTGGGCGTTCTGCTCACCATCGTCGTGACCGCCTTCGAACTGTTCATCCAGGCCGTCCAGGCATACGTGTTCACCCTGCTCACCGCGTTCTTCATCGGCCAAGCCCTGCACCCGGCGCACTAAGACAATGCCCGGATGGTTTGGGGTGTATCGCCGGATCAGATTCTCCCGCCTGACGCATCAGAAGGCGGTCGGCAGACGGAGACTGATCCGTGTCATCGATGTTTGCGCGCCCTGATGGCCAGCACGACCGGGGTGGGTTCGCCGCTTTCCGCGAACCGTTCCAGCGTCAGGCCCGCGTCGAGAAATGCGTGCATCAATTCGGGCAGCGGGAGGTGCGTGGCGCCGACCTTGGTGCGTACCCCCCCGTCCGTCCAGGACGCCTTCGTCCAGCGGCCGTCCAGGTAACCGGGACGGATCACCACTGCGTCGAGGTCGCCGCGGTCGGCGAACCCTCCGCAGAAACAGGGGTGGACGCCGACGTGCACGAACACCCCTCCGGGGCGCAGGATCCGGACCGCTTCGCGCAGCACCACCGCGTAGCCGGGCATGTCGGTGTGGACCATCATCGCGATGGCGGCAGGGACGGAGCCGTCCCGGATCGGCAGCCGCTCGGCATCGGCCCGCGCGATGGGTAGGCGGCCCCGGGCGTGTCGCAGCATCCCAGCGGACAGGTCGACGCCGACGGGGGTCCAGCCCAGCTCGCGGACTTGGGCGGCGTGGACGCCGGTGCCACAGCCGATCTCCAGACAGGCGCCGCTGCCCTCGCCCAAGAGGTTGCACAGGACGCGGTCGAGGCCGAGGGGGTTGCCGTCCCGTGTCCTGACCCCTGTCCGCTGTCCGCCGAGGAACTCCTCCTCGTACCAGTCCGCGATCTCGTCGTACGCAGCCGTCGGCGCCATCGGTGTCCTCCTCTGTCCCGGATCTCCGGGTGGCAGCTTCAGTCCGAACGTTGCTGCCTCGCTGGCAACCTAAGTCCGGAAACGGCAGCCGTCACCCAGACGGGACAATGGGGATGCCTAGGTGATACCGAGGCGTTCGGACCTGTCTTCGGCGTTGCGGTCGTTGAGATTCTTGATGGTCTCTACGACGCGGCCCCCGCCTCCGCCGGCCCAACGGCGTACAGGGGTCAGCGGAATGCGGTATCCGCTCCTATTGCCTCCGCCGCATCCAACTCCTCCAGCCGGGACTGGAGACGAGTGCGGATCCAGACGAAGGCCTCCGCCCCCAAAGGGAGCCGGAGCGGCGGGTCGTCGAGACCGACCGCAGCGATGATGGCCTCGGCCCCGCGGTAGGGGTCGCCCGGCTGGGTGCCGTGCGAGGCTTCAAGCGCCTTGCGTGCTGGAGCGATGAGCTCGGCGTAATCCTCCATCGGCTCGCCCCACCGCAGCGATCGCCCGCCGAAGTCTGTACGGAAGGGGCCGGGTTCCACGATGGTGACGCGAATGCCGAGGTGGGCGACTTCGGCTGCGAGGGCCTCGGACATCCCTTCCAGGGCGAACTTCGTTCCGGCGTAAGCGGTGCCGCCCGGCCCCGCCATCACACCGATCACCGACGACATCTGAACGATATGGCCCGACCGCTGCCGTCGAAGAAGCGGCAGGACGGTGCGGGTGACCGTCATCGTGCCGAAGACGTTCGTCTCGAAGTTGTGGCGCAGATCGTTCTCGCTCAGCTCTTCGAACGCACCGAGCAGTCCGGACCCGGCGTTGTTCACCAGTACGTCGATCCGGCCGAAGGCCCTCTCTGCTTCGGCCACAGCACTACGAATGGATTCGGTGTCTGTCACATCCAGCCTGACGGCCCGGACTTGGTCTGGCGCGAGCGTCGCCAGATCATCGATGCCGGCGATGTCCCGAGCGGTGGCCACCACCCGGTCGCCATGAGCGATGACGGCCCGGGTGAGCTCTCGTCCAAAGCCGGAGCTGGTCCCGGTGATGAACCAGACCCGGCCCCTGCCGGGCGCTTCGCCGTGCCGCTCGCTCATCGCGCTCCTCTTGCGTGTTGTGGCTCTCCGGTGACAGCTGGGCGCCTGTACGTGGACGTGCCAATACGCTCACAGGCCCGTGCCCCGGTGCACTCTAAAGGTCCTCTCGCGCTCCTGCTAAATGGTTTTTCTGCCCCGGACGTCAGCCTGCCCAGGTGCCGTCCGCCATAAGAAACGACGTCTAAGCCGCGCCGCGCGACGGGGGGCTCCCCTGAGTCCTGCGCAACCACTCGTTGAGAGCGACGAAGTCCGCGTCGGTGAGGCCTCGGCGGGGGTCGACACAGTGGAGCAGGGGCTTGTCCTCGATGGTGTGCCGACACCCAGGCCCGATCGGTCTCAGTGATCTCATCGTCGACCCAGACGAATGAGCGCCCGGCTCCGGCCAGATCACCACTGCCAGCCGACAATGCGGCTGGAGTACAGCTAGTGCGATATGTAGTATACATGCTATCTTTCGCAGCAGTGATTAGCTGAAAGGTAAGGGGTCGTGACCGTGGTGCGGGAGTTGAGTGAGTCGCCCCGGGGTGCAGGGCACCGGGGTGAGGATCCGGTGATCGACGTTCGTGGTCTGCAGATGCGGTACGGCTCGGTGGACGTGCTCAACGGGGTCGAGTTCGCCGCCCACCGTGGTGAGGTGCTCGTCCTACTGGGGCCGAACGGGGCCGGGAAGACCACCACGATCGAGATTCTGGAGGGTTTCCGGATGCGCTCGGCCGGTGAGGTCAGCGTGCTCGGGATCGACCCGGCAGACGGGGACGAGCGCTGGCGGGCACGCCTCGGCGTCGTGCTGCAATCGTGGCGCGATCACGGCCGGTGGAAGGTGCGAGATCTACTTCACGACCTGGGCAGGTATTACGCGCCGTACTCCACTCCGGAGCGAAAGCGCCCGCTTGGCGTGGACGAGCTCATCGAGACGGTCGGGCTGGGTGATCAGGCGGCCCAGAAGATCTCCTCACTGTCGGGTGGGCAGCGTCGCCGCCTGGACGTGGCGATCGGCATTGTCGGTCGGCCCGAAGTGCTGTTCCTGGACGAGCCCACCGTCGGCTTCGACCCACAGGCGCGGCGGGACTTTCACGACGTGGTGCATCGCCTGTCCGACTTGGAGGACACCACGATCCTGCTCACCACGCATGATCTCGACGAGGCCGAGAAGCTCGCCGACCGCATTTTGATCCTGGCCGGCGGCAGGATCGTTGCCAACGGCAGCGCCGACCAGCTCTCCCGGCAGGTATCCAGCCAGGCCCAGGTCCGTTGGAGCCGGGGCGGCGAGCACTACGTGCACCCCACCGACGACGCCACCCGGTTCGTACGCGAGCTGTTCGCACAGCACGGTGAGGAGATCGCCGACCTGGAAGTGAGCCGGGCCAGTCTGGAGGACACCTACATGGCGATGGTCGCCCGGCACGAGACCGGTCGGCGTACAGAAGCGGTAACGGAGTTCCAGGAGGCCGGCCGATGAATCCGACCGTCTACGCCGCCCGGCTGGGGCTGTCTCGCGGGTGGCGTGAGTTCCGCCAGACCCTGACCTCCGTGCA
This sequence comes from Actinomycetes bacterium, assembly GCA_025964575.1. Taxonomy (GTDB): domain Bacteria; phylum Actinomycetota; class Actinomycetes; order Streptosporangiales; family Streptosporangiaceae; genus Actinomadura_E. The sequence goes on from JAOPYO010000358.1 coordinate 24,374, forward strand.
AGACATATTCTGGTACGTCTTCCTCGCCGTGGCATTCGTGGTTGTTCTGTTCTTCCAACGGGACTCGACGGTCAAAGGGACCAACGTGTCCCTCGCGTTCTCGGTGCTGCCGAGCATTCTCGGCATGATGGCGGCCGTCGGCGGACTCCAAGGCGCCGCCGGATCGCTGGCGGTCGAACGTGAGGACGGAACGCTGCTGCGGGCCAAGGCGGTGCCGAACGGAATCGTCGGTTATCTGACGGGCCGGATCGTTTCGGTATCCCTCGGCGCACTGCTCGGCCTGGTGGTCATCCTCGTCCCGGGACTGTTCCTGATCCCCGAACTCGCCGAGACCGGTCTGAGCGGATGGCTGACCTTCCTCTGGGTGCTCGCCCTGGGCTTGCTCGCCACCCTGCCATTCGGAGCGATCATCGGCTCGCTGGCCAAGAGCCCACAAACCGTCTTCGGTCTGGTGATGCTCCCCACCATGGGGGTGACCGCGATTTCCGGGATCTTTTATCCGATCTTCGCGCTGCCCGGGTGGGTCCAGGCGATCGCCCAAGCGTTCCCGATCTACTGGCTCGGACTCGGCATGCGTTCGGCCTTCCTGCCGGACTCCGCGGCGGCGGTGGAGATCGGCGAGTCATGGCGGCATCTGGAGACACTCGCAGTGCTCGGGGCATGGGCACTCATCGGCCTCGTCCTCGCCCCCATGGTGCTCGGCCGCATGGCACGCAAGGAGTCCGGCTCCACCATGGACGCCCGACGTCAGCAAGCACTACAGCGCATCGGCTGAGAAGATGAACCTGCCATGAGCGAGACCATCCACAACCGCATCGCGATGCTGCGCGCGGAAAGGGGAATCTCCCGCCGACAGCTCGCCGACGCGCTGGGGGTCCACTACCAAACGATCGGCTACCTGGAGCGCGGCGAGTACAGCCCCAGCCTCTACCTCGCGCTGCGGATCGCGGAGTACTTCGAAGTGCCGGTGGAGGTGATCTTCTCCACAACTCCGTTCCCGCGCATCGGAAGCACCGAACGTTCAGCATGACCCACCACGATCGCCGGGCCTCTGCTCGCCGCCAGCGCGAGCAGCCGGCTCGGCCGGCCGAAGGCGCTCGTCGAGGTCCGTGGCGTACGCCCGGTCGGCTCTCGGGTCCTGGGATCATGGACGGATGAGCGCCACCCGACTTGTCACTCTCGATGATGCGCCGATGCTGGCGGAGTTGCTCCGCCTCAACCGTGACTTCCTCGCTCCATGGGAGCCGGTCCGGGGCGAGGACTACTTCACGGTGGACGGCCAACTCGTTGTCATCCGAGACGCGCTCGAGCGGCACGGGCACGGATCGACTCTGCCGCACGTCATCCTCGATGACTCCGGCCGCATAATAGGCCGCATCACACTGAACGGAATCGAGCGTGGCTTCTTCCAGTCGTGCAGTCTGGGCTACTGGGTGAGCGCCGCCGACAATGGTCGCGGCTTCGCTACCGCGGCGGTGCGCGAGATCGTGCGTGTGGCCTTCGAGGAGTTGGGCCTGCACCGGGTGCAGGCAGAGACCCTGCTGCACAACGTCAGGTCGCAACGCGTACTGGAACGCAACGGGTTCGTCCGCTTCGGCGTGGCGCCGGCGTACCTCAACATCGGCGGCCGGTGGCAGGACCACGCCATGTACCAGGTGGTGAAGACCGTTTCGGCACTCAGCCGAGGAGACCAGAGCCCACAGCGCTGCTGACTTGTCTGCCTTTTCCCCGTGCGGGTGAAGCGTGGAGTACCTCCAGGGGAGGTTCGGGGAACGGGTTCGAGCAAGGCTGACGGGTGACGATGCACCGCGTCGGTCTGGAGGCCTGCCATGAGCAATGCGTTCGCTGTTCCCGCCACCACGTCGTCGGCCCAGTGGTGGCGGCGGTGGCCGTCGCTGGCCGGCTATGCCGCGAGCGGGGTCGGCAGTAGCCGGGGGCGTCGCCGTTCCTGGCGGGGTGGCGGCTAATGGTGGGTCGGAGCGGGTGCCGGGGTGCTGACTGGCCGGGTGTGGGTTCGGCCGGGTCGTTTGCCGAGCAGTGTCAGAACGGTGATCAGCCCGAGAGCGGCGAAGAGGCCGGCTGTGCCGAACGCGGCCCGCTGTCCGGAGGTGAGTGCGAGCGGTGTGGGTCCGCCGGTCGTGGAGGTGCGGGCGGCGGCGATGCTGGTGCAGATGGCGACGCCGAGGGCGGTGCCGATGGCGAAGGAGGTGTCGACGAGGCCCGCGGCCAGCCCGGAGTCCTGCTCGGCGACGCCGGTGAGGGCGGAGATCTGCGAGCAGACGGCGGCGGCGCCCATCCCCGCACCGAAAAGGAGCAGGGCGGCCATCAGGAGTCCCAGCGATCCGCCGACCGGCACCGCGGTGAGCAGCAGGCAGGCACAGCCGAGTAGGACGGTCCCGGCGGCGGCCACCGGCGGTACGCCGAGCCTGGTCGCGACCCGCTGGCTCACCAGGGCGCCGGCGACTGCGGTCACGGTCATCATGGCGGTGACCAGGCCGAACTGCGCCGCCGACCAGCCGAGCACCTGCTGGAGGTAGGAGGTGAGGGTGATGAGCATGCCATCGACGGCCATGCCAGCGATGAGGATGAGGAGGTTGCCGCCGACCAGCTTGCGTGACCGCAGAACCCGAAACGGCAGGAGCGGGGCCTTGGATCGCTTCTCGACCAGGCCGAACAGTGAGGTCAGCGCGACTGCGGCGGTCAACAGCCCAACGGTCTGACCGCTCGCCCAGCCGGCCGTCGGCACCTGGGCGATGGCGTACACGAGCAGTACGAGGGCCGCGGTGATGGTCAGCGCCCCGGCGATATCGAAGGAGTGGGCGCGCGTGGGGTCACGGCTCTCGCGCAGCCGGGCCGGGGCGAGCACCAGCACGACGATCCCGACGGGGACGTTGATCCAGAACACCCACTGCCAGCTGAGGGCGTCGGTGATGAGCCCGCCGAGCAGCAGGCCGGCGGTGGCGCCGAACCCGCCGAGCCCTCCCCAGATGCCGAGCGCCTTGTTCCGCTGCGTGCCTTCGGGAAAGGTGTTCATCACCATCGACAGGGCGGCCGGGGCAATGATCGCCGCCGAGAAGCCCTGCAGCGCGCGGCCGGCCACCAGGACCTGCACGGAGGGCGCAAGCCCACACAGCAGCGACGCCAGCACCCGCAGCGCCATCCCGGCCAGGAACATCCGGCGGCGGCCCAGCAGGTCTGCGGCCCGCCCACACAACAGCAGCGGCCCGCTGAAGGCCAGCGCGTAGACCGTCACCGTCCACTGGGCGGCGGCGGCGTCCAGGTGCAGGTCCTGCTTGATCGAGGGCAAGGCGGTGAGCAGGCTAGTGCCGTCCACGACGGTCATGAAGAACGCCGTGCCCAACAGCGCCAGTACGCGCCAGCGGTGTGCTTGCGGGTGACTGCTCGCAAGCATCGGCTTGCCGCTCACTCTTCCTCGATCGTGCGCAGTAGCTCCGCGTCCAGGGCGGCGAGCCAATCGCTGGTGCCCTGCTCCCGCCAGGCCGGCTCCTCGCGGCCATCGAGGAAGGTGCCCTGCTCGGTGAGCAGCAGCCGGGTGCCATCGCCCGAAGGACTGAACTCCACCGTCGTAAGCGACACCGTCGCCAAGGTCTCCCCGGTGTGAAGGGTGGAGGCGTAGACGATCCGCTGCTCCGCGACGATGTCGTGGTACAGGGATTCGAACGTCAGAACCGGGCCACCCTCGTGGCGGCCGCGGTTGACCTCTCGGCCGCCGACCCGGAAGTCGAGCTCGTGCTCGGCGGCAGGACCGGCGAACCAACGGGCCTTCGCATTGGGGTCGGCCCACGCGGAGAACACCCGGGCCGGAGAAACCTGGTAGATGCGCTCCAGACTGAAGGTGGCGTGAGTGACGGAACGGTCGGTCATGGTGTGCTCCCTTGTTCTGGTGGGTTCGGATGTTCGGTCAGGTAGTCGCCGAGCCGGTCCAGGTGGTGTTCCCATGCGGTGCGTTGCCGGCCGATCCAGTCCTCGGCCATCCGCAACGTGCCCGGCTCGATGTGGCAGGTGCGGACCCTGCCGACCTTCTCGGATCGGACCAGGCCGCATGCCTCGAGCACCTGCAGGTGCTGCATGACCGCCGGCAATGACATGGCGAAGGGCCGGGCGAGCTCGCCGACCGAGGCAGGCCCGCGGACCAGCCGCTCGACCATCTCCCGTCGAGTCGCGTCCGCCAGCGCCTGGAAAACCCGGTCCAACGCCTCGCCATGGTTAAGCATGTACTTAACTATAAGCATGCGGTCGTAGACAGTCAAGTAGTTCCTTAACCATTGCCCGGGTGATCCGCTGGACCCGTTGTCCGCACTTGGGTGATCTTCAGTGGAGTCGGCGGGGGTCGATGTCGAGCAGGTTGAGAGCCGTAGCTGGAGAGGTGTTGGCCGGGAGATCACGGGTGGGCTGTGGCCGGCACCGGGGATGATCTTCATGGTGGCGAGAACGCCGAGGATGAGGCGTCCGGTGGGGATGGCAGGTCTGCCTGCATCCAGGCCCTCGACCTTGGCGGCACGCACACAGTTCCGCCTCGGCGATAAGGAATGGCCTGCGAGATTCGCGGGAACGAGTCGAGAAGTGGCCGTCGGGGGGTGGCCGGCTGGCGCGGCAGCGCCCCTGTGCGCATCGGCAATGACGCGTGGCACCAACGCCAGCTCGACGTCTACGGAGAACTGCTCGACGCGGCCCACGAGCTCTCCACTGATGGAGGGCCGGGCAGAGTAAACAGCCGGTGGTGACCGTACAGTCCGAGGCCGAGCGCGCGCCTCAGCCAGGACGACGCCGCGGACCTTCTGGCGACCACCGTGCTGGCCGCACTCGGCGCCCTGGGCCAGTGACGCAGGCAAGAGTCCGCCCGCAATCAATGAAAGTTAGACCACCCCACTGGTCCGGGCTCACGGCTGCGTACGTCAGTTGACTACGCCATTCGTCCAGTATTCCGCCTGGTCACCCCAGTCCTATTCAGCACCGGCGACAACCCGATCAGATCTCCCACTCGTAGCTGAGCTTGCACACCCGGACAACGATGGAAATCTCGACGCCGGTGATGGACGGGAATTTCGCCAGGTGCTCGTTCTGGAAGGCGAGCACGTGCTCGTGGTCGCGGAAGAACGCCTCGGCCACGATCTGACCCCGGCCGATGACGAGGGACAGGTAGCGAATCTCGGGGCGGTCCCGCAGCGCCTCCGCGACCCCCTCGACGCCGGGCGGTTGCACGTTCAGCACGAGGAAGGCCGAGATCGTCGCCTCGGTGGCCTTGGGGTCGACCACTGCGACGATCTCGATGAGACCCTCATCCAACAGGCGGCTGACCCGGTTGCGGATGGTGGCCTCGGTCACGCCCAACGCACGCGCCACTTCGGTGTTCGGCGCCCGCGCATTGCGCTGGAGAAGCCTGATGATTCCCTTGTCCAGCTCGTCCAGCACAGTGCCCCTGCCCTTACGGACTGTCGACCCACCAGATTACTCCACCGCCGATCGAGCCTCGTGCCGAGCCACGGTGGCCATCTCGACCCGGAAATACCGGGATCCGCGGCGGCCTGCAGCACATCGACGACGGCTCGGCGGCGAGCAGATCCGCCTTCTGTATGGGGGCACTCAACCCGTCGTGAGGTCCGCCAGCCGAACCGTGTTCAGGGTAGGCAGCTGGTGGACGAAGCCTCCGATGCTCTTGCGAGCGACCACGGTCTCCTTGACGTCGGCCAGGTCCAGCCAGCACGCCGACTGAGCGAGCAGTGCCCCGGCGCTGGCGTAGTCGGCTCGAACGGCCGCGGGGTTGGTGGCGTGCAGGCCTTTGTCCAGGGCCGCGTCTGCGGCCGGGACCGAGCAGCCTAGCCAGTTGAGCGAACCCTTGGTCGTCATGAAGATGCGCGCATAGGTGTCCGGGTGCACCGCATCCGGGTTGAGCGTCGCCAGTACGGCGTCCGGAGCCTGTGCAGGCTGGTTCGGCAGGTCGAACGCCTGCGCAATCGGGATCCCCCGCACCGTCACGTCTAGGCCGGCGGCGGCGAGCTTGGTCTGCACCAGCTCCGCCATCCGTTGGTTCGAGGTGTCGTCGGTGACGTAGGCAAAGTCGACCTTCTTGTTCGGCAGCGTCGCCACCAGGGTTTTGAGCTTGGACGGATCGACCGTGCTCACGGTTGACGCGGCCGGCTCGGGCAACTCACCGGCGGGGTAGACCTGCGTGGACGGAGTCGCCCTGTCTCCGAAGACCTCGCTAACGAGTTGCTTGCGGTCGAGCGCCCCGCGAAAGGCCTCTCGCACCGCCTGGTTGGCGAAGACCCCCTTCTTCGGGTTGAGGAAGATGAAGGTCTTGTACAGCGACGGGAACTGCTGGACGGTGAACTGTGGATTGCTACGGAAGCTCTGGATGTCCGTGGTGGTCAGTCCGTGCTGGATCATGCTGAGCTGCCCACTCTGAAGCTCCAGCTGCTGAGTCGAGATATTCGGGATGATCGAAATCAGAACGGTGTTGAAGGATGCCTTCTTGCCCCAGTAGCCAGCGAACCGCGAGAGTTCGTACTGCTTGGCCAACTGGAATTGCGAGATCGCGAACGGTCCGGTTCCCGCGTCGTGAGTCTTGAGCCAGCTCTGGGCGAAGTCCTTGCCGGCGTGGGCCGCAACCGCTGTCGGGCTGACCATCTTCGGGCCGTAGGGTGCGGCCAGATAGTCCAGGAACGCGCTCACCGGCTTGCGAAGGGTGACCACGAAAGTCTGAGGATCCGGCGTCGCCATCTTCACGACGTCCGCGAGCATGTACGCCGGTGCCGAGTTGACGTTGAGCCGCCGCTGGAAGCTGGCCTTCGCGGCTGCGGAGTCGAGGGCGGTTCCATCGTGGAACTTCACCCCGGAACGCAGTGTGAACGTGTAGGTGAGACCGTCCTTGGAGACGATGTACTTCTGCGCCAGCCAGGGCTCGATCTCGGCCGAGTTCGCTTTGTAGCGCACCAGCCCTTCATAGACCGAAGTGACGACGGCGTTGCCCTCGATCTCGTAGAAGATGTCCGGATCGGGTACCTGCATGTCGGTACCGAACGCGAGTCGCAGCGTGTCGGAAGCTTTCGCACCGGCGGAACCGGCAGCGCCGCCGGAGCATGCGGACAAGGCCATGGCGGCTGTCACGAGCAGCGCGCCAAGCCGTGACGAGCGGACAACAGGAGACATCAAGTTTCCTTTCGTGGCTGCAGCGGGCGCGTCATCGCAGTACGGTCCCGCCGTTCACGCAGATTGATTGGCCGGTCACGAAGCCGGAGGAGGGACCGGCCAGGAAGGC
>JAOPYO010000390.1 GCA_025964575.1 Actinomycetes bacterium
GTCGACCGGCCCTCCTGTGTCGGCACGGCCGGTTATCGTCATCGGCGGCAGCTGGTCACCCACCGGCATCCCGCTGTTGTTCGAGCCCACGTGTGGCAGCGGCGAAACGACAGGATACGGCCCAGCGGCAGCCGTCACACCGGAGACATGCGCGGTGGCCGCGACCTGCGCGGAGCCGGCCTTGCTCCCGTCGAACCGCGCCGTCACATGTGCGCCGTTCTGCTTGGCGAAGGCCTGGTCGAACGGCGCCTGGGACGCCACGAGAAGACCGGCGGCCAGCAGCGACGCGGTGACCGCCATCATCGTGGTCAGCATCATCACCACGGTCTGCACGCGCCTCCGTCCGACGCCGGCGCGTACCACCTTGCTCAGCGCGCTCATCGGACCGCCGTCCGGACATCGCGGGAGATCGTGCCGTCGACCAGCTCGATCGTCCTGGTCGCGCACGCATCGGCGAGAGCAGTGTCGTGGGTGACCAGCAGGATCGTCTGCCCGTCCTCGTTGAGCTCGGTCAGCAGTTCCCTGACGTCCGTTGCAGATGCGCTGTCCAGCGCCCCGGTCGGCTCATCGGCCAGCAGCAGCGAAGGGCGGTTCATCAATGCCCTGGCGACCGCGACGCGCTGGCGCTCGCCGCCGGACAGCCGACCGGGAAAGGCGCGGGCATGCCGGTCGATGCCGAGGTATTCCAGCAGTTCGGCCGCGCGGATGCGAGCCTGCGCTCGTGGCATTCCGGCCAGCTGGGCCGGCAGCAGCACGTTGTCGTTGACGGTCAGGTCGTCCAGGAGGTTGAAGAACTGGAAGACCATGCCGATCCGTTCCCGCCGGTACTTCGCCAAGGCGGCCTCGGTCAACTCATCGACGCGAAGACCGTCCACGGTGACACTGCCCTCACTCGGCTTGTCCAGCCCGGCGATCAGGTTGAGCAGGGTCGATTTGCCGCTGCCCGACGGGCCGAGCACGGCCAGCGCCTCGCCGGCGCGCACCTCCAGGTTCAGCCCGGCCAGAGCCGGCCGCCCTACGTCGTATTTCTTGCTCACGTCGCGGATCTGGATGAGCGGCGCGGTCACGGGTCCTCCACGGATCGGGTCGGTGTTGATATGGCCCCGACGCTAGGAGCGGCTCGATGTCCGGCGCGTCGCACGTGATGACGGTCTTGGCTCCTTCATCGGGAGGATGAGCCCAGCAGGTCATCCTTGCGATGTACGCGGGCGAAGTAGAGTCCATGGTCATCGGGAGGGACGCGGCGGACCAGGCGGTTTGCGACACTGTGCCCGTGAACACACCAGAGATCGCGGACCGATGGAACGCCGGCGTCGCCGCGCTGCGGCGTGCCGCGGGCCCACCACCACACCTGTCCCGCTGGGCCTGGGCAGCCGACACGATCCTCGCTTTCGCTCTGACCGTGGCCACGGTGAACGGCGCCCTGCATCGGGACAACGGCACCGACGCCGCGACGCCGGGCGGCGTGCCCCTCCCGCCCGCCGCTCCCGGCCCTATCCTCCATCACTACGGGGCCGTCCAACCCTGGCAGCTGATCCTGGCTGTCCTGACCGCGTTGCCGCTGGTCGCACGCAGGCGGTATCCCCTCGCGGCATTCTGGGTCGTGATCGGCGCGACGCAGCTGTACCACCTCAGCCCCGGCTTCGACCCCACGTTCACCTTCACCGCCTGCGTGATCGCGGCCTGCAGCGCCGCAATGTACAGCCCGTACCAGGCTCTCGCGACAGCGAGCGCGTTGGTGGGTGCCGGGTTGATCGTAGGAGAACACAAGGCGAGCGTGCCCTCCATCAGGCCCGGCCTCGTCACCTTCCTCTTCCTGATCCTGGTCGGGCTCGCGATCTATACCTGGAAGCAGCGAGTACGGGCCCTGGAGGCAGAGCAGGAGGCCGCCACGCGGCTGGCACTGGATCGGGAACGTTCCCGGATCGCGCAGGAACTGCATGACGTGGTCACCCACAATGTCAGCATGATGGTGGTACAGGCCGGTGCGGCGCGCAAGGTGATGACCGCGGTGCCCGAGAAAGCCCACGAAGCGCTGCTGGCCGTCGAGTCCGGCGGCCGCGCCGCGATGACCGAACTGCGCCACGTCATGGGCCTGCTCACCATGAACAACGACAACCCCGACCAGATAGCCGCGGAAGAAGACCTCGCCCCGCCACCGGGCCTTGGCCAGGTGATGGCACTGGCCGCCCGCGTCCGCGACACCGGCGTTCCCGTCGAGCTGAGCGTGACCGGCCCTCCGGCGACGCTGTCGGCCGGCATGGACCTGGCGGCCTACCGGGTGGTCCAGGAAGCGCTGACCAACACGGTCAAGCACGCGGTCGGCGCCCACGTGAAGATCACTATCGACCACGCTCCCCGCGCGCTGCGGGTGGAGGTGGCTGACACCGGCGGTACACCCGCGGAGTCGGCCCGCTCCGGCAACGGCCTAGGGCTGATCGGCCTGAAGGAACGGCTTGCCGTCTACGGCGGTACCTTGGAGGCTGGAAAGCAGCCCACTGGCGGATACCGGGTACGCGCCGTTTTCCCGCTGGAGGAGCCGTGACCAAGCCGCTGCGTGTGGTGATCGCCGACGATCAAGCGCTGGTCCGCACCGGCTTCGCGATGATCTTGGCCGCCGACGGGATCGAGGTCGTCGGCGAGGCCGCCGACGGCGCGCAAGCCATCGACGCGGTCCGCAGGACCTGCCCCGACGTGGTGCTCATGGACATCCGGATGCCCGAGATCGACGGGCTGGAAGCCACCCGGCGCATCCTGTCCGGCACCGGGACCGCGCCGCGCATCATCATCCTGACCACCTACGATCTCGACCGGTACGTGTACGCCGCGCTGACCGCGGGCGCCAGCGGCTTCCTCCTCAAAGACGTCTCCCCCGAGCACCTGGTCGCCGCGGTCCACCTGGTGCGTTCCGGCGACGCGCTGCTCGCAGCGACCATCACCCGCCGCCTCATCGAGCGCTTCGCACCCCACGACGACCAGGCCGCGACCCTGCACCGCGACCTTTCGACGCTCACACCTCGCGAACTCGAAGTGCTCCAATTCCTGGCCAAGGGACTGAGCAACGCCGAACTCGCCGCGAGACTCCAGCTGAGCGAGACGACCGTGAAAACCCATGTGACCCGGATCCTGTCCAAACTCAATCTGCGAGACCGCGCTCAGGCCATCGTCGTGGCCTACGAAACCGGACTCATCACACCAGGGGCGGCCGGCAGAACAGAGGCCTGATGCGGCGCGACACTGTTCCCGTACCTGCCGCTGCAGTCCGGCTACAACAAAGAACAGAGGCCTGATGCGGCGCGGCCCCATTCCGCCGTATGAGTCAGATCTCCCGGGTGCTCGCGCGGAGAATGACCTCGCCAGCGACGTTCTCGACCTCTGCGGTGGCGGAGTCGCCGAGGGCGAGCTCGAGCGCCTGCTCGCCCATCCGGGTCAGCGGCAGCCGCACGGTCGTCAGCGCGGGATTCAGGTCACGCAGGGTGGCGATGTCATCGAAACCGGCCACCGACAGGTCCAGAGGAACGTTGACGCCCTGGTCGCGCAGTGCGGCGAGGGCTCCGACCGCCATCACGTCGTTGACCGCGAACAGGCAGCTGACGTCGGTGCCCACGATCTCGGCGGCGGCGCTGTAACCACTGTCCCGGTCGAAGCCGCCGGGCACGATCAGAGGTGCGGGCAAGCCCAGCCCGTCCAGCGCGGCGGCGAACCCCTCGGCCCGGTCGGCGGCGGTGATCAGCTCGGGCGGCCCCGCCAGGATCGCGAAGCGGGTGTGGCCGAGCCCGGCGAGCGCCCGGGCCAGCGCGGCGGCGCCCTCGCGGTTGGCCGGGGCGACCGTGTTGGCCCCGAGCAGGTCCTGGCCGATGCAGGCGATCCGGCCGCCGGCGTCGCGGTAGCGGGCCAGCTCGTCGCCGAGCCGCCGGGTGGCCGCCGGGTCGGCGAGCCGGGAGCCGGCCAGCACGATCGCCCGGACCCGCTGGGCTCGCAGCGCCGAGACGTAGCCGATCTCACGTTCCGGGTCGCGGCGCGTGGTGCCCACCATGACGACCAGGCCGTGCCGGTCGGCGGCGCTCATCGCCCCGTCGGCGATCGCGGCGAAGTAGGGGTCGGTGAGATCATGCACGACGAGCCCGATGACGTTGCTCGCGCCGCGGGCGAGCGTCTGTGCCGGGAGGTTGGTCGCATAGCCGAGCTCCGCGGCGGCGCGTTCGACCCGCTCGTGCAGCGTGGCGCCCACCCGACGGGTGCTGCCGTTGAGCACGCGAGAGGCGGTGGCGAGTGAAACCCCTGCGTGGCGTGCGACATCCTCAAGCGTGACCACCGGACCTCCGACCTGCGGACCCTACTCTCAGAAAGCCAGGAAAGCGTTTTCACATGGTACGCGGTTCGGCTGGTGCCATCCGTTTCCTCGCGGCGAATTGAACGAGGAAGTCGCCTGATCAGAGGGTGCGGTGGTCCTTCCACGTCCAGCTTCGATCTTGGCCTCAGCCGCCGGTTGCCTTCACTGTAGGCCCCTTCATGTGACGTTGCGGAGGAGGCGGCCGGGGTCGGCGATGACGCGTTCGATGACCAGGCCCGCGGCGCCCAGCACCGCCGCTCCGCCGGCCAGCGGGGACACGACCACCGGTGGCACGGTGCCGCGGAGCACACCCGACCCCAGGGCGAGCGCCTCCTCGACGGCAGGACGGGCCCAGCGGGCGAGCGGGGAGAAGATGCCGCCCAGCACGACCGTGTCCGGGTCCAACAGCTTGACCGCGGTCGTCAGCGCGCTGCCGAGCGCGCGGCCCGCCCGGTCCACGGCCGCCACGGCGGAGGGGTCACCGGATTCCAGCAGGGTGACGAGCGCCGCGATGGACCCGTCGGGGCCTGCCGCCGAACCGGCGGTCACTCCGGTCAGCCCGGCGCCGCGCAGGATGGCCTCCTGGCCGGCGATCTGTTCGAGGCAGCCGCGGCTGCCGCAGGCACAGGATGGTCCTGACGGCTCGACCACGATGTGGCCCAGCTCTCCGGCGAAGCCGTGCGCGCCGCGGAAGACCTGTCCGGCCACGACGATGCCCGCACCGATCCCGATCTCACCGGAGACATGGACGAAGTCGCCGAGCGATGGCCCGGCCCCGAACCAGAGTTCACCGAGAGCGGCCAGGTTGGCCTCGTTGTCGTGGTCGGCGGGCAGCCGCAGGGCCGGCAGCCCTTCCTGCAGGAACGACGCCACGGGCGCGTCGGCCCAGCCGAGGTTGGGAGCCTGGAGCAGGCGACCATGGGCCCGGTCGAGGACACCGGGTACGGCCACCACGGAACCGGCGACCGCCAGACCTTGACCCGCGGCCGAGGTGACGGCTTCCTCTGCCAGCCGTGACAGCGCGGAGATGACCTCCTCCGGCGAACGGCCGCGGTTGTCGGCCGCCACGAGATGCCGGTAGCGGACCCGCCGGCCGAGATCGAGCACGCACGCCGACAGATAGTCGACGTTGACCTCGAGCCCCAGACCGGCCGCGCCGTCGCCGTCGATCGAGACCGCCACCCCCGGGCGACCGCGCTCGCCCTCGTGCACCAGACCGCCCTCCCGGACGAGACCGGCCTCGGCCAGCACCGCGACGAGCGTGGAGACGGTGGTCTTGGTGAAGCCGGTGATCTCGGCCAGCCGGGCCCTGGTGACCGGCTGATGCCCGGCGACCTCGCCCAGCAGGACCGCGAGGTTGCGCTCGCGCATGGTGCCGTGACGGACCGGGCCACCACCTCCACCTAGCATGGTCCCAGAGTAAAGCATGATCTAAGACTAATAGATGGCAACTTGGGCTTGACGCCCACCCGTGCATGGTGTCTTTATTAGTCCATATAGTTTACGAATAGACGGCAACTCCGAGTGGAGGACTCCATGGGCGACTTTGAACCCACCCGCGCAGACCGCTTCAGCTTCGGCCTCTGGACGGTCGGCTGGCAGGCCCGCGACCCGTTCGGTGATGCCACCCGCGCGCCGCTCGACCCCGTCGAGGCCGTGCACCGGCTGGCCGAACTGGGCGCGTACGGCGTGACGTTCCACGACGACGATCTGCTGGCCGTCGAGCCGGACCGGGACAAGGCGATCGCCGCCTTCCGCAAGGCTCTGGACGAGACCGGCCTGATCGTCCCGATGGCCACCACCAACCTGTTCACCCACCCGGTGTTCAAGGACGGCGCGTTCACCTCCAACGATCGCGACATCCGCCGGCACTCGATCCGCAAGGTGATGCGCAATCTCGACCTGGCCGCCGAGCTGGGCGCCGAGACGTACGTCTTCTGGGGCGGGCGTGAGGGCTCCGAGACCGACGCCGCCAAGGACGTCGGGGCAGCGCTCGACCGCTTCAAGGAGGCCCTGGACGTCCTCGGGTCGTACGTCGTCGACCGCGGCTATGACATCAAGTTCGCGCTGGAGCCCAAGCCGAACGAGCCTCGCGGCGACATCCTGCTGCCGACCGTCGGCCACGCCCTCG
>JAOPYO010000424.1 GCA_025964575.1 Actinomycetes bacterium
CCGCCGGTCCACCTCACGCCGGCGACGACCGACCGCGCGGTGGCCGGGCAGTGGTTCACCCAGTTCGAGGGCGCGGGGCTCGACGGGCTGATCGCCAAGTCGCCAGATGGCATTTACGAGCAGGACAAGCGGGTCATGTTCAAGGTCAAGCACGAGCGCACCGCGGACTGCGTGGTCGCCGGGTTCCGCTGGCACAAGAGCGGGCCGATCGTCGGGTCGCTGCTGCTCGGGCTGTACGGCGAGGGCGGCTTGCAGCATGTGGGGGTCGCGGCGTCGTTCCCGATGAAGCGCAGGGAGGAGCTGGTGGCGGAGCTGGAGCCCTACCGGACCGAGGATCTCAGCGAGCACCCCTGGGGTGCCTGGGCCCAGCAGGCGGGCACCAGCGCGGACCGGATGCCGGGCGCGGTGTCCCGCTGGACCGGGAAGAAGGACCTGTCCTGGGTGGCGCTGCGGCCCGAACTGGTCTGCGAGGTCGCCTACGAGAGCATGGAGGGCAATCGGTTCCGGCACACCGCGCGTTTCCGCCGCTGGCGTACGGATCGTACGCCTGAATCGTGCGGCTACGAGCAGCTCGAGGTGCCGGTCGCCTATGACCTGGACGACATCCTGGGCTGACCTGGGCGAACCTGTGCGGGGTCACGAGCATCTCACTCCACGAACCCCTCCCAAAAAGGGCGGGACCGTACGTGAAAGGCTGAAACACCCCATGACTCGTTCGCGTTCCTTGGCCTTGGCCGCCGTCGCTGCCGCCGCAGGCCTGACTCTGCTGAGCAGTTGCCAGGACGGGCCCAAGGCAGCCGTGGCGTCCAAGAACACCCCGGCGGTGCTGACGGCGGAGACCGCCCCGCCGGGCCCCGATGGCACGGCTGGCCCGGCTCCCGGTGGCCCGGCCTCTGGACCCACGAGGGGCACCTACTCCCAGGGTGGCCAGACCCCCGGCCCCGGTCAGGCCCCGGCCCCCGGTCAAGACCCCGGCTCCGGTCAGACCCCTGGCCCTGGTCAGGTCCCTGGCTCCAGTCGGGCCCCTGGTTCCGGCGGAGCGCCCGGAACGCAGCCCGGCGGAGTGCCGGCGAAGAGGTTCGCGACTCCCAAGGAGGCCGCCGCCTATCTCGTCGACGCTTGGCGGCGCGGCGACCGGCAGGCGGCTGGGCAGGCAGCGGGGCCGAACACCGTCAACAAGGTGTTCGCCGTGCGCTACGTCGCCACTCCGATCGACGAGTGCGGTCCGGGCGCCCAGTTCGGATCCTCGCACGCCTTCTCCTGCTACCACCGCTACGAGGGCGGCTCCACCAGCTTCGACGTGGATCCCTACCCGGCCTCCGGCTACCGGGTCGTCAACTTCACCCGGACCGCCGACTGACGACCTCCTCCGTGCCGAGCGGCGCCTGTCAGTGGAGGCGCCGCAGGACGGCGAGTGAGTGGTCCGCGACCTCGATCTGGCCACCGGCCTTCACGGTTCCGGCCTCCATCCACTCCACGGGCGACCGCGTCGTGTCGAGGGAGAACTCCCAGCGCTCGCCGAACTCGATGCCGGGCAGGGCGAAGTCCATGGTCTCGGAATGCGCGTTGATGAGGATCAGGAACGAGTCGTCGCGCACCGGCCGCCCGTGCGGGTCGGGCTCGGTGATCGCCTCACCGTTGAGGAAGACCATCAGGGACTTGGCATAGCCGGCATGCCAGTCGTCGTCGGTCATCTCCTCACCGGCCGGGGTCAGCCAGGCGATGTCACGGAGTCCGTTGGCCCCGAACGGGCCGCCCTGGAAGAACCGGCGCCGGCGGAACACCGGATGGTCCCGGCGGAGCGCGGACAGGGCTCGCACGAACTCCAGCAGCTCCTCCTCGGGATGCTCCCAGGACACCCAGGAGATCTCGTTGTCCTGGCAGTAGGCGTTGTTGTTGCCGTACTGAGTGCGGCCCCGCTCGTCGCCGGCCGACAGCATCGGGACGCCCTGCGCCAGGAACAGCGTGGCCAGGAAGTTGCGTTTCTGCCTGGCCCGCAGCGTGGTGATCCCAGGGTCGGACGTGGGGCCTTCCGTCCCATGATTCCAGGACCGGTTGTCGTCGGTGCCGTCCCGATTGCCCTCGCCGTTGGCGTCGTTGTGCTTGCGGTCGTAGGAGACCAGATCCTGCAGTGGGAACCCGTCGTGGCAGGTCACGAAGTTGATGGAGGCCACCGGCCGCCGGTTGTTGTGCTCGTACAGGTCCGAGGAGCCGGTCAGCCGGAACGCGAACTCCGGCAGGGTGGCGTACGCGCCCCGCCAGAAGTCGCGGACCGTGTCGCGGTACTTCCCGTTCCACTCGGTCCACAGCGGCGGGAAGTTACCGACCTGATAGCCGCGCTCGCCCACGTCCCAGCGCTCGGCGATCAGCTTCACCTGGGAGACCACCGGGTCCTGCTGCACCAGGTCGAAGAAGGCCGCCAGCCGGTCCACGTCGTGCAGCTCGCGCGCGAGTGCCGAGGCGAGGTCGAAGCGGAACCCGTCGACGTGCATCTCCAGCACCCAGTACCGCAACGAGTCCATGATCAATTGCAGGGCGTGCGGATGCCGGACGTTCAGCGAGTTGCCGCAGCCGGTGTAGTCGAGGAGATAGCGTTTGTCGCCGTCGCGCAGCCGGTAGTACGAGGCGTTGTCGATGCCGCGGAAGGACAGGGTCGGGCCCAGATGATCGCCCTCGGCCGTGTGGTTGTAGACGACGTCGAGAATGACCTCGATGCCCGCCTGGTGCAGCGCCCGGACCATCGTCTTGAACTCCAGCACGTGTTCCCACCGGCCGCCTGACGAGGGCCCGCCTTCGGCCGCCTCGCCCTCCCGTCCAGCTGAGCCATAGGCGTTGTGCGGAGCGAGGAAGCCGATCGTGTTGTAGCCCCAGTAGTTCGTCAGCCCGCGGGCGACCATCGCGTGCTCGGGCACGTACTGGTGGACCGGCATCAACTCGACCGCCGTCACCCCGAGATCCAGCAGATGGTCGATCATCGCCGGATGCGCCAGCCCCGCATACGTCCCGCGCTGGGCTTCGGGGATCTCCGGATGCAGCATGGTCAGGCCCTTGACATGGGCCTCGTAGATGACCGTCTCGGCGTACGGGGTGCGCGGCGGCCGGTCGTCGCCCCAGTCGAAGAACGGGTTGATCACCACGTTCTTGGGCAGGTACGGCGCGCTGTCGTCGGTGTTGAGCCGTTCCTTGTGCAGCGGGTCCGGGTCGGTGAGGTGGTAGGAGAAGAGCGCCTCGTGCCATCGCACCTCGCCATCGATGGCCTTGCCGTACGGGTCCAGCAGCAACTTCGCCGGATTACAGCGGTGCCCCTCGCGCGGGTCGTACGGGCCGTGCACGCGATAGCCGTACCGCTGTCCGGGGCCGATGCCGGGCAGGAAGCCGTGCCAGACGAATCCGTCGGTCTCCGGCAGATCGACGCGGGTCTCGTTGCCTTCCCCGTCGAACAGGCAGAGCTCCACCCGCTGCGCCACCTCGGAGAAGAGCGCGAAGTTGGTGCCACTGCCATCCCAGGTGGCGCCCAGCGGGTATGGCCCGCCCGGCCAGACCTCACGCATGCGCCACTCCTCCGCTCATCTCGCGTTCTCGACCCGTCAACTCTCTCGTACCCGTCCGCGATCAGCTGACAGCCCGTCGGACTGTCGCGAACAAGCCACTCTCGACCAACCTTGGCACGATGACAACTCGGGGCAGGTTATACGAGTGGAGCGGCGGATCCTTTCACACCAAAACAGTCGGAATAGTTGACTTTGCCCATTCCGCCTGGTTCTCTTGAACCATGCGCGCTCAGCTCATCCTCACCCGCCGGCGCCACGTGGACTTGGTCCGCGTCGCCGCCGCCATCTGTCGGTCCTGACGGATCTGCCGGCGTCCCGTGAGCCGCCGGCACTGACGCCTCGCACGTATCCACCCCTACCGCCGCGCCTAGCTGTTAGACGGTGACCTGCGGTTCTCCGCATTCACGGTAGGAACTCGTGCCCCTTCATCGCCATGCGCTCGCCCGGGTGACGAGCCGCGAGTCCATCACCACACATCGAGGATTCATGCGCAAGAAACGTGCCTTCATCCTGCTCACCGCACTGATCGCAACGGGGACCCTGGCTGTCGCCGGCTGCGGCGGATCCTCCGAAGCGAAGAACGGAAAGAGCTCCAACCCGACGCTCAAGGTCGCCTACTTCCAGGGCGCCGTGGCCGGGCCGGACGCCGTCGTCGCGGCGAACCCCCAGCTCGCCGGTGCTGTCGGCGCCAAGATCGAACTCCACCCCATCGACAGTGGCGTCACCGGGATCTCCCAGCTCAAGGCAGGTGCCTTCCCCGTCATCTCGGGGGTCGGCAATCCGCCCTTCGTCGGAGCCATCGCCAACGGCATCGATGTCACGGCGGTGTTCGTCGAGAGCCTCGACCAGGCCGGGCTGGTGGTCAGCAACAAGATCAAGTCCAATACGGACCTGGTCGGCACGAAGGTCGGGGTGCTGGTCGGCTCGACGCTCGACTTCGAGTTCAAGGGCTGGCTCACGTCGCAGGGGCTGGAGGGCAAGGTCGAAGCGGCCAGCTTCGCCAGCGAGGCCGCTGAGGCCGCCGCCTGGAAGGCCGGGAAGATCGACGCCGTCTACATCAGCCAGGCCTTCCTGCAGGAGCTCAAAAAGCACGGCGGGCGAGTCGTGGTGGACGCCGCGGAGATCGCCAAGCTCGGATACGCCGCGACCAACCTCCTGGCCATCTCGACCCCGTACATCAAGCAGCACCCCGACCTCGTACAGAAGCTCGTCTGCCAGATCTCCAAGGCGCAGGAACTGGTCACCGGGCCGGACGCCGCGACGTACATCACACCCGCGGCCAAGTTTCTCGGAGTCGCCCCGGCGGACGCGATCGAGGGCACCAAGGGCTACCCCTATGTCGCCACGGCCGATGAGGCCGCCTGGCTGAAGGGCCCGGACGGCACCTCCAAGTCCGGCAAGCTCGCCCAGAACTTCAATCTCACCGGGAAGTTCCTGGTCGCTCAGGGACGTGCCAAGACCCCACCGGCCGACGACGTGATCGCCGCGCACATCGACCCGACCTTCTGGAACAAGGCACAGGCCGGAGGCTGCGCATGACTCCCCAGACGCTGATCGACACTCCAGCGGCCCAGGCCGGTGAGGCGTTGGCCGTGGGGATCCGGGGGGTGTCCAAAACGTTCGCCGGCCGCCGCAAGGCCAAGCGGGCCGCCTTGGAAGGGGTGGACCTCGACATCGCGCCGGGCGAGTTCCTCTGCCTGCTCGGCCCGTCCGGATGCGGCAAGTCGACGCTGCTCAACCTCCTCGCCGGGTTCGACTTCCCTGATTCCGGTGAGGTGTCGGTCGGCGGCGAACGGGTCACCGGCCCGGGCCCGGATCGAGGTGTGCTGTTCCAGACGCCGCGGCTGTTCCCCTGGCTGACCACCTGGCAGAACGTGCTGTACGGCCCGCGCGCCCGTGGCGCGCTCACCCCTTCCGTCAAGGAGGAGGCGGCCGAACTGCTGGAGACGGTCGGGCTGTCGGATGCCAAGGACGCCTACCCGCACGAGCTGTCGGGCGGCATGCGGCACCGGGCGGCGTTCGCCCGGGTGCTCATCAACAGGCCCGGAGTGCTGCTCATGGACGAGCCGTTCGGAGCGTTGGACGCGATCACCCGGACCAACCTGCAGCGGTTCCTGCTGGAGCTGTGGCAGAAGCGGCCCACGACGATCGTGTTCGTCACCCATGACGTCGAAGAGGCGACCCTGCTCGGCGACCGGGTGGCCGTGCTGTCCGGCGCTCCGGGTCGTACCAAGGAGATCCTCAAGGTCGATCTGCCCCGGCCGCGTTCGTACGACGACACCGAGACCCTTGAGTTCGTCACCGCCAAGCGCCGCATCCGGGAAGTCCTCGAGGCCGAATCATGAGCGAGGTGCTTCTCGCTCCGAAAGAGCGGAGCGGGCCTGCCGACCAGCCGCCGAAGGACGGCCGGCGCATCCCGGGCGACACCTTGCGCAGGGTCCTACTGGGACTTTCCGGACTGGTGGCGATCCTGGTCATCTGGGAGCTGGCGGCCCTATGGATCAGCGACTCGGTCACCCTGCCGACCGTGCAGGAGACGGTCCAGGAGACGATCGACAAGCTGTCGGTACCGTACCCCGCGCAGGGCCACACCCTCATCGTGAACGCCCTGATCAGTACGGGCCGGATCCTGGCGGGCTTCCTGCTCGGCACGCTCGCCGGGCTGATCCTCGGTGGCGCGATGGCGAGCGTACGAGTCGTACGCGATCTGATCGATCCCATCCTGCAGGTGACCAGGCCGCTACCGCCGATCGCGTTCATCCCGCTGCTGGTCGTCTGGTTCGGCATCGGCGAGGCGTCGAAGGTCGCGCTGATCTTCTCCGGAGTCCTGCCGATCGTCACGATCGCCACGCTGAGCGCCATCGACGCCGTGCCGGTCGAGCTGCTGCAGGCCAGCCGTTCGCTGGGCGCCTCGCCGTTCCACACCCTTCTTCATGTGCGGTTCCGCAGCGCCGTACCCGGTGTGATCACGGGTCTGCGGCTCGCCATGGGCGGGGCGTGGACCAGCATCATCGCCGCCGAGATGATCGCCGCCACCGGGGGAGTGGGTTTCCTCATCCTCCAGGCCGGCAACTATCTGCAGACCTCGCTGATCTTCAGCGGAATCCTCTTCATCGCCGTACTCGGCTTCATCTTCGACGCTCTGCTGCGCCTGCTGTTGCGCGCAGTGGACCCCACGTCCCGATAGTCCAGTCCCAGGAGAGCAGGGAGTCCATCGCTAATGCGCCCGATTCCGACATTCGCTAGCCACACAGAGTAGAACGGCAGAAAGGAAATCCATGTCTGGTTTCGACATCCGCAAGGTGGGCGGGCGGATCGGTGCCGAGGTCGTCGGCGTCGATCTGCGTGACCTGTCCGACGTCGTCTTCACCGAGATCCACACCGCGCTGCTGGAGCACAAGGCCCTGGCCTTCCGCGGCCAGGAACTGACCGACGCCGACCAGCTCGCGTTCGCCGAGCGGTTCGGTCCGCTCACCGGCGCGCACCCCACGGTGCCGTCGGTGGAGGGCCAGCCGCAGGTGCTCCCGGTCGACAGCGAGGAGGGCCGCGCCAACCAGTGGCACACCGACGTCACGTTCGTCCGTACCCCGCCGAAGGCCAGCACACTGCGTTCGCTGGTGGTCCCGCCGTACGGCGGCAACACCCTCATCGCCAACTCCGGCGCGGCCTACCGAGACCTGCCGGCCGAGCTGCGGGAGTTCGCCGACCGGCTCTGGGCGGTGCACACCAACGACTACGACTACGTACGGCCGCCGCAGTCGGGAGTCGACCCCGAGAAGGAGGCGGAGCATCGCAGGATTTTCATCTCCACCAAGTGGAAGACGGCGCACCCCGTCGTTCGCGTCCACCCCGAGTCGGGGGAGCGCAACCTGTACATCGGCGGTTTCGCACAGAGCATCATCGGCCTGAGCCCGCGGGAGGGGCGGACGATCCTGGAGATCTTCCAGTCGTACGTCACCCGTCCGGAGAACATCTTCCGCTGGCAGTGGGCCCCGGGTGACCTGGTGCTCTTCGACAACCGGATCACCCAGCACTATGCCCCGGACGACTACGGCGACCTGCCCCGGCGCCTGCACCGGGTGACCGTCGCGGGCGACGCTCCGGTCGGTGTCGACGGCAAGGAGAGCTACATCATCGAGGGCGACGACGCGTCGCACTACACCCCGGCGGTCCCGGCCGCCTGACCTGCTGGTTCCCTTGCGGCGGCCCCCGCACTCGTCCTGCTCGCACGCCCGCGCGGCCTCTACGCAAGCAGATCTTCAT
>JAOPYO010000427.1 GCA_025964575.1 Actinomycetes bacterium
GTCGCCCGGCCTAGATGCTCCGGCAGGCTGATCCCGTCGGGGGACATCGAGGCGAAGACGAAGCCTCGGTAGCCGTCCGTCCGGGCGGCGGGAGCGAGCCCGTACTCCCCGCGCTTGGCGAGGAAATCGGCGGAGTAGCCGGTCCGCATCGGGATGCCGACGAGCGTCCCGTCGTTTTTGAAGGTCCAGCCGTGATAGGGGCAGCGGAACGTCGTGCTGTTGCCGCGCTCGGCGTTGCACAGCCGGTTGCCGCGGTGGGCGCACCGGTTGGCCAGCACGCGGACCTCGCCGTCGCCGCCGCGGGTGACGATGACGGGTTCGCGTCCGATGCGCCGGGTGACGTAGTCGCCCGGCTCGGGGACCTCGCTCTCATGGGCGACGTACACCCAGCCACGGCGGAAGATGCTCTCCATCTCCAGCTCGAACACGCCTGGGTCGGTATAGACCTCCCTCCGCACTCGATCGGGCCGGACCAGGTCCTTCACCGGGGGGAACGGCGCGACCGGCCGCGCGTCCAGTTGGGTCATGATGGGTCCTCTGTTCGGATGGGAGGGCAATCGGTGGTGTGGGCCGCCGGTTTCTGCACCAACGGAAGGAAGCCGGGAACGGCGACGCCGCCGACCCGGCGGAAACCGATCGTCACCGGATCGCCGATGGCGGGCGGCTCGGCGAGCGGCCGGACCGAGGTCATGACCAGCCGGTGGCCGCAGGCGAGTTCGACGTCGGCGATGGGATACGGCCGCCCGGTCCTGACCAGCCCGGCCTCCAGGCGGTGCATCACCGTGACCGAGTGCACGGTGCCCCTGGGTTCCACGGTCCGCCAGTCCGCACCGGCCGTGGCGCAACCGTCGCACACGCGCTGCTCGAGTTCGAGAGCCAGTCCGCAGGCCGGGCAGAACGGCAGCCGCAGCTCGCTCTCGGCCGCTCCGCAGTAGAGGGGGGCGAGGGCGTCGTCCACCGGGTCGGGGGCCAGACCCGATGTGAGCAGCCAGTCGTCGGCCGCGTGGGAGGACTCGGATTGAGTGGTCGTCATGCCGCCTCCAGGATCAGGCAGGCGTGATGGTCCATGCGGCCGCCGATTCCACCGACCAGCGCGGTGCGGGCGCCCGGCACCTGACGCTCGCCCCCGTCACCGCGTAGCTGGACCACCGCCTCCACCAGCGGGGTCATGCCCTGCAGATAGAAACCGGAGAGCTGGCCACCGCCGGTGTTGGTCGGCAGCGAGCCGCCCGGCGCGAGGGCACCGGCCCGGGCCAGCTCGCCCGCGCCCCCGGTCTCGCAGAGGCCGTACTCCTCCAGCAGGCACAGGGTCACCACGGTGAAGGGGTCGTAGAGTTCGAGCACGTCGAGGTCACCGCGATTCATCCCGGCCTCCGCGAGCGCCGCCTCCAGGGCCCGGCGGCCACCGCCGAACCAGGACTCACCGCCCGCGCGGCGCCGCCGTACCGGATGGTCCCGGCCGCTGCCGCGAACCCGCACCCGGCCGTGACGCCCGAAGCCGGGGTCGGCGCTGATGACCACCGCGGCCGCCCCGTTGACCGGGCGGGCGCAGTCGAGCCGCCGGAGCGGGGTGGAGATCATCGGGCTGGCGTGGTAGCCGTCCGGATCCAGTGGCGTGCGCTGTACGGCGTCGGGATTGCCCAGGGCCCAGGCCCGGGCGGAGACGGCCACCGCGCACAGATCGTCGGGGGAGCCCCCGCGTACGGCCAGCCAGCGGGCGGCGAGGAGCGCGTAGGTGGGCACCGAGCCGAGCACTCCGGACGCGCGCTCCAGCCCGCGTACCCCGGCGTTGCCGCCGCTGTGGGCATAGGTGGACCCGGCGCCGCCTCCCGCGCGCAGCGGGGCGTCGGCGAACACGCAGATCACGGTCCGGGCCGCGCCGCCGCGCACGGCGAGCACGGCCCGCTGCACCATCGCCACCGTCGTCGCGCCTTTGATCTCGATGTGCTCGAGCAGGCGAAGGTCGGAGAACCCGGCGTGCTGGGCGAGCGTCACCCCGACCCGGTCGGGCCGGACCCCCTGGCTGGAGCCGACCAGCAGTCCGTCGACCGCGGTGTGCGGCAGTCCGGCGTCGGCCAGCGCGGCGTGCACGGCCTCGCTCGCGAGCTCGGCCGCCGAGCCGCCGGGCCGGGTGGACATGCGGGTCAGGCCAAGCCCGACGATGGCGGGGGTCGAGCTCATGGCGCCGCCTGACGGGGGACGCCCGGTGTGTGGTTCATCGACGCTCTTCCCGGTAGTGCCCGACGCGCAGCCAGTCGACCCGGTCGTCGGGCGTGGCCAGGCAGAGGCTGGCCAGCTCCAGTGGAGACAACCAGATCCGCATCCCGTTCTCGAGGTCCTGGATGAGCAGCCGCGGCCCGTTGCCGCGCTCGTCGAGCGCGACCCGCACGGACGCGAACTCGTTGCACAGCTCCGCGAGCTCGCGCGTTGCGGGGCCCGGTCCGGGCTCGGTGTATGCCTCGGTTTCCTGCATCGGAGCGGGGTTCCTATCGACGGCGGCCACGTTGTGGTTCTATCATGCACGTGCTGTCAGAAACAATCCCTCGACGCGAAGGTCAGGCGATGGTTAATCCACCTCAAGCCCAGCTCACACACGTGGGTCTCTATGTCACGAACATGGACAGGATGACCGACTTCTATCAGCGGCTCTTGGGCATGGTGGTGACTGACCAGGGAGATTTCCTCGGCAAAAGCCTCACTTTCCTGAGCCGCAGTGCCGGTGAGCACCACCAGCTCGTGCTCATCTCCGGGCGACGTGCGCCCGAGGACGTCGTGCTGCTCGGTCAGGTGTCCTTCCGGCTGGCGGACGGCGACCTCGAAGGCCTGCGCTGGTTCCGGGACACCGCGCTGGAGCTGGGCGTCGCCGACGTCGAGGGGCGCAACCACGGCAACAGCTGGAGCATCTATCTGGAGGACCCGGAGGGCAATCGCCTGGAGATCTACACCGCGACCCCGTGGTACGTCAGCCAGCCCTGGCGGGTGGCGCTCGACCTCGACGAGTCCGACGAGGTCATCAAGGAGCAGACGGCCACGTTGATCGATGAGTCGGCCACCTGGTCCCCGGTCGAGACCTGGCAGGCCGAGCTGGCCGGCCGCCTCGATACGGTGGGGGAGGCGCGCGGATGAGCGAGGCGTACCGCAGTATCTGGACGTCCTTGCGGGAGGTCGCGTTCCGGCAGGGCTGGGTGGACGCCGGCGGTGTGCGCACCCGCTTCGCCGAGGCCGGCGATCCGGGCGCGCCGGCCGTACTGCTGCTGCACGGCACCGGCGGGCACTGGGAGACCTTCGCCCCCAACCTCGGCCCGCTCAGCGAACACTTCCACTGCATCGCGATCGACATGATCGGCAACGGCTTCTCCGACAAGCCCGACTACGACTACGAGATCGCGGTCTACGTGCGTCAGGTGCTCGCCGTCCTGGACCACTTCGGCATCACGAGGGCGTCCGTCATCGGCATGTCCCTCGGTGCGTGGGTCGCCGCCCGGCTCGGGCTGGACGCCCCGGACCGGGTCGACAGGCTGATCCTGATGTCACCGGCCGGACTGATCGCCACCGCGTCCAACATGGCCCGTATCCGCGCCGAGCGGACCCGCGCGGTCGAGGACCCGACCTGGGAGTCGATCAAGGCGATGTTCGACCACCTCATCGCCGAGGAGCGCAACCGCATCCCCGACGTCATCGCACTGCGCCAGGCGATCTACCGGTTGCCGGACACCCGCGCCACCATCGACCACCTGCTGGTGCTTCAGGACCCCGACGCCCGTGAGCGAAATCTGCTCACCGAGGCGCAGTGGTCGTCGATCGAGGCCCCGACCCTGGTCATCGCCTCGGGCAAGGACCACAACGAATACCAGAACACCGCTCAGCGGGTGGCCGCCCTGCTGCCCCGGTCGGAGATCCTGGAGATGCCGTACGTCAAGCACTGGCCGCATTTCGAGGACCCGGAGACGTTCAACGAGGCGGCGCTCCGCTTCCTGGCGGGTTGACCGGCGTGCGAGCACTCGGTGAGGACGCCGTCCTCGACGCCGCGCGCAGGCTGGCCGAGGCCGAGCGCACCCGGACCCCGATCCGGCAGCTCTCCCTGCAGTACCCGGAGATGACCATCGAGGACGCCTACGCGGTGCAGCGCGCCTGGGTGGCGGACAAGCTGGCCGGTGGCCGTACGCTGCGCGGCCGCAAGATCGGCCTCACCTCACGGGTCATGCAGCGGGCGGTGTCCATCAGCGAGCCCGACTACGGGGCGTTGTTCGACGACATGTTCTTCGACGACGGCGCGACCGTGCCGCACGGCCGGTTCATCCGGCCCCGGGTGGAGGTCGAGCTGGCCTTCGTGCTGGGCCGGCCGCTCAAGGGCCCAGGCGCCACCGTCTTCGACGTGCTCAACGCCACCGACTACGTCATCCCGGCGATCGAGATCCTGGACGCCCGGGTACAGATGAGCGACCCGGAGACGTTCAACGAGGCGGCGCTCCGCTTCCTGGCGGGTTGACCGGCGTGCGAGCACTCGGTGAGGACGCC
>JAOPYO010000437.1 GCA_025964575.1 Actinomycetes bacterium
GACGCGATCGTCTCGAGCCCCTCGAAATGGAACGGGTTCGGCGGCATCGTGATTCGGATGTCCTGCGCCGAGATCGCCACGGCCGCAGCGGCGTCGCATCGTTCGTGTGCGTCGATGAACCGCTCGAGCAGCGCCCGTTCCTCGTCGCTCAACTCCCGTGCGGGCCACTCCGCGCGGCGCGCCGGCAGATGCTCCTGCATGGTGGCGCGAGCTCGCTGGAGCGCGCTGTTCGCGGCGGCGACGCTCGTCTCGAGAAGGGACGCCGTTTCGCTGGCCGGCCAGCCGAGCACGTCGCGGACGATGAACGCCGCGCGCTGTCTGGGCGGCAGTACCTGCATGGCGGCGAGGAACGCCAGCTCGATCGTCTCCCGATCGACGACGACCGCCTCCGGCTGTTCGTCACTCGGCGCGACCTCGTCCAGCAATCGGTCCGGGTACGGCTGGAGCCACGGCACCTCGGGAAAGGAGTGCATCGTCGTCAGACGACGCGAGCTGCGCCGCAGAATGTCGAGACAGACATTCGTTGCGATGCGGTAGAGCCAGGCACGGAACAGTGAGCTGCCATCGAAGCTGTCGCGGCTGCGCCACGCTCGCAGGAACGTTTCCATGACCGCAAGGTCGACGGCAAGAAGTGCCAGGACACCGGGCCGGTCGTGCCCGGTGACCCCGAGTATCCCTACGTCGGCAAGTATGTGAACACGCTGACGCTCAAGCAGATCAAGAGTCTGGACTGCGGGTCGAAGACGCTGCCCGACTTCCCGCAGCAGGTCGCCGACCCCGGAGCGCGGATGCCGCTGCTCAGCGAGGTGTTCGACCTGGTCAAGCGCTACCACGCCTGGGATGTGAAGCTGAACGTCGAGACCAAGGTGGAGGCGGGAGCGCCCACCGAGACCGCGCCCATGGAGCAGTTCGTCCAGGTGACGGCAGCGGAGATCCGCAAGGCGCACATGATCCGTCAGGTGACGATCGAGAGCTTCGACTGGGGCTCGCTCATGCGGATGCGCCAGGTCGAGCCACGGCTGCCCCTGGTCGCGCTGACCAACTACGATTTCCTGCAGACCGGGCAGCCCGGCAAGTCGCCCTGGCTGGGCGGCATCGACATCGACGACTTCGGTGGTGACCCGCTCAAGGCGATCAAGTCGTTCGGTGCGTCGGCGTTCTCACCGGTGCACGGCTTCCCCCAGAACGGGAAAGTCACCGACCCCGGTTACCTCCCGTACGTCACCAAGACCATGGTGGACGAGGCCCACGGCCTCGGCATCAAGGTCATCCCCTGGACCATCGACGATGCGCCCACGATGAACAAGCTCATCGATGATGGAGTCGATGGGATGATCACCGACTATCCGGACCGGCTGCGCACGGTGCTGGCCGACCGCGGCTTCCGGCTGCCGCGTCCGTACCACCTGCACCACCAGAAGTAGGGCCTCGGCTACCGGCCTGTATCTCGAGCGTCAGAGATACAGGCCGGTGCCGTGCTCGGGACGCTCGTTGGCGATGGCGTGCAGGTCGCGTTCGCGCATGACCAGATAGTCGTGGCCCTGGATCTCGACCTCGTACTGATCCTCGGGGTGGAACAGGACCCGGTCGCCCACCTTGACCGTGCGCACATGATGCCCGGCGCCGCAGACCTCACCCCAGGCGAGACGGTTCTCCTCTTTCACCGTCGCGGGGATGACGATGCCACCGGAACTCCGGCGCTCCTCCTGCTCCCGCTCGACGCGGATCATGACCCGGTCGTGCAGCATCTGCACTTCGAACTTCGCCTCGGACATTCTGCAACTTTACTGCTCATCCGGGTGGTGAGGGTCTTCAGGGCGAACAGGGGAGGACCTCAATGCTCAGAGGGGAGTGCCAGCGCGGGGAGCCTGGTGGAGATCCCGGGATAGCCCGGGCGCGCGCATCCGTACGCCCAGGAGGTCAGCCCGGCCAGCCTGCCACGGATGATCAATGGGCCGCCGCTGTCGAGGAGGCAGGTGTCGGCTTTCGGTGAACCGGCGCAGACCATGTCCGACGAGTCGAAGGCGGATCCGTAGACCTTGGCGCAGGCGGCGTCGCTGACCAGCGGGACCGGGGCCGCTCGCAGCCGGGTGTTGATCAGATCACTCTCGGAGGTCGTGCCCCAGCCGAGCACGAGTCCCGAGGCGCCAGGCCGATAGACGTTCCTGCCGGCGATACCGATGGTGGGCCGGGAGAGCTTGCTGGACAGGGTCAGCACGGCCACATCATTGTGTTCGACGGTCTCGCCCTTGAAGGTCGTTTCGCGGAACTCGGGGTGCACCCAGACCTTGGTGACCTGAGCCGTGACGCCGTCATGGCTCCGCAGATCGCTCCGCCCGAAGGTCACCGACAGTGTTCCGGGTACGCGGCGGAACAGTGTCACGCAGTGCGCCGCGGTGACGACCTTGTCGGGCGCGATCAGCGCGCCGCCGCAGAACTGCCCGGACGGCCGCAGGAAGAAGAAAGGTGTGCCGACCGAGGCCAGCCATGGATATTTCAGGGCGCTGACCGGGGCACCCCCGACCACCGCCGAGGCGGGCGTGGCCAAGGCGATCACGACTCCAGTGGTCACGGCGGCCAGGCGAGTGAAGCGCATGGGGGGCACCTCCGGTCGAGGGGAGCCCGCCCACGCTAACCGTGATCACACGCGGGCGACAGCGCCTCGTCCTGATCCGGACGTAATTTCAACGGAGGCCCTATCCTTCGAAGTCGACCCCACTACCGACCGGCGAAGGGAAGACCGAGATGTCTTCGGCACTGAGCATCGACGAGCTGACCGCGCAGCGTGACCGCGCTCTCCGTGACTACGAGGCTCTCGTCGAGCGCGGCCTGTCCCTCGATCTCACCAGGGGAAAGCCTTCGGCGGAGCAGCTCGATCTATCCAACGCCCTGCTGACGCCGACCGACGCCTACACCTCGGCGGATGGCACCGACCTCCGCAACTACGGTGGTCTGCAGGGCATCCCCGAGGTCCGGGCGCTCTTCAGCGGGTTCCTTCAGGTCCCGGTCGCGCAGTTGGTGGCCGCCGACAACTCCAGCCTGGCGTTGATGCACGACTCCATCGTCCACGCGCTGCTCAGCCCGCTGCCGGGCGCCGAACGTCGCTGGGTGGACGAGCCGCAGATCGCGTTCCTGTGCCCGGTCCCCGGCTATGACCGCCACTTCGCCCTGTGCGAGCGGTTCGGCATCGAGATGA
This sequence comes from Actinomycetes bacterium, assembly GCA_025964575.1. Lineage (GTDB taxonomy): Bacteria > Actinomycetota > Actinomycetes > Streptosporangiales > Streptosporangiaceae > Actinomadura_E. Next base: position 3,197 of record JAOPYO010000437.1, read on the forward strand.
TCTCTGTGCCGATGACCGCCGGGGGTCCCGACATGGACGTGGTGGAGCGTCTCGTGCTGGAGGACCCCCGGGTCAAGGGGATCTGGTGCGTGCCCAAGTACAGCAACCCCGACGGGGTCTCCTACAGCGACGAGACCGTGCGGAGGCTGGCGGCCATGTCCACCGCCGCGCCGGACTTCCGGATCTTCTGGGACAACGCCTACGCGGTGCACCACCTCACCGACACTCCAGTAGAGATCGCCGATCTGCTCGCGGCGTGCGCCGAGAGCGGGAATCCCGACCGGACCTTCGTCTTCGGCTCCACCTCGAAGATCACCTGGGCCGGTGGGGGTGTCGCCTTCTTCGGCTCGTCCCCGGCCAACGTGGCCTGGTTCCTCGGGCACACCGCCAAGCGCACCATCGGCCCCGACAAGATCAACCAGCTTCGCCACGTGGCGCTCCTCCGCGACGAGGACGGTGTCCGGGAGCACATGCGCCGCCACCGTGAGCTGATCCGGCCGAAGTTCGACGCCGTGGACCGGATCCTCACCGAGGAACTGGGCGGCACTGGCCTGGCGACCTGGTCCACGCCCGCCGGCGGTTACTTCATCAGCCTCGAGGTGCCGGAGGGTTGCGCTCGCGAGGTGGTGAGCCGGGCGGCCGGCGCTGGCATCGCCCTGACGCCGGCCGGGGCCACCCATCCCTACCGGAAGGACCCTCAGGACCGCACCATCCGGATCGCCCCCACGTACGCGGATCTGAAGGAGGTCGAGCTCGCCATCGCCGGCCTGGCCACCTGCGTCCGTCTGGTCGGGACGGAGAAGCTCCTCCAAGGGTGACGCCGAGCCAAGGGTCCTCTCACCTCGCCCAGGCGGGGTGAGAGGACCCCGGTCAGTCGTACTTGCGACCCGTACGCGAGGAGAGCCGGCCGGCCAGGTTACGAGGGACGAGCTTGCCGAGCCCGACGATGGCCTTGTACTGCGGTCCGGGCACGCTGACCAGCACGCCCTTGCGCAGATCGCGAATGGCGTCGGCCACCACCCGGTCCGCGTCCAGCCAGAGGATGTCCGGGATGCCGGTGACGTCCATGCCGGCGCGCTCATGGAATTCGGTGTGCACGAACCCAGGGCACAGCGCCATGATCCGCACCCCCTTGCCACCCAGGTCCTGAGCCACTCCCTGGCTGAAGCTCACGACCCATGCCTTTGACGCGGCGTAGGTGCCGCGAGAGAAGAACGCGGCCACCGACGCGACATTGACGACCCCACCCCGGCCGCGTTCGATCATGCCGGGCAACGCCGCATAGGTCAGACGCAACACGGCCTCACAGTGCACGCGCAGCATCCGCAGCTCATCCTCGATCGGCACATCGAGGAACGTGCCCAGGTTGCCGAAGCCCGCATTGTTGACGAGGAGGTCCACCGTCCCCACCCGGTTCTCGACGGCGGCCAGCCCCTCGTCGGTGGCCAGATCGGCGGGCAGCACCTCGACCTCGACCCGGTATTTCTCGCGCAGCTGAGCGGCGGATTCGGTCAGGCGGGCCTCGTCGCGGGCGACCAGCACGAGGCCGAATCCGTCGGTGGCGAGACGGCGGGCGAACGCGGCACCGATCCCTGCGGTGGCGCCGGTGATGAGAGCAGTAGGCATGTTCGTCACCCTACTGATTGCGAATTCGGTTTCACGCGAAGCTCGGTGCGACAAAACGCCCTCTTAGAGCGCTGAGTCGGCCTGTCATTTCTTCAGCAGGGTGGCCGCGTGGTCGGGGACGTAGGCCTGTTGTTCCCGGGGCAGCCGCACATAGCCCGTGCTGGGCGGGCGCGGCGGGAGCTTGATCGAGGGGTGCTGCACCTTGTGGTACGGGAGGGTCGAGAGCAGGTGAGCGATCATGTTGATGCGCGCACGGCGCTTGTCGTCGCTCTCGACGACATGCCACGGGGCCTCGGGGATGTCGGTATGGACGAACATCTCGTCCTTGGCGCGTGAGTAGTCCTCCCAGCGGGTGATCGACTCCACGTCCATCGGGGACAGTTTCCAGCTTCGCAACGGGTCCTCGAGCCGGGACCGGAAGCGCTGTTCCTGCTCCTCATCGCTCACCGAGAACCAGTACTTCCGCAGCTGAACACCATCCTCCACCAGGAGCCGCTCGAAGATC
>JAOPYO010000451.1 GCA_025964575.1 Actinomycetes bacterium
CTACGACGACGCCGTACGCGACGGCAAGATCCGCTACGCCGGGGTCAGCAACTTCATCGGCTGGCAGTTGCAGAAGGCCGCCACGCTCACCGAGCTGCGCGGGCTCACGCCGATCGTGACCCTACAGCCGCAGTACAACCTGATCACCCGCGACATCGAGTTCGAGCTGGTGGACGTGTGCAGGAACGAGGGCATCGGGATCCTGCCGTGGTCACCGCTGGCCGGTGGCTGGCTGACGGGGAAGTACCGGCGGGACGAGGTTCCGACCGGGCCGAGCCGATTGGGGGAAGAACCAGAGCGGGGCATGGAGGCGTACACCCCGCGCAACGCACAGGAACGGACCTGGCGGATCGTGGACACGGTCCGCCAGGTGGCCGAAGACCGGGGCGTGTCGATGGCGCAGGTGGCGCTGGCGTGGGTCGCCGACCGCCCGGAGGTGACCTCGGTGATCCTCGGCGCCCGGACCCTGGAACAACTCGACGACAACCTGGGCGCGGCCGGGTTGCACCTGTCGGAACGCGAAACCGCACTGCTGGATGAGGCCAGCGCTCCGGCGGTGGCCGACTACCCGTACGGCGGGCCAGGAGTGGGGCAGCGGTCCCGGCGGTTCTGACCTCCGCCGGCCGACTAGGAACCCCGATGAGCGGCCAATTCGCGGACTTCCCGCGCAATGGTGAGCCAGAGCGCGGCGGGGAGGTCGTGCCCGACCCGAGGGAAGGTCACCAGCCGTGCGCCGGCGATGGCTCGTGCGGTGGCACGGCCGGCGCGTTCGCGCAGGATCGGGTCCTGCTCGCCGTGCAGGACGAGGGTCGGCTTGTCCAACTCCCGGAGCTTCGGCCCGTGCCACTGGGCGCCGATCTGCCGGCTCTGCGCCTTCTGGTCGCGCGGCCCGCTGTCGGCCTCGGCTTCGATCCACGCGCGGGCGGCGGCCTCGTCGAACGGGTAGCCGGGCGAGGCCACGCCACGCGCGACCGCGAGGCCCGCCTCGATGTCGCCCTCGCGCCCCTCGGGGAACTTCGTGCGGGCCAGCTTCGCCAGCAGGCCGAACCGCAGGTAGCGGACCACACCCAGCCCGGAGACATCGCTCGGCAGGGCCGCAGAGGAGATGACGCTGAGCACCCGCTCGGGGTGTCGCAGCGCGATGCGCTGCGCGATCACACCGCCCATGGAGTGACCGAAAACGTGCGCCCGCTCCCAGCCGAGTTCGTCTAGCACGGCGATCGCGTCGTCGGTCATGTCCTCTGAGGTGTAGGCGTCACCGCGCTTGGCGAACAGAGCCGTGAAGGGATTGCCCGTCGCGGTGTCGGGCATCCGGGTCGACTGGCCGGCGTCACGCTGGTCGTAGCGGGCCACGGCGAACCCCGCGTCAGCGAACGCCTCGCACAGCCCTGCGGGCCACCAGAACCGGGACGTGGCCAAGCCCATGATGAGCAGGAGCGGTTCACCCTCCGAGCCCTTCAGACGGTCGAAGGCCACCTCCACGTCTCCGTTGTGTGCGTACCGGGTCGCCGTCCACGCCCCCGGGTGCCGGGCGTACGGCTGCGGCTGTACCTCGGTCATGATGACCACCCTTCCTTACTGCGATCAGTGTTCGCATATTCAGGGTCTAGAGTACTGCATACAACGTTCGCAGAAAGGGAGGGGCTCGTGACCGAGGCATCCGGCCACAGCATCTGGCTACGACCCGAACGCGCGGGACGAGGCCCGGCACCGGAGTACGACCGCGGCCGGATCGCGGCAGCCGGCATCGCCCTGGCCGACACCGACGGGCTCCCTGCCGTGACGATGCGGGCGGTGGCCGTCTCCCTGGGCACCGGACCGGCGTCCCTCTACCGCTACGTGGCCACGCGAGACGAGTTGCTGGAACTGATGATCGACGAGGTCAACGGTGAGATCTCTTACGCCGGGCTCGGCTCCGGAGGGTGGCTCGAGGACATGCTCACCCTGGCCCGCCAGAGCAGGCGCATCTATATGCGCCACCCATGGTTGCTCGACACGGCCGGGTCGAAGTACCCGATGGGGCCGAACGCGGTCGACTACCTGGAACACGCACTGGGCGCCCTCGCCGACCTGGACGTCAGTCCGCGGACCAAACTGGAAGCGATCGGTGTGTTCAGCGGCATCGTCACCCTGCTGGCGCGTATGGAGATCACTCAGCACCTCGCCGGACAGACCGTCCCACAGTGGCAGCGGGCACAGACGGACTACCTCACCCAGGTCGTGACGGTCGGTCACCACCCACACCTGGCCACAGCCCTGGCGGCGCAGACCTCCGACACAGGACAGGAGCCACCCGGGCCGCTCTTCGACCGCGTCCTCACCCACATCCTGACGGGACTCCTCCAGCCCGACGCCGCCGGCGCGGGTTAGGGTGCAATCCTCATCGACGCGCCTCCCAGCAGCGACGACGGGCCGGTTCGCGGACACCGCCGGTCTCCCTCGCAGAGTGAAGGACCGGCTGATCGTCAGCTGGACGCCGATCGGCCGCGTCCTCACAGGCCGAGGCCATACTCCGACGCTGCGCCTACTGCGCTCAGCTGCCAGACCAGCCGGGATGTCCCACTCAGCACGCGTCAGAAGAGCGCACTTCCTGCGGGATAGGAGGACCGGCGAGCCTGCGGCCGGTCCCTGATCTAGGCCATGTCGATCTTCTGTCGCTGGGCACGGTAACGGGTACCGGTTCAAGACTTGAGCTGGTCGATGCGCCGGATGATGAAGGTCCGCTCCGGCAGGGACGGGTTGAGTTGGAGTGCGGTGCGGTAGGCGTCTTGGGCGTGGGCGTTGCGGCCAAGCCGCCGCAGAAGATCAGCGCGGGCGATGTGGAGCTGTGGCCAGCGGCTGAGCTGGGGGTGGTGGCTGAGAGTATCGAGGATGACGAGTCCGGCGGCGGGGCCGTCGGCCATTGCGACCGCGATGGCTCGGTTCGCCTCGATTACCGGGTTCGGCTCGTAGCGGACGAGTTCTCCGTACAGCAGGGCGATCTGTCGCCAGTCGGTGTGGGCAGCGTGCCGGGCGGTGGAATGGCAGGCGGCGATTGCCGCGTGGAGTTGGTAGGGGCCGGGTCGTCTGGCGCGCAAGGCTTGTTCGAGGAGATGGTCTCCCTCTTTGATCATGGCCTGATCCCACAGGTGACGGTCCTGGTCGTCCAAGAGCACGAGTTCACCAGCGGCGTCGATGCGTGCGGCCCGACGAGCGTCGGTGAGCAGCAGCAGCGAGAGCAGACCGGCGACTTCCGGCTCGCCGGGAAGTAGCGCGACGAGGGTGCGAGCGAGGCGGACAGCGGTGTCGCAGAGCTCGCCACGGACCAGATTGGCCCCCGCGCTGGCCTTATGCCCCTCCGTGAAGACGAGGTAAACGACCCGTAGGACCGCGTCCAGACGATCGGCGAACGCCTCGAGTCCAGGGGTCCGGAACGGGATTCCAGCATCGCGAATTTTGCGTCTGGTTCGGCCCAGGCGCTTGGCCATGGTCGGTTCGGGAACCACGAACACGGCGGCGACCTCGGCCGTGCTCAGCCCGCAGACCGACCGCAAGGTCAACGCGATCCGTGCCGCTGGGTCCAGCGCCGGATGACAGCACATGAAGATCAAGTTAAGTTCGTCGTCGGGGAGCGGGTCCGTTGCTTGCGCAGTGCCGCGTTGTTCCCACTCAAGCAGGGCCGCCGCCTCCTTTTCCCTACGGCGGGCATCGCGACGGATCCGATCGATCGCCTTGTTGCGGGCTACCCCGATCAGCCACGCCCGCGGATTGGCCGGCTGCCCCTCGGCCGACCACTGGACCAGTGCGGCAACACATGCCTCCTGCACCGCGTCCTCCGCGGTGGCGAGGTCCCCGACCATACGGGTAACGCTCGCCACCGCTGCCCACCAGTGAGCGCGCAGCTCTTGTTCGTTCAGGACGGCGCCCGCGTAGCGATCACCGGGCGAACCTCCACCCACCCCGTCCGCGCGGCGGGGACGGTCGCCGCCCACTTCAAAGCCTCGTCGAGGTCGGCGCATTCCGCCAACGTATAACCGCCGACCTGCTCCCTGATCTCCGCGGCTGGCCCGTCGGTCAGGATCGTGCGGTCGTCCCGCACCCGCACCGTGGTCGCCGACGAGACCGGCTGCAGCGGCCCACAGTCGATGAGCACGCCGGCCTCGGCCATCGCCGCATTCGCTGCCGCATACGCGGCGAACAGGTCTGCGTACTCGACGCTGGCCTGGTCGAGGGGCGGACCGTCAGGGGAGTGCAGCAAGAACAGGTACTTCATGATCGACCTCCGCGTCGAACCGGCGACCCTCGCCGGCATCCATCTGTAATCGAACGAGACACGCGCAGGAGGACACCATCAGTGAAGAGAATTCTTCTCCCAGCCCATTTTTTCCGAATCGTCCCAAACCATGGCAACCGTGAACATCCGCTCGTCAGTGACCGACGATCACCGACCGACTCCCGGTTTGTCTCGTTCCCATCTGCGCGGCCTCCCCCCGGGGACGCCGCTCCTGCCAGTTCGCGAGGTCCACCGGCCCCCGCTTGGACCGAGTACGTTAAGGGTCTGAAGCTGGTGAAGTCGCCTATATCGATGGGCACAGCTGATCGGAGGGCGCAATGTGGGTCCGGGGAATCATCGGGCTGTTGCTGTGCGCCGTCGGCGCGCTCTGGATCGGGCAGGGCGTCGGCTCGGTACACGGGTCGCCGATGACGGGGCACTCGCAGTACGCGGTGCTCGGGGTGGTGGTGGCCGTCATAGGACTCTTCCTGCTGTTGTCGGCGTATCGCACCTACAGGCGACGGCGGGGCGACGCGGAGTAGAGGGCACCTCACGAACCAGCCGGCGCCAAGTCTGGGCCACTCCCGATCTCTCCTCACGCCCGGGAGAGGCGATGGACCCGTCGGCGGCCCGCGTCTTTGCCGTATTACCAGTGACCGATGGTCCGGTGGTACGGGATGGAGGAGATGCCGCGTAGCTAGGGTCGCAGCTCCTGGCAGATGACCGGCTGCTGTGGACAGCGGTAGTAGTTCACCCCAGCCCGAAGGGGCACCCGGGCCGCGATCTTGTACGTCACTCCGCCGGTGCCTGACTCCAAGGTGATGAGGTACGGCTCGGCCAGTGACCAACCACCGTCGTACCCGCCGAACGCGTCGTTGACTCCCGCGTGGTATCCAGCGTTGAAGGCGACCGTTGCGAAGTCACGCGTGCCGGCGGGCAGGGCGAGGCCCTCCTGCAGTGCGCGCCCTTCCTGGATCCCCTGGGTATGCCCAGCTTGAAGACCCGCGGCGTAGCCTACGTCGAACCCAGAGCGGTATCCGGCGGTCCGCACGGGGCCCGGATCGGACGCCGTGACCCTCCCCAGGCCGAACAACGCCACTGCCACACCCAAGCCGAGCAGGATCCGCCAATGCTGTCTGGTCACAGCGCGTCGGGTCATCGACTTCCCCTGCCCCTCGGTCGGTGGCTGCCCTCTCTGGTGCGGCGGTTCCCACGTTAACCACCCGCGTCGAGCGATATCCGCCGATACACCGCGCACCGGTCCGCAGCGTCAGGGGATTTCCACCTTGTATTCATATGTTACGGGTTCCGAATTGTATGAGATACATAGAGTTGGTGTCAGAAAGTGGGTACCCGCACAGAGGTAAGGACTTGTCGTGATCCTTGTGACCGGAGCGACCGGCACCATCGGTCGGCCCCTCATCGACCTGCTCATCTCCGCGGGCGCCGACATCCGAGCGGTCACCCGTAACCCGCAGGCCGCAGGCCTGCCCGCCGGAGTCGAGGTCGTCGAGGGCGACCCGTCGCAGCCACGATCGCCGACGCCGTGCGGGGCGTCACCGCTCTGTTCCTGAACCCGCGCGCGATCGGCAAGGCCGCCGACGTGACGCTCGCCCGCGAACGGGGGTGAAGCGGGTGGTGGCCATGTCGGCGCTCAACGTCGACTTCGACCTCGCCCGGCAACCGTCCCGTCGCCGCGGCGAGTACAACAAGGAGGTCGAAGCCGCCGCCGTGGCATCCGACCTCGAGTGGGTGGGCCTCGGTCCGGTTCTTACGCCGCCAACTCCATCGGCACGTGGGCCGGTCAGATCCGCGCCAGCGACGTCGTACGCGGCCCGTACCCAGAGTCCGCATGGGCGCCGCTGCACGAACGAGACATAGCCGCAGTCGGCGCCCACGCCCTGCTCATCGACGAGCTGGTGGGCAGACGGCCTGTGCTCACCGGACCGCAGTCTCACCCAGGAGGAAATGGTCACCACGATCGGCGACGCGATCGGCAGGCCTTTGCGTTTGAGTCGGGTTCCGGCTACGCCGGCGGCGTGGAACGCAAGCGGCAGCAGCTCACCTGCGAAGGCGCGCTCCAGGCCCAGCCCGCCTGAACTCCGACCGCAGGACCCGAGCCCGTACGGCCCGTCCGTGCGGGCTCAGACCGTTCCCGGAGCCAGCCGGAAACGTGATGTCCGAATACCGCCGAGATCTGGGGGCGGAGAAACGTTGAACAAGGCGAAGGCAACGAGGAGGGAGCAGGAGATGAGCATCTACATGAACACGCCGACACGCTCACCACTGGTCCGGGCCACCATCGCCGACATCCCGGAGCCCGCCCCGCATACCCGGGCGGAACTCGCCACGCTGCTGGCCCTGGTCAAGCAGCCCAAGACCAAAGCCGTTGTGATCGGCCACGGCCGCGATGAGGTGTCCCGGGCTTCGGCGGCGGCGTTCGCGCAGGCCTGGGAGCAGCCTGGCGGCCACGTCCTGGACGTGATCGACTGGCCGGAAGAGGCGGCGTCGTGGCTGCGTCCGGCGCGCCGGTTCACCGCCGGGGAACCGGATGCGTGGGTGGTCGCCGCTCCGGTGCCCGGCTGGGCCCAGATGGCCCGCCGCCTGCGGGCGAGCACCGGCTGGACGCCAGAGCGGACGTTCGGATTCGCCTCCGTCGGCGTCGCGCAGGCCGTGGCGATGGCCGGGGCGGACTCGCTGGAGGGCATGCGCGGTGCGACCGTCGACGGCGGCACGTGGCGGGCCGGCCCGGGCTGGATGACCTACCGCCCGGCCGAACCCGCCGAGGAGGTGTGAATGATGTTGTTCTCCCGTGAACGCCTCGAGGTCGCGCCCGGCGCGCTGCACGTGCCCGGCTGGCTGACCCTGGACGAGCAGCGGCACCTCGTGGCCGAGTGCCGGGCGTCAGGGCCCGTGCCGATCCGGCACACGAGGTTGCCGTGGGGCGGTGTCATGTCCGTGCAGACCGTCTGTATCGGCTGGCACTGGCAGCCCTACACATACACCCGCACCGCGGGCGACGTGAACAGCGGCCGGGTGGCCGACTTCCCCGACTGGATGGTCGACCTCGGCCGCCGCGCCCTGGCTGCGGCCTACGGCGTCCGAGCTGACGACTACACCCCGACACCGCTCTCATCAACTTCTACGAGGGCCAGGCCAAACTCGGCATGCACCAGGACAAGGACGAACGCTCCGACGCGCCCGTGGTGTCACTGAGCATCGGCGACACCTGCGTGTTCCGGTTCGGCAACACGCGAACCCGCACCAAGCCCTACACCGATCTGGAACTGCACTCGGGCGACCTGTTCGTGTTCGGCGGCCAGTCCCGGTTCGCCTACCACGCCGTACCCAAGGTGTATCCCGGCACCGGCGACCCCGCCACCGGCCTTTCCACCGGCCGCCTCAACATCACCATGCGGGTGACCGGGCTGACCGACGGACCGGCCACATGAGCGTTCTGTCAGGCCGCGGGCGGCAGGTGCTTGTCGAGGAAGGCGTAGGTGCGTTCCCACGCGGCCTCGGCGGCGTCCCGGCGAACATGTGGGGTCGCGCGTCGCAGGCGAAGGCATGCCCGGCCCTGGGATAGACGGCCTGCTCGAAGTCGACCCGGCGCGGTTGCCGTACGGTTTTGCCACGGCGGTGCGACGCCGGTAACCAACCCAGCTGGTCGCTGCCCGGTATGCCCTGGGTGAAGGACTTTGCCTTCCGCCTGGCTGGAATGGCGTAGCGCCGTGGGACGGGACGTGTCCGTTGCCTCAGTCGCCGGCCAGCTCGTCAGTGGCGCTTCGTCCGGCGTTTGCGGTGCGGCGGAGAAAGTCGGCGAGCAGTTCGAGTTCGGTGTCCCCATAATCGGCGCAGATCTGGTCCATCGAGGTGTTCATCCCCGAGTAAAGGCCTATCAGCTCGGCGTTGCGGTCGCGCAGGGCCCGGACGACGACCGCGCGGCGGTCGGACGGGTCGCGGTCGCGGGCCACCCAGCCGCCGCGTTCGAGCCGGTCGAGGATGCCGGTCATCGTGGCGGGGTGCAGCCCGGCACGCCGTGCCAGGGCGCTCGGGCTGAGCGGACCATGACGGTTGATGAGGTCGAGGCAATCGACGTCGACGTCTTTGAGATCAACGTGCGCGCCGACGTGATGGTTGAGCAGGGACAGCTGGACGCTCAACTCTCGCAGGGTCTCCTTGATCGTCGTGGTCAACCGCCGTCGATGCCGCACCGCGTCCCCACTCTCAGATGACATGAGACTCATATGATATGTTCCTCGTATCGTATGGAATGCTAACTACAAGGTACCGGGAAAGGGCTACACGGACAGACGAAGGGCTTGTCATGATCCTAGTAACCGAAGCGACCTGCACCCTCGGACTCCCCTTATCGACCTGCTCGTCGGCGAGGGCGCCCAGGTGCGCGCCGCCACCCGCAACCCGAAGGCGCATCCCTGCCCGTCGGCGTTGAGGTCGTCGAGAACGATCCATCCCGGCCCGACAGGATCGCCCCCCACCTGGACGGCGTCACCGCCGTCTTCCTGCACTCACGCACAGTCGGAGAGGCCGCCAACGAGTTGCTTGCCCTCGCCAGGGAGCGGGGGCGACGCGTGTGGTGGCGCTGTCGACGATGCCCTCGACGAGCAGCGTGATCGGCAGACCGCCGCACCACCACGAGATCCCGCCGGAGACGATCAAGCAAGTCATCGGCATCGCCAACTAACAAAGAAAAACCAGCCATGACAAACAGCGTAATTGTTACCATCGCGCGTTTTGTGAGTCTGCTCTTCGGGGGTATTTTCGCGGGATTCCTCGTCACGGTCCTCGTCATCGAATCAACTCTGCGGAGCTTCGACGCCGCGGTGTACACCCAGGTTCGGCTGGTCGAGCTCGCCCATCTGGACGACCTCGCCACCGCCGCCCTTGTCCCGACGCTGATCGCCACGGCGGCGCTCGTCTTCTTCGCGGCCAGGGTGAGAGGACGCACCTTTTGGCTGACGCTGACGGCACTCATCCTGCTGGTGGTGGTCTTCGCCACGTCCCTTCTGGTCAATGTCCCCATCAACACCGACCAGCTCACCTGGAATGTGCAGGCACCCCCCGCAGACTGGGCGAGCGTGCGTGATCGCTGGCAGATCGCTCACGCCGTGCGGACCGGCGCGGCCGTGCTCGCGTTCGGATGTCTGAGTGCGGCAGTGATGGCCAAATCGCCTAGTACCCGCCAGACGACACGTGCGTAGTACGGCCATAGCGGGAGCGGACGTGATCCAAGACCGCCGGCGCCAGGGGCGGCTGGACCGCTTACGCCCAGCTGAAGTACGACGTCGCCGACGACGGCGAAGATCGCGAGCCTCATCCCTACCCGCTTGGTCGGTGAGCGGTCACGCTTTCCTGTCAGTTCCGGAAGGCGGCTGCGTGGTCGGCCGCCCATTGGGCGAAGGTGAGCGCGGGGCGGCCTAACACCTGGTGCACGGTGTCGGAGGACGGTCCGGCCTGCCTGGCGTAGTCGGCCAGGGAGCCGAGCAACCTGTCGGGGATCTCCTCGGGAAGGCCCTGGGCGAGCATGGCCTGGCGGACCTGCTCGGGAGAAAGTTCCTGGAAGGAAAGCTGTGTGCCGATGGCCTCGCCGATGAGGGCGACCTTGTCGCACTGGGTGAGTGACTGCGGGCCGGTGAGCAGGTAGGAGCGTCCGACGTGTGCGGGATTCACCAGCGCCGATGCGGCGACCGCGGCGATGTCGCTCGGGTGGATCGGCGAGGTCGCCGGTTGTTCGGCACCGCCTTCGCCAAATGGTGAGATGGAGACGATACCGATGGCATCTCGGCCGGATCGGGTAATCTGACGTCGAGCGCGAACATTAATAGCTCTCCTGAACCGGAGCAGCCGCGGATGATTCAGATGAGCCAGGTGTCGCGGAGCTTTCACAGTCGGCGCGGCGTCGTGGAGGCGTTGCGGGGCATCGACCTCGACGTGCGGGACGGAGAATTCGCTGCGATCGTCGGCCGCTCAGGGTGCGGCAAGTCCACCCTGTTGCGGCTGATCGCCGGCCTCGTCCCCGCATCAGCTGGAGAGATCCTGGTGGGCGGCACGCCAGTGACCAAGCCGCGACAGGACGTCGCGTTGACTTTCCAGCGTCCGGCTCTGCTGCCATGGCGTACTGTCGCGGACAACGTCATGCTGCCGGTAGAGATGTTCGGCTGGAGCAAACGCGAATATCGTGATCGGGCATATCAGCTGCTGGACATGGTCGGCCTGGCCGGTTTTGAGAAGCGGCTGCCGCACGAGCTTTCCGGCGGAATGCAACAGCGCGTTTCGCTCTGCCGGTCGCTGATTCAGCAGCCCCGCGTGATGCTCATGGACGAGCCGTTTTCCGCGCTGGACGCGCTGACCCGCGAAGAACTGGCGGTCGAGCTGCAACGTATTCACATGGAACTCGGCGCCACCACGGTCTTTGTCACCCACTCGATCGCGGAGGCCGTGCTGCTCGCCGACCGAGTCGTGGTGCTCACCCCGCGTCCCGGCCGCATACTCCAGATCGTGGACGTGGACATTCCCCGGCCCAGGTCCTGGGGGCGTACGGCTTATCTTGCGGACGTCGCGCGCTGCAACGCGGAACTACACGAACTGCTGGCGGTGAACGAAGCCGGGATGTCTCCGCCGTTTCAGGAGCCCGGATGACCTGAAACCGCGGCGACAGCTAGCCGGAGATCTCCCGTGCCCAGGGCAACAGCAACCACTCAACGCCGGCCACGAGGTAGAACAAGGCCACGCTCATCGCGCCCAGCAGCGTCATCGCGGCGAAGGCCAGCGGGGTGTCCGCGGATGCGCCGGAGCCGAGGATCACATACCCGAGCCCCTGGTCTCCTCCGGAGAATTCCCCGACGACGGCACCGACCACGGCCAGAGTGATGCCGACCTTGAGCCCGATGAAGATCTGGGGCAGCGCCCACGGGATGCGCAGCTTGACGAACATCTGGCGACGGGAGGCGGACAGCGACCTGGCGAGCTCGCCCAACTCGGCCGGCATGGAGGTCAGTCCGGCTCCGGCCGCGACCACTATGGGGAAGAAGGAGATCAGGAAGACCATGACGATCTTCGGTACCGAGCCGAACCCCAGCCACACAACCAGCAACGGCGCGACCGCGATCTTCGGTACGGCGTTGGCCGCGACCAGCAGCGGGAAGATCGCTCGTTCGATGACCCGGAAGGCGGTCAAGACCATCGCCATGAGCAGTCCGCCGAGGACGGCGAGCCCGAATCCGGCGAGTGTCTCCATCAACGTTGTCTGGGTCTGCCGCAGGAGATAGCCCGGCAGCCTGGTGAAAGCCTTGGCGATATCGGGGGGAGCGGGCAGGACGAATGGCTGGATGCCGAAGACGATCGTGGCCAGCCACCACAGCGCCACAACAACGGCGGCACCGAGCAACGGCAGCCCCAGCGCCGGCAGATACGACCACACCGGACGCGGCCTGGCGCCGCGCACCCTGACCGTGGTCCGGCGGTCAGCCACGTGACCGGCGGCCGATCGTGGAATAGGTGAGGTTGCCGCGCACCACGAGCCGTGGGTCGCGCACCAGCCGGCGGAGCTCGTCCAACTCCGCAGCGCTCATCCCCGCTTCGAGGAACTCCGCATATAGCTGGTCGATGTTCGCCCCGATGAGCAAGGCCCCGGCTGTGCCACCCGGCCAGGACCGCGCGTGCACGACGGTCTCCACATCGACCAGCCCCTCGGCGAGCATGGCGGCATGCACCCGCCCGGCCCATGTGGGGTCGTTGCCGTGGGCCGGCAGTACCCGTTCGACGAGCAGGCCGTGGTAAATCTCGACCAGCGCGGCGGCCTCGGGTGTCGGTGCGACCAGTGCCGCCTTGCGAAACGTCGTCTCGAACTCCTCGATGACGAGCGCACCGCCGGGGGCCAGGGCCGCGGCGAGACGGCCGAGGATCTCCCGGCGCTGAGGCAGGTGCAGGAGTACCAGACGAACGTGGATGACGTCCCATGGCCCGGCGGGGATCGGCTCCACGGTGAGGTCATGCCGCAGCACCTCATACCCCCCGTCGGCCGGGAGGTATCGAGGGTTGAGGTCGGTGGCGAGCACCCTTCCGGCCGGACCCGCCTGACGGGCCAGCCATCCGGCGATGCTCCCTCCCCCGGCGCCGATCTCCAGGCACCACCCTCCGGCCAGGTCGCCCAGGCCGGACAGGCGCGAGATGGTCAACTCGTCGAGAATCTCCGCCAGATAGAGGTGCCGATGGGCCGCCTCCGGGTCGTCGTTGTCGAAGGCGTACGACTCCGCTGCTCGGGGTGCCCCGGCAGGTGCCGGCGGACGGCCGGGCTCACATGACATCGAAGTCGACCACGTCTTCCGGGGTCACTCCCGGCTGGATGAGCCCGGCCTTTTGCAGGCTGGCGATGGCACGCGCCATGTGCGCCCTGTCGATCGCACCGACCTTGGAACCGGCCTCCTTGGCGGTTACGGACGGGGTCATCAGTTTGATCTCCGCGGAGGCGGCGTCGGCAGGGGTCACCGGCTGCTTGGCGTGCAGCAGCGCGCCGGCCTCATCGGGATGGTTGATCGTGTATTCAAGCGCTTTGAGCATCGCGTCACGGAACCGCTTGACGAGGCCAGGGTTCCGCTTGGTGAGATCGGTCGTGGTGATCAGGGCGTTGCCGAACAGATCGGGCAGGTAATCGCTGTACGGAAGCACCACGACCTTTTTGTGCTTGGCCGCAATGGTGGCCTTCTCGATGGTGGGACGCCCGATCAGAAACGTGCTGAGGGCATCGACCTTTCCGCTGGCCAGGCTGTTTCCCAGTTGATTCGGCTGCACCGCGACCCAGCTGACCTTGCTCGCATCGACACCGGCCAACCGCGCGTAACCGGGGAAGAGCAGCTGGTTGACCGAGTTGGCCGCCGCGGCGACGGTCCTGCCCTCAAGGCCCTTGGGCGACGTGATCCCCGAGCCCTCCATGCTCATGATCGAGACCAGAGTGTGCTGATGAACGGCGAGGACGGCTCGGAAGCCCTTGAAACCGGTGCTCTTGCGGGCGTACGTCGAGATCATCGCACCGGTGAGATCCAGGCTCGCGAACTGGGCCTTGCCCGAAGTCAGCGCCTTGAGGTTCTCCCCGGTCGCCTTACCCAGCTCGATCCTCACGTCGATGCCGGCCGTACGTAGGTAGCCCTTTTCCGCGGCGATCCAGACGAACGCATCACGACCTGCCGCGCCGAAGGCAGTTACGTAGGTGACGTGATCCACAGCGGCACCGGGCTTCTTCTCGGAGCCGGCACAACCGGTCATGGCCGCGCATGTCATCGTCGCTATGACCAGCGCGATCGTACGGGACCGCCCCACCATGAGGTGCTCCCTCCGGATAACAAGCACAGACCACACGTGAACGCCGAATGCACCGACCTCCGATTTATGGACCGATAGTAACCTTCTAATCTTGCTAACTGTCGCAAATGTCCTTATCCGGACATGACTTCCGCTGAACAGGATTAGCGGCTCGGATACCCTTCGAACCGAGCCGCCCACTAAAGGTAACTGCTCTTCTCGCAGACGGGTCCGGACTTAACGAGCCGACATTCATAGCTGAAATGTCTTCCTGACCTACAAATTTTCATGTCGTCGGGGTAGGAGGTTGCGTTGTACCTGGAGACGGGACGGTACCGTCTCGTCCGGTTGCTAGAGTGGTGAGTCATGACCGGACGGACACGACGATCGCCCACCGGCGCGGCCAGGTTGAGAACGGAACTGACCGACACGATCGCCGAGGCGTTGCTCGACGAACTCGCCGAGCACGGCTACGGGCGACTGTCGATGGACGCGGTCGCGCGGCGAGCGGGAGTCGGCAAGAGTGCGCTCTATCGACGCTGGTCGTCCAAACAGGACATGACCATCGACGTCGTCTCAAGGTTGAGCGTGCCGATGTCCGAGGTGGTGGACACTGGAAGCCTGCGCGGCGACATCCGCGCGATGCTGGTGGCGGTCATGCGATGGCTGGACCACCCGCGGATCGGCAAGATCCTGCCGGACCTGATCGCCGAGACCGGTCGTCATCCGGCGCTGGCCGACGCGTTGACCACGCAGATGGGCGTTCCTCACCGTGAGCGGGGCACGGCAATGCTGCAGCGTGCGATCGCCAGGGGCGAGCTTCCTGCCGACCTCGATATCGACCTCGCGCTCGACCTGTTCGCCGCGCCCGTGTTCTGGCGGCTCATTGCCCGACGGGCACCGGTTGGCGAGGACTACCTGGATTCGCTGACGGAGATGCTGCTGCGCGCCTTCTCGGCGAGCGTCGACTGATTCGTCGCCAGGTCGCTGCGTCCTCCGGGCCAGTGCCGGCTTCAGGCTTCGGAGGGGGTCGTGCCGAATCCACGACCGCTCAGACGGAGGCTGGGTGAGCGCGGCCGGACGGAGCGAGTCGTACGGTGGATCGTAAGAGAAAGGCGCACCGATGAGCGGAATCAAGAACGGCCCGACGCAGGTCTTGGAGAAGAGACTGCGCCTCGGCGCCGGCTTCCCGGAAACCGAACGACCGCGTGTCCTCAAAGCCCTGGCCACCCTGGAGTCGCACCTCTCCGGTTGGGAACCCGACCGGGTCGACCTCGAGGTGTCGGTGAAGGACCGTGACGGCCCGGACCAGAAAGTCACCCTTCAAGCGTGGCTGGCGGGGTGGCCGCACTTTGTGGCCGTCTCCCACGACCGTGACCTCGATCATGCGCTCACGGAGGCGCGCAAAGAGCTGATCCGTCAGATCGAAGACGAGAGGTCGCGGCGCGAACCGCGCAAGGGCCGGGCGACACGCAATCGTACGATCTGATCCGGTCGACGATTCCTATTTTGCCGATTAGCCGATTCAGGCGACAGGGACCTAGGCCCAACGGACCCCGATTATCGACTTCGGAATCGCACGCGGCGACCCTTGGTGACACTCCGCCGGGAGCAGGACCCTTCCGATGGACCAGCGATGCGCTCGGTGCTGGGTCCAGTCCGTAGTCGGGATGCTGGCGTGCGGCATCACCCGCCCGCAATGACTGCTAAAATAGCAGCGATTCACTTCGACTTTAGCAGTAACGATGCGGAGGATGGTCACATTGGCGAGCCGGCTGAGGTTGGAGGACCGGGAATGCCCGCTCTCGACGACGCTGCAGCACGTGGGAGAGTGGTGGACCCTACTGATCCTGCATGACGCTTTCGATGGGTTCACCCGGTTCGATGAGTTCCAGGAGAATCTGAAGATCTCTTCCAGCATGCTAACAAGCCGGCTGAAGACCCTCGTCGCCGACGGTTTGCTGGAGCGCCGTCCGTACCAGTCGAATCCCACCCGCCACGAGTACGTGCTGACCGACCTTGGGCGATCCCTGCGCCCAGTGATCGTCGCACTGGCCGCGTGGGGCAACCAACGGCTCGACCCCGGCCAGCGCAGCATGATCCTCGTCGACGCCGAGTCCGGCCAGGAGGTCGAGCCCGTCGTGGTCGACCGCGCCACTGGACGCCGCGTCGACGGCGCGGGTTTCGTCTTCACCTCCGGGCCCGCCGCCAGCGATGCCATGCGCGCCCGTTACGTCACCACGAAGAAGGACGGCTCGTGAACGGACCCGAGCGGTGCGCCTGGGCCAACGGATCGGAGCTCATGGTCGCCTACCACGACAAAGAGTGGGGAGTCCCTTCGCGCGAAGACACCCACTTGTTCGAGATGCTGCTGCTCGAAGGTGCGCAGGCCGGCCTGTCCTGGTCGACCATCCTGGCCAAGCGGGAGAACTACCGGCGCGCCCGCACCGATGAGTAGTCGTCAGGGCAGCAGGGTGTAGTCGGGGAAGTTACCGGGCAGACGTTCCCCGGGTGGCCCTTGGGTGACCGCGTGTACGAGTAGCCGGCCGCCCACGAAGGCCCCGCGCCACGACGCACCGAGGCCACCGAAGAGCTCCTCGCGGTCACCTCGGGACCGAGGCCGGTTGATGCCGACCTTGAAGGCCCGGACCTCCCCCGCCAGCCGCCGGGCCGTCTCCTCGTCGTCGCAGGAGATCGTCGCGACCAACGCGCCGTTGGAGGCGTTCATAGCGGCCAGCAGTTCGGCCTCGGTGTCCACCAGCACGATCGTGTCGACCGGACCGAACGGCTCGGCGTGGAACAGCGGCGAAGACGGCGGCGGGCCGAGGATGCTGACCGGCGGGAAGTACGCGGAGGCGTCCTGGCCGTCGATCAGGTGGCCCTGACCGAGGGAGCCGCGCAGCAGCGGCACCCCGCCGCGCGCGATGGCCTCGTCGACCTGGCCGGTGAGTTCCTTGGCCTTGGCCGCGTTGATCAAGGGCCCGAAGTCGAGCTCGGGCAGCGGATCGTCTGGCGCGGCCACCGCGAGCGGGTGGCCGAACCGCACAGACTGGATCGCGGGCAGGTAGGCGGACAGGAACCGGTCGAACAACTCCCGCTGGACCACGAACCGCGGGTAGGCGGTGCAGCGCTGCTTGGCGTAGTCGAAGGTCTTGCGGATCTGCGCCGACAGCGTCTCGAAGTCGCCGTACTCCCACACGCCCCAGCAGTTCAGCCCCTCCTGCTCCAGCACATGCCGCTTGCCCAGGTCAGCGAGGGCGGTCGCCACTGCCGCACCGGTGTCCCGGCCGCCGACGAACGACACACAGCCGATCTCGGATGCGCGGACGAGAGCGGGTGAGAGAGCGGAGCCGCTGCCGCTGACCAGGGTGACCGGCAGTCCCGCCCGCTTGAGCAGGGCGGCGGCCAGGGTGAGACAGCAGAGGCCGCCGTCGGTCGGGGTCTTGGCGATGACCGCGTTGCCGGCGAGTGCCTGCACCAGCATGGCGTGCGCGAGCACGCTCATCGGATAGTTCCAGGACGCGATGTTGCTGACCGGCCCGTCCAGCGGAACCCGTCCCTCGATCATCGGGCCTATCTCCGCCACGTACCAGCGGACGCCATCGATACAGCGGTCCACGTCGGCGCAGGCCGTCTTCCACGGCTTACCGATCTCCCAGACCAGCAGCATCGCCAGCAGATCCCGGTGCTCGGTGAGCGCTTCCAGTGCCGCGGTGACCCGAGCGGCCCGTTCCGGCAACGGAACGTCCCGCCAGGCCTGATGCTCGACCGTGGCCGCGCGTACGGCTTCCTCGGTGGTACCGGCCGACAGCATCGGCGGTCCGGCTATCGCGGTGCCGTCGATCGGCGAGGTCGCCGACAATGGCACACCGTCCCGGTGCCATTGGCCGCCCCACAGATTGCGGACGCGGTCCTCGTCGAAGGCCTCGGGGGCCACCGTCAGACAACGCGCGTACGTCTCGGACCACGATGTTCCAGGCTTCAGCATGAGTCCCATAGAGACACCTCCATGTCGGACCGTACGCAGCACAGCCGGGCCATCAACGCCCACACGATCAGGAAATCTTGCGAATCTTGTCGATTCGGCACTATGTGAAGCGATTGTCGGAGGAATAATCGGCAAGATTTCACGCGAGAGCACTGAGCCGAGAGCACAGCGGCATGTGGATGCGTTGTCCCCGGAGCACGCTTGAGGCGCTCCCCTAAACGTAAGCGAGCGCGTCGATCTCGACCAGCATGACCTCATGGGGCAGTTCGACGAACACGGTGGTCCGGCAGGGCAGGATCCCGCTGGGGCAGTTCTCCTTGATGAACTCTCCGTACGCCTCGTTCATCGCGGGGAAGTCCTCGCGCTTGACCAGGTAGACACGGAACATCACCACGTCTTCGACGCTCGCTCCGCCGGCGGTCAGGATCGCCTTAACGTTCTCCAGCGTGCGCCGGGTCTGTGCCTTGACGTCACCAGCGTGCAGGTATTCGCCGGAAACCGGGTCCTGGGGGCCCTGGCCGGACACCTGCAGCAGCGGTCCCTTGCGCACGCCCTGGGAGAACACCCAGGCCGGTGCGGGTGCTCCATCAGTGCGAATCTCGGTCTTGTCAGCCACGATGATTCCCTTCGGTGAAACCGCAGTCGGCGGAGATGGCTCGCGTGGTCTGGAGTAGATCGGGGAGCAGTTCCAGCACCTGGGCGCGGTTCAGTACGACGTCCGGCACGGAGATCGAGGCGGCCGCCGCAACCCTGCCGCTCGCGTCACGGATCGGCGCGGCGATACAGGTGATGAACGTCTCGTGTTCGGCGTCGTCGACGGCATATCCCTGATCGGCCACCCGGGCCAGCTCTGCGAGCAAGATCTCCGGGCTGGTGATCGTGTTCTGGGTGAACGAGGTGTATTCGATCTTCTCAGCGACCCGCCCGCGCTCCGCCACGGGGAGGTCGGAAAGCAGCACCTTCGCGATCGCCGTGCAGTGCAGCGGCATCCGCAGGCCGATCCTGGAGTACATCCGGATCGGGTGCCGCGAGTCATATTTGTCCAGATAGACGACCTCGCCGCCCTCGTAGAAGCCGAGGTGCACGGTCTGCCCGCTGGCCTGGTTGAGCCGGGACAGATGCGGTGCGGCGACCCCACGAATCTCACGCTGTTCGAGCGCCGAACCTGCCAGCGCGAACATCCGTGCACCAAGGTGGTAGCGGTGGCCACTGTCGCGGTACACGAAGCGCTCCCCTTCGAGCGTGCGCAGCAGTCGCAGGACGGTGGTCTTGTGCACGCCGATCTTGCCAGCGAGATCGTCCAGCGACCGTGGGCCCTCCCCGAGGTCGATGAGGATCTGCAGCGCCCGGCCCACGCTCTGACTCACTGTGCCTCCCGCTCGTCGACCCGATGCACGCCGACCTGATGCTCGTCGACTCGGTGCACGCCGGCCGCGCTCACCGTGGCCGCGCCCCACTCACCGGGCGACGACGCCAGCAGTGCGTCGACGACCTGAACCGGTGGCGGGGCGCCGTGGTCACCGTGCACCACCAGTGTGGCGGCCGCCATCAGGTGGCCGAGACGCAACCGGCGACACTGGCCGTATCCGTGCAAGGTACCCGCGAGATATCCCGCGGCGAACGCGTCTCCCGCCCCGATCGGCTCGACGACCTCGACGGCCAGCGGCGGTTCGGCCGTGACGCCGGTCCGGTCGATAGCGGTGGCCAGATGCGCGTCGTCCTTGATCACGAGCGTAGCGGGCCCGGGCAGCAGAGCACGCAGTGTCTCCGGGCTGCCGGTGCCGAACACCTGGATCGCCTCGTCGGCACCGAGCAGGGCGATGTCGGCGGCGTTCAACAGCGAGCGGAGCACAGAGGGATCCCGGCCGTGCCACAGCGCAGGCCGCCAATTCAGGTCGAAGCTCACCAGCTGGCCGGGGCTGCGGCGGCGCATGATGGTGTGCAGCAGGTCCAACGCGCTGTCGGAGAGCGCAGCGGTGATGCCCGACACGTGGATCAGGGCCGCGTCCGCGAACATCCGACCGGCCGCCTGATCGTCCAGCAGCTCCGGGCCGAGCGCGGAGGCGGCCGAGCCCGCCCGGTAGTAGTGCAGAGCACTGCCGTCGACGCCGATCTCCTTGACGTAGAGCCCCGTCGGGCGGGAGGGGTCGACGATGACCGCGCTCGTGTCGACTCCCTCGGCAGCGAGCCGGCGGATGATGCGACGGCCGAACCCGTCTGCACCGACGCGGCCGACCCAGGCGGCTCGCACGCCGAGCGCGGCAAGACCGCGGGCGACGTTGGCCTCTGCCCCACCGATCGACTGGTGAAACGTGGCCACGTCCTCCAGAGGTCCGGCCTGATCGGGTACCAATGCAGCCATCGACTCACCCACGCACACCGCAGTCGGTGACCGTCCCATATCGACCTTTCCCCGACCATTGACCATCACGCTTCGGCGATGCTACAACCCTCATACATCATACGCAACGAGCGTTGCACGATATGCAATCTTGGAGGTCCGCGATGTCGAGCCGAATCGACGGCAAGGCCGTGGCCGCACTGCGCGACGAGCGTCTCGACTGGCGGTTCAAGGCCATCCCGGCCGCCGCACATGGCTTGACCGTCGGGGAGTACGCCGCGGCGCGGCCACCGCTGGAGGAGTTCGGCACCCCTCTGCTGACACTCGACGCCGGAGCCCTCGACCACAACATCAGCGCGATGGCCGGCTGGGCCGATGCCGCTGGCGTACACCTCGCGCCGCACGGCAAGACCACGATGGCTCCCGCGCTGTGGCAACGGCAGCTCGACGCCGGAGCCTGGGGCATCACCCTGGCCAACCTCCCGCAGCTGCGAGTCGCGCGCGCGTTCGGGGTACGCCGGCTGCTGCTGGCCAACGCGCTGCTCGACCCGGCAGGGTTGGCCTGGGTCTCCGCCGAGCTCGACCGCGACCCCGACTTCGAGTTCATGTCCTGGGTGGACTCGGCACGCTCCGTGGAACTGATGGACACGGCGTTGCGGACGGCCGGGGCGCAGCGCCCCGTCGACGTCTGCGTCGAGCTCGGCGGCCCCCACGGGCGTACGGGCGTACGCGGCGACGACGAGGCCATGGTGATCGCCGAGGCCGTGCGCAAGGCCCCGGCGCTCCGCCTCTGCGGTGTCGGCGGGTACGAGGGCGCGCTCGCCCACGACGCCTCGGCCGACGGGCTGGCGGCCGTGGAGGCGTACCTGCACCGGCTGGCCCGGCTGCACGGGCGGATGCGGTACGAAATCGCTGAGCCGGTGGTGACCGCGGGCGGCAGCGCCTACTTCGACCAGGTCACCGACGTGCTCGGCGGGCTGGACGCGCAGGTGGTGCTGCGCTCAGGCGCCTACGTCATCCACGACGATGGCTTCTACCGAGCGATCTCCCCCTTCGCCCGTGGAGCGGGCGGCACTGGGACGCCGCTGCGCCCGGCCATGCACGGCTGGGCACGTGTGGTGTCCCGGCCGGAGCCGGAGCTGGCACTTCTCGATGCCGGCAAACGGGACCTCTCCTTCGACGAAGGGCTCCCCGAGCCCCAGCGGATCCGCGGCGGGGGCCCGGTCTCCGGGGCCCGGGTCACCGCTCTCAACGACCAGCACGCCTTCCTCGCAGGCGGCGACGTCCAGATCGGCGACGTGGTCAGGCTCGGACTCTCCCACCCCTGTACGGCGCTGGACAAATGGACGCTCATTCCGGTGGTGGACGACGCCGACGCCGAACGGCCCGTGGTGGTCGATCTGATCCGGACGTGGTTCTGATGCCGGACCTCGTCATCCGGGGGGCGACGGTCATCGACGGCACGGGTGCACCCGGACGGGTCGCCGACGTGGCCGTCACCGGCGGCCGGATCGAAGCCATTGAGGCCATCGGGACCAGTCCGACCGGCCGCCGGGTCATCGACGCGACGGGGCTGGCGCTCGCCCCCGGGTTCATTGACATGCACGCCCACTCCGACCTTCGGCTGCTCGTCGAACCCGACCACCTGGCCAAGGTCGGCCAGGGCGTCACCTGCGAGGTCCTCGGCCAGGACGGCCTGTCCTACGCCCCGGTCGACGACACCACCCTCGGGCAGATCCGCCAGGTCATCGCGGGATGGAACGGCGACCCGACCGGCTTCGACTGGAACTGGCGCAGCGTCGGCGAGTATCTCGACCGGCTCGACCAGGGCATCGCGGTCAACGCCTGCTATCTCGTGCCGCACGGCTCGGTGCGGATGCTCGCCGTCGGCTGGGAGGCACGGCCGTCCACCGATGCCGAACTCGCCCGGCAGCGTGAGCTGGTCGCCACCGGAATGCGGGAGGGCGCGGTGGGCATGTCCAGCGGGCTCACCTATGTCCCCGGCATGTACGCCGACGACGCCGAGCTGGTCGAGCTATGCCGGGTGGTGGCCTCCCTGGGCGGCTTCCACGCCCCACACCACCGGTCGTACGGCGCCGGCGCGCTGGAGGCGTACGGCGAGATGGTCGAGGTGTCCCGCCGCTCGGGCTGCCCGCTGCACCTGGCGCACGCGACGATGAACTTCGGTGTCAACGCCGGTCGGGCGCCGGAGCTCCTCGAGCTGCTCGATGCCGCCATCGCCGACGGCTGCGACATCACCCTCGACACCTATCCGTATCTGCCCGGCTCGACCACCCTCGCCGCGTTGCTGCCGAGCTGGGCGGCCGAAGGTGGCCCGGCCGCCACACTGGCCCGCCTGCGCGACCCGGGCGTATACCAGCGGATCCGGCACGCGATGGAGGTCGAGGGTTCCGACGGCTGCCACGGCGTCCCGGTGGAATGGGAGACCATCCAGATCTCCGGGACCCGCGATCCTGGCCTGGGCGTGATCGTGGGCAAGAGCATGGCGCGGCTGGCGGCCGAGGCCGGCCGTGAGCCCTTCGAGCTGTACCGCGAACAGCTGCTCGCCGACGATCTCGGCACCACGATCCTGCAGCACGTCGGCCATGAGGACAGCGTTCAGGCAATCATGAGGCATCCTGCCCACACTGGGGGCAGCGACGGGTTGCTCGCCGCAGCGAAACCGCACCCACGCGCGTGGGGCACATTCCCCCGCTATTTGAGCCGGTACGTCCGCGAGCTCGGCGTTCTCACCCTGGAAGAGTGCGTCGCGCATCTGACCAGCCGCCCTGCGCGGCGGCTCAAGCTGGATGGGCGAGGGCTGGTGCGGCCCGGCTACCACGCCGATCTCGTGTTGTTCGACCCCGTCACTGTGCGCGACACCGCGACCTTCGACGAGCCCCGGCAACAGCCGGAAGGCATCCCGTACGTCTTCGTCGGCGGGGTCGCGGTCATCGCCGACGGCCACCACACCGGCGCCCTGCCAGGCCGCTCGCTGCGCCGTACGCCAGAAGGAACCACCCGGTGAATCCGGGCATCATGGCCGCCGGCGAGTGGGCGGAGATCACCCTCTGTGCGCGAAATTTCACCCCCTCACTGAAAGGTCACGCATGATCCACTGGTTGCAACATGAGACAGGTGGTCTGCTGCTACTGTGCGCGGCGGCCATCGCGGTACTGCTCTTCCTCATCATCAGGGTCAAGCTGGAGCCGTTCATCGCTCTGCTGGTCTCCGGCCTGCTCCTCGCATTGGCCGCCGGGCTGCCCGTCAACCAGATCGTCGGCACCGCGCTGAGTTCCAAGACGTCGATCCTGGAAACCGGATTCGGTGGCATCCTCGGGCACATCGCGCCGATCATCGGTCTCGGCACGATCCTCGGCGCGATCCTGGAGGCCTCGGGCGGCGCCGACGTGCTGACCCGCAAGCTGCTCGGCGTGTTCGGTGAGAGGGGGGCGCCGCTGGCGATGGGCGTGACCGGGCTCATCTTCGGCATCCCCGTCTTCTTCGACATCGGCATCTTCGTCCTCGCGCCCCTGGTCTACATCGCGGCCAAACGCGGCGGGCGGTCGCTGGTGCTGTATGCGCTACCGCTGCTGGCCGGCCTCTCGATGACCCATGCGTTCCTGCCTCCGCACCCGGGCCCGGTGGCCGCCTCTGGTCTGCTCGGCGTCCAGCTCGGCTGGCTGATCGTGATGGGCGTGGCTTGTGGCATCCCGGCCTTCCTGGTCGCGGGTGTGGCGTGGGGTGCCTGGATCGGCAAGCGGGTGCAGATCGAAGTGCCGGCCGAGTTCATCGTGGCGGAGGCGGAGGCGGAGGCGGAGGCGGAGAGCGAAAGCGCCGAACGCCCTGCACCGTCCCTGACGCTGGTCGGCCTGATCATCGCCGTGCCGCTGGTGCTGATCCTGCTCGCCACGTTCGGCACGGTCTGGTGGAAGACCAGTTCGGTGCTGCCGATACTGACCTTCGTGGGCAACCCCGTCGTGGCCCTCACCATCGCCGTCCTGCTCGCCACCTGGCTGCTCGGCACCCGACGCGGCATTCCCGGCCGTGACCTGGCCGAGCTGGCGACCAAGTCCCTGCGCCCCGTCGGCATGATCCTGCTGGTCGTCGGGGCCGGCGCGTTCTTCGGCGCGGTCATCTCCGCGACCGGAGTCGGTAAGGCGCTCGCCGGCACCCTGTCCGACGCGGGTCTGCCAGTGATCGTGTTGGCCTATCTGATCAGCTGCGGTCTGCGGCTCGCTCAGGGGTCGGCGACCGTCGCCATCGTCACCGCGAGTGGCATCATCGCGCCCTTGCTGCATGACCACCACTACAGCCAGGCGCACCTGGCGCTGGTCGCGATCGCGATCTCCGCGGGTTCGATCATCGCCTCGCACGTCAACGACGGTGGCTTCTGGATAGTCTCCCGATACTTCAACATGTCGGTCAGGGACACGCTGAAGACCTGGACGGTACTCGAGACGATCCTGTCCGTGGTCGGCTTCGCCATGGCCGGTCTGCTCAGCCTCGTCATCTGAGATCCCCTCCCCCGACCTGGGCACCCTCGGCGACACGAGGGTGCCCAGGGCGGCTATTCCTGGTCGGCGCGGCCCCCGCCATGCCTTGAGATGTCGGCCCGGAACCTGGGCAGCGCGTCCGGGTGGTTCTCCCTCACCCACTCGACGAGCCGCTCCCGCACATCACACTTCAGATCCCAGGCGCTCGGGGCATCCGCGGCGCTCATCAGGGCGCGGACCTGGACGAGGCCGTTGGGCAGTACGTCGATGACCTGGAGCACCCAGTCGCGCTGGTCCCAGAGTGGGTGCTCCCGCAGGATGTCGTGCAGTTCGGCCCGCAGCTCAGCGAACGGGATCGACCAATCCAGGTTCAGGATCACCTCCCCGATCACCCGGCTACTGTGGCGGGTCCAGTTCTCGAACGGGGTGTGCGCGAAGTACGACACCGGCAGCACCAACCGCCGTTCGTCCCAGAGACGTAGGACGACGACGGTGAGCGTCAGTTCCTCGATCCGTCCCCACTCCCCGTTGACGACCAGCACGTCGTCGATCCGCAGAGCGTCACTGAAGACGAGCTGCAGCCCAGCGAACACGTTGCTAAGCGTGGATTGGGCAGCGACACCGGCAACGATGCCCACGATGCCCGCCGACGCCAGCAGGCTGGTGCTGAAGGGGCGCACCAGCGGGAACGTGTACAGCATCGCCCCTACGGCGATCAACACGATGACCACGGCGAGGGAACGCCGCAGCAGCATGATCTGTGTACGGAGCCGACGTGCCCGCCGGTTCCGTACGCCCTGGATCTCACTGAGGCGGCTCAGCATGACGTCGGTCGCCGCGTACGCCACCTGGACGATCAGCCAGGTGATCGAGATGGTGAGTGCGAGCGCTAACGCGTGCCGCACCGGCTGGGCGGGATATCCGTTCAGAGTCGCCTGAGCAGGCAGTCCGCTCAGCGCTCCCACAAAGGCTGCGGTGACGAACGCCGGAGCTCCGCAACGGCGTACGATCTGCGACACCAGCGGATGCTGCGCCAACAGACGGCTGGTCAGCCCCATCTTCAGGATCTGCACGAGCAGAAGAGCCCCTGCGATGAAGGCGGCCATCCTGATAAACACACCGGCGTCCGACACGGTGATCCTTTCCTCGCTCTGAACGCGGAGCCGGAAGGTGGGCCCTGGACGAGCCACGGTCATAGGCAGAGGGTCGCGGCTGTCCGTGCTTGGCGTATCCCTCAACCTGATGGCCCCACGCGCACCCGGGGGACCAGCACCACGATCATCAAACCCTCGATGACCTGCGGTCTTGGCAATGCCCCTCGGGGATGGGACAAGCCTAATTCCTCGGGATTCATGGCACCCTCCGCGACCGTGTCGTCCACGGCAGCCGTGCGCCCACCCCTCCCAACGTCTACACGCATTGAGGATGTGACGGAAGGTAACGCCGACCACAGTGGACACGGGAAGTCCGGAGGGAGGCCTGGACGACGATGATCAGCCGATCTGAACCGAGCCCGGCCACCGGAACCGTCCGCAGCCTGGTGCCCGCCCGGCTGGACCGGCTGCCCTGGAGCCGTTTTCACACGCGCATCATCGTCGCGCTGGGTGTCGCCTGGGTCCTGGACGGTCTGGAGATCACCATCGCCGGCGCCGTGGGTGCGGTCCTTCAGCGTTCGGACACGCTGCACCTCAGCTCTACCGCTGTGGGCTTCTCCGCCACCGTCTATCTCATCGGCGAGGTCGCCGGCGCGTTGTTCTTCGGCCGCATGTCGGACCGGCTCGGCCGGCGCCGACTCTTCATCGCCACGCTCGCTCTTTACCTGGTGGCGAGCGGCCTCACGGGACTGTCACCGGTGTACGGGGTATTCCTGCTCTTCCGGTTCTTCGCCGGCATGGGGATCGGAGGCGAATACGCGGCGGTCAACTCCGCGATCGACGAACTGATCCCCGCCGCGAACCGGGGCTACGCGGACCTCGCCGTCAACGGCACCTACTGGCTGGGAGCGATCATCGGCGCTCTCGGAAGCTACGTCCTGCTCGATCCCAGCCTGCTCCCCGCCAACGTCGGCTGGCGGATCGCCTTCCTCATCGGACCGCTCATCGGCGTCGCGATCTGGGGTCTGCGGCGCAACCTGCCGGAGAGTCCCCGGTGGCTGCTCACCCACGGGCGAGCGAAGGAGGCCGAGGAGGCCGTCGCGCGGATCGAGCGGGAGATCGAGGCCTCGGGAGTTCGTCTCCCGCCCGTCGACCCCGACAAGACGATCGAGGTCAGGGCTACCGGCCCGGTGCCGTTTCTGCGGATCGCCCAAGTGATGTTCCGCCAGTACCGATCCCGCTCGATCCTCGGCGCTTCACTCATGATCAGTCAGTCGTTCCTCTACAACGCGATCTTCTTCACCTATGTCCTCGTCCTCACCCACTTCTACGGGGTGAGCCCCTCTGCGGCACCAAAGTTCCTGCTCGCCTTCGCGGTGGGCAATCTCCTCGGCCCGCTCACCCTCGGGCGTCTCTTCGACACGCTCGGGCGCAAGCGAATGATCTCGGGCACCTACATCGTGTCCGGAGTGCTGCTGGCCATCACGGGCTACCTGTTCCAGCAGCACCTGCTGAACGCGACGACCCAGACGTTCCTGTGGTCGGTGATCTTCTTCTTCGCATCGAGTGCGGCCAGTTCGGCCTATCTCACCGTGAGCGAGATCTTCCCGCTCGAGCTGAGAGCTCAGGCGATCGCGTTCTTCTTCTCCATCGCGCAGGTGTTCGGCGCGATGGGGCCGCTGATCTTCGGGGCCCTCATCGGCGATCAACAGCACCCCGATCCGAACCGGTTGTTCCTCGGATACAGCCTCGGCGCATTCATTATGATCGCGGGCGGAGTAGTGGAAGCGCTGATCGGGGTGAATGCCGAACGCACGTCGCTCGAGGACATCGCGCAGCCCCTCTCAGCAGTCCCCCGGCCCGTGGCGACATCCCAATGACCCTGTCACCGGCGGCAGGGCTGAGAAAAGGAGATGAGCATGATGGCGGATACCCCGAAGGCCGACCACACCGAGTGGACGGACCGGTTTGATCGGCTGACGAAAGACCACGAAGGCCAGCACGTCACGATCGAGCTGCTCGACCCGGAATACGGCGATCAGCATGAGGCCGAGCGGCTGCCGTTCGCCTACGCCACCTACGATCCCCGCGACGACGTGGTCATCGTGGCGGTCGGCGGCAACTCGCCACGGTATCCGGTCGTGCTCCGTCACATGATCTGGCATCCGTCAGAGGTGGACGTCGCACCAGATGGCGCTTTCAAGGTGGTCGAACAGGACGGCACCACCACTCTGGTGGCCTTCCACCCCGCCGAGTCCGCCGCCTCCTGACAGCAAGGCCGGCGTCAGGCTTCCTCAACCACTGCGGATCACGTCGGTCTCGGCGGCATCGATCACCTGCTGCAGGCGCAGGCCGCGATGCACGTCCAGTTCGTGCGGCATGCCATGCGCGACGGCGTCAGCGAACTCCCGGAACATCGTCTCGAAGGTGTCAGGCCCGACCGCCGCCGCGCAGTCGATCTCGGCGGCGCCGCCGGAGCCGAAGATCTCGACCTCGGCCCGCTCCGGCTCGACCGGCACCGCGGCCGACAGCGAGGCCTCGCTGAACCGCCCACCCTCATGCTCGAGCAGCAGCCCGATCCAACCGAGTGGATCGCCGTGGGCTCGCACCCCGACCACCCGGCCCAAGGCGGCGTCGAGCAGGTCCACGAGATTGGGCCCCTGATCCAGCAGCACGCCGCGCTCGCGCCGCCAGGCGCTCACGGACGACCCTCCTGACGCCGCCCCGGAGACGACCCGCCCACTGCCGCCCATCGGTCTCGTCCGTGGGACGGCGGTGGTCAGGAATTGCCGGACGGCAGGTGCGTAGCGCCACGTCAGCGCGAGCTGCGAGACGACACCGGAGAGGCTCACCGCCGCGGCCAGCTGCTCAGCCCCGGCCAGATCACCGGCGATCGGATTCTCCAGGAGCACCGCCTTGGCCCGGCGCACGGCGTCGGAGGCGAGATCCGGCTGCGCCGCCGGCGGCACGGCGAACGCCACGGCGTCGCAGTGATCGAGCAGTTCTTCGTAGTGATGGAATACAGGCACCCCATATCGAGCCGCGAGATCACTGGCGCTCGCCGACGAACGGGCCCATATCCCAGCAAAGACGACATCTGGACATGCGGCGAGTGAAGGGGCGTGGACCTCTGTAGCCCTACGACCTGCGCCTACGAGACCAATCGCGACCGCCATGACCTCACCCTAGAACAGGGCCCGCCATGAGGGTGGGACCCCGCCCTCATGGCGACACCGAGCCCAAGAGGCCGCCGCCGCCCCCCGAATCACCTGTCCGAAATCACCGATACGAAGTGCCCGTCGGGTCGGCGCGAGGCCTCCGGGCGCTCCGCCCGGGACCACCGGGACCCAGTCGCCATCACTTCCAGCTAGTGATCGTTTGCGCTTGAGGACGCACAGAGATATTGCACGTTTGTGATCACTTATGCTATTAAAACATCATTACTGCTCATAGCTGCGCTTGCCGCAGCTCAGAACGGAGTTGCCGTGACGACGCACGTCGAGACCGAGATCGCCGACCAGCCGGCCTGCTGGCGGCGGGCCGCGGACCTTGCCTCCGCGCCCCTGCCGGGTCTGCCGGACCACGGCGAACGCGTCGCCGTCGTCGGCTGCGGCACTTCGTTCTTCATCGCCCAGGCGTACGCCTCGCTCCGGGAGAGCGCGGGCCTCGGTGAGACCGATGCCTTCGCGGCCTCGGAGATGCCGGCCGGCCGCCGCTATGACCGGGTGCTGGCGCTGACGCGTTCCGGTACCACCACCGAGGTCCTCGATCTGCTCGACCACGTGCGCGGCACGGTGGCGACGACTGCGATCACCGCCGATCACGCCACCCCGATCATGACGGCCGCCGACCAGGTGGTGGTGCTGGACTTCGCCGACGAGCGCTCGGTCGTGCAGACCCGGTTCGCGACCACCGCGCTCACCTTGTTCCGCGCTCACCTGGGTGAGGACCTCACCCGCGCCATCGCTGATGCCGAGCGGGCCGTTTCCGAGCCGCTCCCGGAAGGGGTCGTTGACCGCACCCAGTTCACCTTCCTCGGCGCCGGCTGGACCGTCGGGCTGGCCGCCGAGGCCGCTTTGAAGATGCGCGAGGCGTCGCTGAGCTGGACCGAGTCCTACCCGGCCAAGGAATACCGGCACGGGCCGATCGCCATCACCGACGAGCGTTCCGCGGTCTGGATGTTCGGGCCCGCCCCCGAGGGGCTGGCCGGGCAGGTCGCGGACACCGGCGGCCTCTGGGTCGAGCAGGGCCTCGACCCGCTGGCCTCGCTCATCGCAGCCCAGCGCCTGGCCCTGGCCCTGGCCACCACCCGGGGCCTGAACCCCGACTCCCCGCGGCACCTCACTCGCTCGGTCATCCTGCGCCCGGCCACCGTCTGAGATGTTCCTGACCGTCACGCTCAACACCGCCCTCGACGTCACCTACGAGGTGGGACGGCTCGACCCGGGCGCCATACATCGGGTCGGTTCGCCGCGCGCCCGAGCGGGAGGCAAGGGGATCAACGTCGCCCGGGTGCTGTACGCCCTCGGAGAGAGGGTCTGTGTCGCGGGTTTCGCGGGTGGTCCGGCGGGCCAGGCGGTCCGCGCCGAACTGGCGGCCGCGGCCATTTCCGCCGAACTGGTCCCGGTGGCCGGAGAGACCCGGCGTACGGTCGCGGTGGTCGAGACGGCCACCGGCGACGCGACCCTGTTCAACGAGCCCGGCCCGGACGTCACGACAGCCGAATGGCAGGTCTTCCTCGGCCGCTTCGGGCATGACCAAGGTCAATATCGCGACCCAGTTGAACAAGATGTTCACCGGCGCCGTACGCGACCAGCTGGCCGCCGACTCGGCTCTGGTCGACACCCGCCGCTATCTCGGCGCGGGCCGGGACGCCACCACCGCCGAGGTGGCCCCGCTGTTCCTCGTCCTGCTCTCCACCACCTCCCTCATGGAAGGCTCTTCCGCATGACCGGAACACTGAACCGCCCACTGATCCGCATCGCGTTCGTCGGCGCCGGCTCGGTCACCTTCACCCGGCAACTGCTCCGCGACATCTTCTCCTTCCCCGAGCTCGCCGACGTGCGGATCGCCCTGCACGACATCGACGCCGAACGGCTGGCGGTGGCCGAAGCCCTTGCGCACCGCACCGCCGAACGCCACGGCGCCAAGCCGCAGATCGTCGCCAGCACCGACCGGCGGACCGCACTGGACGGTGCCGAGGTGGTAGTGAACATGGTCGCCGTCGGCGGCCACCACGCCACGGTGACGGACTTCGAGGTGCCCGAGCGCTTCGGGCTCCGGCAGACCATCGGCGACACCCTCGGCATCGGCGGGATCTTCCGGGCACTACGCACCTTCCCGCTGCTGGAGGCGCTGGCCGCCGACATGGCCGCGGTGTGCCCGGACGCGTGGCTGCTCAACTACACCAACCCGATGGCCATGAACCTGCAGTACCTCGCCACGGTCGCCCCACGCCTCAAGACCGCCGGGCTCTGCCACTCGGTCTACTGGACCGTACGGGGCCTCTGCGACATCGTCGGCGTCCCGCACGAGGAGGTCGACGTCGTCTCGGCCGGAGTCAACCACCAGGCGTGGATCCTGCGCTGGCAGCACCGGGGCCGGGACCTCTATCCGGCCCTGGACGCGGCGATCGCCGATGACCCCGAGCTGCGCCGCCGGGTACGGGTGGACATGTACCGGCGGCTCGGCTTCTATCCGACCGAGACCAGCGAGCACTCCTCCGAGTACGTCCCCTGGTATCTGCGGCACTCCGCCGAGATCGAGCGGCTGCGCATCCCGGTCGGCGATTACGTGAAGATCAGCGCGGACAACCTGGCCGAGTACACCGGCGTCCGGGACAGCCTGGCGGCCGGCCGTGACCCCGAGCCGGGGGCCAGTGAGGAGGAGGACGCAGCCGAGTACGCCCCGCAGGTCATCCACAGCCTGGCCACCGGGACTCTGCGCACCATCCAGGTCACCACGGCGAACACCGGGCTGATCACCAACCTGCCGGCCGGTGCGGCGGTGGAGGTTCCGGCGACCCTGGACCGGCTCGGCGTGCATCCGCACCACGTGGGGGCGCTGCCACTGCAGCTGGCCGCGCTCAACCGGAGCTTCCTCAACGTGGTGGAGCTGGTCGTCGCCGCCGCGGTCGAGGGCGACCCCCGGCATATCCGGCACGCCGCCATGTCCGACCCCGCCACCGCCGCGGCGCTGACGGTGGACGAGATCTGGGCGCTCTGCGACGCCATGGTGGGCGCTCACGGCAGCGCACTGCCGCCCGCCCTGCGCACCCTGCTCCCCACCGAGTCGCTCTGATGGCCGTCCCCGCGGGCGGTCGTACGGGTCGTACGCCCGAGAGTGCGGCCCGTGCAACCGATGGCCCAATCCGTAGGCCCGGCAGAACGGGCCGTACGGCGGGCAGAACGGGCGGCTTCGATCTACTGGTCGTCGGGGACGCCAACCCGGACGTGCTGGTGTCGGGCGCTCCCGAGGTTCCGCCCGCGGGGCAGGCCGAGACGCTGGTCGAGAGCGGCACGCTCGCCCTCGGAGGGTCGGCTGCGATCGTCGCACACGGCGCCGCCCGGCTCGGCCTGTCCACCGCGCTGGTCGCGATGGTCGGCCGGGACGCCGCCGGGGACTTCGTGCTCGACACCCTGTCCGCCGCGGGGGTGGACATCAGTAACTGCGTTCGGCACGAGAGCCTGCCGACGGCGCTGACAGTATGCCTCAACCGGCCGGACGGCGACCGGGCGATCCTCACCGCGCCCGGGTGCCTGCCCGCCTTCGGCCCCGAGCACGTGCCCGGTGTGGCCGCCCGGCATGTGCACGCCGCCTCCTACTTCCTGCAACCGCGCCTGGCCGCCGCCCTGCCCGGACTGCTGGCCACCGCCAAAGCCGCCGGCGCGTCCACCTCGCTGGACACCAACCACGATCCGGCAGGCGGCTGGGGGCTCGCCCCAGGACTGCTCGCCGCCTGCGACCTGCTGCTGCCCAATGAAGCCGAGGCCCTCGCCCTGGCCGCCTCACTATCGAGCCACGCGGAAGCCCTCGCCGCCGCGCTGCCCGGAACCGGACCGCTGGACCCGAGGGCCGATCCAGCCGCCTCGCTGTCCGGCGCGCTGGCCGCGCTGGCGGCCTGCGGGCCGACCCCGGTGGTCAAGTGCGGCGGCCGGGGTGCCGTCGCTCTCTCCAGCGTTGCGGCCATCAGCGCACGCGGCCCGGAGGTCACGCCGGTGGACACCGTGGGAGCGGGTGACGGCTTCGACGCGGGCTTCCTGGCCGGCTGGCTCGCCTCGGGCGATCTCGCCCAGTCGCTGGCCTGGGGCTGCGCCTGCGGTGCGCTCTCCACCCGTGCCACGGGCGGCACCGCGGGACAGGCCAATGCCGCCGAGGCCGAGGCCCTCGCCGCTCAGGTCCAGGTCACCGAAACCCCCAACCACCCGTGATCTTGCAGCTCGGGTCGACATTGCAAGATCACGGGTGGTTGGGGCGGTGCGGCACTGGGGGTTGGAGGGAAATGAGCATGAAGGATGCGCAGGTGGGAGCGAAATCGGCTATTAACTTGCGCGAAATGTGCTCTATAGTGATCGAATGCGGCAACAGGAGCGCCTCGGGCTGATCCTTGACCGGCTTGCCCAGCATGGCTCGGTCTCCGTCCTCGATCTCACCACCGATCTCCAGGCTTCGGCGGCCTCGATCCGGCGTGACCTGCAGGCCCTCGAGGAACAGCAACTGCTCAAGCGGACCCATGGCGGCGCGGTGTCGGCTGAGGTGATCTACGAGCTGCCGATGCGCTATCGGGCGGGGCGCCACCAGCAGGAGAAGCTGCGGATCGCGCAGGCCGCGGGGCGGCTGGTGACCGAATCGGTGCACTCGGTCGGCCTGGGCGGCGGCACCACCACGACCGAGCTGGCTCGCGTCCTGGGCGCAGCCGGCCGTTCACTCAAGATCGTCACCAATGCGCTCAACATCGCCGGTGATCTGTCCGTGCGATCCGCCATCGACCTGGTCGTCACCGGCGGCAGCGTACGACCGGAGTCGTACGAGCTGGTCGGCCCGATCGCCGACCGCGCGCTGTCGGGGATCAACCTGGACCTGGTCTTCCTCGGCGTCGACGGCATCGAGGCCACCGGCGGCATCAGCACCCACGATGAGGTCGAGGCACAGACCGACCACTGCCTCATGCGGACGGCCGCCCGGGTGGTGGTGCTGGCCGATGGATCGAAGGTCGGCAAGCGTGCCTTTTCCCGGATCGCGGTGATCGATGAGGTCGCCATGCTCATCACCGACGCCGGCGCGGACCCGGTCGAACTTGACCGGCTCCGCGCCACCGGCATCGAGGTCACCACCGTCTGACCAGATCTGGGGCGGGTCCCGGCGCCTGGCGCCCGTGCCCCCTGGCGCCGGGTGGGGGCCCGGCGCAGACGGCCCTGACGTCCAGGCGTGCCGTGATCACGCAATCAATCGACGAACGATTGCGTGATCATGTCGGAATGGCGGTCATTTGACGCCGGACGAGGCGATCGACCGGACAAAGAAGCGCTGCGCGATCACGAACAGCACAAGGACGGGGATCTGGCTGGTCACGGTGGCGGCCATCAGGACGGGCCAGTTCGTGAGGTGTGAACCCTGAAAGTTCTGCAGCCCCATCTGGATGGTCATGTTCTCGGGGCTCTGGATGGCGATCAGGGGCCACAGGAAGTCATTCCACACGTTGAGGAACGTCAGCACCGAGAGTGTGGCCAAGGTGGGGCCCATCAGCGGCAGCAGCACCTTCCAGAGTGTGCGCAGCCGCCCGGCGCCGTCGATGCGGGCGGCCTCCTCGAGCTCGCGGGGCAGGGTGGTGAAGAACTGCCGCATCAGGAACACGCCGAACGGGGTGGCGAGATTCGGGGCGATCAGTGCGCCGAGGGTGTCGGTCAGATGCAGGTCGCGCACCACGATGAGCGTGGGCAGCATGACGATCTGGAACGGCACCATCAGGGTGGCGAGCACCGCGATGAACAGCACCCGGCTGCCGAAGAAGCGGATCCGCGCGAAGGCGTAGCCGGCCAGCGAGCAGAACACCAGGTTGCCCACCACGCAGGTGACGGACACGATCGTGCTGTTCAGCAGCCAGTGCCCGAACGGTCCCTCAGTCCAGGCGTCGGCGTAGTTCTGCCAGTGAACCCCACCCGGCAACCCCGGTGGGAAGCGCTGGGTCTCCTCCCGGGTGGAGATCGACAGCAGCACCATCCACGCCAGCGGGGCGAGCATCACCGCTGCGAGCGGGACGAGCACCAGATGCAGCAGGCTGGGCCGGCGAAACCGCGGACGGGGTGGGCGTGATTCTGACGCCGAAGACGCCGCCGATCTGGGCGCGTCCGAAAGCCGCGGCAGGATCGTCTCGGCCATGTCAGCTCACCTCGAAGTGGGAGGTCCGGCGGCCCAGCCAGAGCTGGACGACGGTGACGGCCAGGATCACCATGAACAGCGCGCAGCCGATGGCGGCGGCATAACCACCGTCGAAGTTCATGAACGCCTGCTGGTAGAGGTAGTAGACGAGCACGGTGCTGGCGTGCAGCGGCCCGCCCTTGGTGGTCACGTACACCTCGTCGAACAGCTGCAGGGCGTTGATGGTCAGCCATACCAGCAGGAACGCCGAAGCCGGCGCGAGCAGCGGCAGCTCAACCCGCCAGAAGGCCCGGATCCGTCCACAGCCGTCCAGGGCCGCGGCCTCCAACAGCT
Source organism: Actinomycetes bacterium (assembly GCA_025964575.1). Lineage (GTDB taxonomy): Bacteria > Actinomycetota > Actinomycetes > Streptosporangiales > Streptosporangiaceae > Actinomadura_E. The sequence goes on from JAOPYO010000451.1 coordinate 35,201, forward strand.
CACCCGGCACGTTCTGCAGAGCGGACAGATAGATGATCACCGCGAAGCCCACCCAGCCCCACACGGTCATCCCGACCACCGACAGCAGCGCCTCACCGGAGCTCTGGAAGAAACCCTGCTGTGGCAAGCCGAGCTTGTCCAGACCCGCGTTGATCGGGCCGAACTGCGGGTTGTAGAGCCAGCTGAAGATCACGCCGGTGGCGACGGTGGAGGTGACCAGCGGGGCGAAGACCGCCATGCGGTAGAAGGTCATGCCCCGTACCTTCTGGTTGAGCAGCACCGCGATAGGCACCGCTACCCCCATGGTGATCGGCACGAACAGCACGCAGTAGACCAGGGTCTGCCGCGCCGCCTGCCAGAACACCGGGTCGTGCACCATCCGCTGGTAGTTGGAGGTCCCGGACCAGGTGCCGGGCGAGGTCAGGTCGGTCTCCTGGAAGGACAGCACCAGCGACCAGACCACCGGCACCAGGCCGAACACTCCGATGAGCAGCACCGCCGGTGACACGAACCCCCAGCCGGCGAAGTGGTCACCCCGCCGGAGCCTGCTGCCCGGCCGACTCCGTTGGCGTTTCTGCCGCGCCGCCGACCTGGCCGCCATCACCGCCATCACGCCCCCGCGAGGATCTGGTCGATCTGGTCACGAGCCTGGTCGAGTGCCGCCTGCGGCTGGGCCTTGCCGAGCAGGACCGACTGCACCGCGCTGCCGATGACCTGGGAGATCTTCGAATACTCCGGGATGTTGGGCCGGGATTTGGTGACGTTCTTGGCGAGGTTGTCCACGAAGACCTGGTTGGCCGGGTAGCGCTTGAGGAACTCCTGATAGCCGGGGAGCTTGGTCTCCGACTCGCGCAGCGGAAGGTCGCCGGTGGCAATGGAGAACCTCAGATGGACCTCGGCGGAGTCCAGCCACTGAAGGAACGCCCAGGCGGTCTTGCGGTCGGCCTTGTTGAACAGCATGAAGTTGTCCGGGCCGGCGATGGTGGCGTGGGTGACCTTGGCGGGCAGGATTTGCGCGCCGTAGGAGATGTCCTTGTTGATGACCGACAGGTCCCAGGGCCCGGTCCAGAGCATCCCGATCCGGCCAGAGTTGAAGAGGTTCTGGTACTGCCCGTCGCCGGTATCGAGGTATACCGAGTGGTCGGTCACCGCCATGTCGCGCAGCAACTGCATGGCGGCCAGCCCTGCCGGAGAGTCGAGCGCGGACTTCTTGTTGCCCGGGCTCAGCAGCTCTCCGCCCGCCTGCCACAGCATGGCGAGGAACCGCCAGACGGTGTCCTCCGAGCCGTCGTTGACGTAGGCCCAGCCGTACTGGTGCTTGGAGGCGTTGGTCAGCTTGCGCGCCGCGTTCTGGAAGTCGGTCCAGGTCCAGTCCGCCGTCGGGTAGGAGAGACCAGCGGCATCGAAGAGCTTCTTGTTATAGACCAGCGAAAGGTTGTCCACCAGCGCGGGGACGCCGTAGATTTTGCCGTCGGGGGTGGTGGCCGCCTGCTGGACGGCCACGAAGAAGTCCTCCCAGTGAAAGGAGGGGGCGCTCTTCACCAGCGAGGTGAGGTCCTGGGTCTGGGACCGTTTGGCCAGCGTCGTGATCGAGGAGCCGTACTCATACGAGATGCCGGGCGCCTTGCCGGAGACGAAGGAGGCCAGCGTCTTCTTCAGAACGTCGTCGTTGCTGCCGCCGAAGGTCACGTTCACCTTCTGGCTCGGGTGCGCCTTGTTCCACTCCTGGCCCAGCTCGTTGATCGCCTTGGCTTCGGTGTCGGTGTAGCCGTGCCACACGATCACCGCGTCGTGCGACGCCCCCGAGCCACCGGAGCAGCCCGCCAAGGTGCCGAGCGCCAGCGCGACCGTGGCTGCCGCGACCCGTTCGCCGATCCGTCGGCCGACCCGTTGTGGTGTTGCGCGCATCTTTACGACTCCCTCTGCGTAGCGCCGCACCCGAGTGCCCCACGCCCGGATCCTGTGCTCGTTAGCGATTGTTGTTGGGGACTTTAGATCAGAAACAATCATCGAACAAGGCGTTCTGTGAAGAAACCATCACGTGAACAGAGCGGTCAGAGTCCGAGCACGCGGCGAGTGTTGGCCGCGTACAACTGCGGCAGCACGGCGGGCGGTAGATCGAGCGCCTGTACGTGCCAGCGCCCCTGCGGCGGGATCTCCGCACCCGGCGCATAGGAGAAGGCCTCGTCCGCCGACTCCAGGAAACGGAACCAGAGCCGGTAGTCGTCGCCGCTGGGAGGGAAGGCGTCGGTGCCGAACAGGACCCGGTCGGGGTGGCTCAGGATGAGCGTGCGCGCAGCCCGGGGCTGGCGGCCGAGCTCGGCCATCCGGCCGCCCAGGTCGATGTGGAAGTTCGGGTAGGCGGTGAGCATGCGGTCGACCCAGCGCAGGTCCTCAGCGTTGCAGCCCACATGCGCACCGATGAAGGTGGTGCCCGGATGAGCGGCGACCAGGGCCTCCAGGGAGGCCATCAGCCTGCTGAAAGAGGGGAAACGGCGAGTGTCACCGAACCACCAGTCCGGATGGCCGATCAGCTCATCGAGCCTCTCATTGCACGGGTCGAGCGGTTCGAAGAAGGCCACCGGATCCGCGCTGTGGATCAGCACCGGCAGCCGGAGGTCCGCACACACCTGCCAGATCGGCGCCAGCCGGGGATCGCCGGGCAGCACCAGTTCCCCCTCTGGGTCACGATGGTGCAGGCCGAGGTCCTTCCAGACCTTCAAACCTCGGGCCCCACGCGAGGCCGCTTCGCGGAGCTCGCGGACCAGCCGCGTCACTCCGTGCGGCTCGGCGAGCAATCGCCAGTCGAGCTGGCAGAACGTAAAGAAGCGGCCTGGGTGGGCGGCGTCGTAACGATCGAGGTTCTCCCCCAGCTCACCACCCCACCGGCCGTCGAGATTGACGATCGCCTCGACCCGGCATTCGTCCATCGTCGCGACGAGCTCCGGCACGTCGGCGACCGGCCAGTCGCCGTCGGAGGACAACCATCGGCCCAGATGGTTGTGGACGTCGATGCAGGGGATCGCGGCGGTGGGAACCGCCGTGACCTCGGCCCGGGCCTGTGAAAGGGGGGTGTAGTCGCGCAGCCGGAGCTCGCGCAGCGAATCAACGGTCACCGTGCAGATTCAATCATGAGCATTGATTGAATGAGATCACCCTTCGCTACGGGCCCCCACCCGCGTGGTTTCAGTCTGCGTACGACCGCGCAGGGGAGGACACCGGGGACTCCGTCTTCGTCGGCTGTCCGACCGCTGCGTGGAGATCACTCCAGAACGCCAGCTCGTCGTCGTCCTTGAAGTCCGCGATCTTGCCCCAGAAGGCGCGGTCCTCGGCCTCTGCCGCGGCGGCCAGCGTGAGCGCGGGCATCATGATCGTGCTGGCCTCGGCCGCGTCCAGATCGGCCGCGGTGACCTCGACGGGGAGTGCCACGGGCAGAGCCGTACGGTGGTGACGGCCGCGCTTGCGGACGCGGACCGCCGGAGGGGCAGGCATCTTCGCGGCGGTGGTCTTGCCGACCGCCAGTGCCAGGCTGCCGCAGAGCAGGACCGCCATCAGCCCCGAGAGGGCCGCTTCGTGACCGGCGAACGGGTTGTGGTCGTGACCCGCGGCGGAAGGGGTCTTCGTCGCCGTTCGTGCGGCGGGCGGGGTGTCCCTGAGGATCGTCTCCGCGGAAGGCGCGGGCGCGGAGTGCTTGGGGGTGTACTGCTGGGCGGCGGTTCCGGCCGCGGCGGCCGTGCCGGGCACCTCATGGCCAGCGACCTTGACCTTGGCGGGATAGCCATAGCCGACGACGTCGCTCGTGTCGCGCGTCTTGCGCATGAGATGGACGCCATCGGTGTTGCCCTCGATGGTGTGCAGGGTGCTGCCGTCAACGCGCTCCACGAGGCCCACGTGATTGATGTCCGTGATGCTCTTGGACCCCGACCAGGAGTAGAACACCAGCGCACCCGGCTCGGGCTTGGTGCCCCAGGCATGCTGCTTCTGGAACCAGGCCGCGTGGTCGGGAGTGGAGGCGAACTGCCCTACCCAGTCCTGGACCCCGGCTTTGTCGGCGGCCCAGGTGATGAACATGTCGCACCAGGGAGCCGTCACGAAGTACGAGTCGTGTTGCTCATCGACGTTCTTCGCGAACCAGTCGCCGAACTTGGTGTAGCCGTTGCTCTTCTCGGTATACCCGAGCTGCGTCTTGGCGACGTCAAGCAGCTTCTGCCCTACCGCATCCATAAGCTCCCCTTGTGCCGCCTACCGGGTTAGCTGACGGGTTCGGGCCAGGAGTTTCGCCCTACCGCACGTGGCGGATTCACCCCAACAGAGTCGGCCCAGGTATGACCCTGGGAACTCCGATCAAATGGGTCCTCGGTTCCCTTGGCGCAGGCTGCGCCATCTGGATTAGGCGGTCGATACATACCTCGCGGTGCGCGAGATAGGTCACGGATCGATCTCGGCGCAATGTACGTGAAGTTAAACACACAGGTCAAGACAGGGTCATAAGAATGCATATGTCGATCAACCCATGTGTGCGCCCATAACGGCTCTGACCAGGGAATCCTGCTTTATCTGGATAGGTCGCTCAATCTCAGCAGGATCGGTGCCGACCGGGCTCGATCAGGGGGAGAAGGGCGGGTGTCTCCTCGATCGCGTAGAGTGAGGTCAACCGAGGAGTTCTTGCGCGTTGGCATCAGAGCCTGCGTCGCCCCGGTGTTCTGCTACTTCGGTTCTCTCACTCGGGGACCAAGACAGGCCCACCATGAACCTCGATATCGGCGCAGCGTTGTCCAGCCACCGTTTGCCCACCCACACGATCATCTCCCTGCGCGGCGAACTCGACATTGCCACGACCGCCGAGCTCCGCGAGCGGATGCTCGCCCTCCTGGACAGCGGAGACTCCCCGCTCATCGTCGATCTCTCCCTGGTGACCTTCTGCGACGCGGCCGGGCTGGCCATGCTCGTCGGTGTCCAGCGCCGCGCGCAGCTCTCCGCCATCCGCACCTGCCTGGCCGGACCCCGGCCGCAGGTCAGCAAGCTTCTGCGCCTCACTGGCCTGGACCGCGGCTTCACCATCTATCCCACCCTCGCCTCGGCCGTGCTCGGACTGTCGACGCCGAAGGTGGGGCACGCCCGGCTCCCCACTCTGGTGTGACCCGCTCCTGATCCGCATCGAGGGCTACACGCGGCAGCCAGGGCCGCTTCCGCGTCGATCACGGCGGCCCTGAAGGCCTGAGCCTGGGCATCCTGGCCGACGGCTGCGCGGGTAGCGTGGAGATCAGGCCCCGATCCCGGGGTGTCGCGTGAGGAGCAGCACATGCCGGTGCCGAGGTCTGATGCCGATGCCCGGCTGGCAGCCGTCCAGCCGCCAGACGTGCCGGAGCTCCTCAGCAATGATCCGAACGCCTACGCCTGGGGTGTCCTGCGCGACCGCACGCCCAAGCTCATCACCCAGACCCGCGACGCGCATCCGTACGGCCCCTCCCAGCGCCGGGCTCTGGACCGGCTGCTGGAGGAGATCTCCACCGGCACGGTGCAACCCCTCGACAGCGGCGCGCACGACCAGGCGGCCTGGGAGACGTGGGGCCGCGACTATTTCGGCCGTCCGTGGGCCGATGTGCCGTTCCTGTGGTGGGAGAGCTACTTTTATCGTCGGCTTCTCGGGGCGGTCGGCTTCTTCGAGCCCGGCCCCTGGTTCTGGGTGGACCCGTTCGACTCCCTGAAGTCCGCAGAACTGCGGGATCCCACGCTGGAGGCCGATCTGGCCGCGCTGGACCAGGTCTTCGAGCTGCCGATCGAGGAGCAGGCCCAGGCCAAGCTGCTGGCGTCACTGTGGGGCAACCGGGCCGACCTCGGGTTCCGCGTCGGGGTGACCACGGAACATCCCGAGCAGGCGGGCCTCGTCGCCGACGACAGCGTGCGGCTCTGGTCCTTTCTCCGGACCGGTGCCGCGAACAGGGTGTGCGTCGTCGCCGACAACGCCGGCCGGGAACTGCTGGCGGATCTGGTCCTCATCGACCATTTCCTCGAGAACGCTCTCGCGGCCGAGGTCGTGCTGCATGTGAAGCCGCATCCCTACTACGTGTCCGACGCGGTCACCGCGGACGTCGTCGCTTGCCTGCGCCGGCTCGCCACCACTCCGGGGACCGCCACGAAGATCTCGCGCAGGCTCTGGGAGGCGATGGGCGACGGCCGCCTCACCCTGGGCACCCACGAGTTCTACTGCGCGCCGTGGTCCTTCCATCACATGCCCGCCGACCTCGCGCACGAGTTCGTACAGGCATCCCTGACTCTGGTGAAGGGCGACCTGAACTACCGGCGCCTGGCCGGTGACCGCGACTGGCCTCCGACCACGCCGTTCGCCGACGCGACAGCGTACTTCCCGAGCCCCGTGGCCGCCCTGCGCACCCTCAAGTCCGATGTCGTGACCGGGATCGACCCCGCCACGCTGGCAGAGCTCGACGCGTCCGGGCAGGCTTGGCGGACCAGCGGAACCCATGGGTCGATCCAGACCCGTTGGTGAACTTCGGGGGCCGTCAGTCGCCGGACACCGCGTACCGGTACGTGCTGGAACGACCCCAACCCGCTCACCACGCTATTTTGGGAAGATGGAGGAGAATCGGGCACGACGGGTCGTCGACGCGCTGCGCGATCGTGGGGTCAACGCTCATCTGGCGAGGGTCGGCGTGGGCCAGTTCGGGGTGCGCGTGTCGCTGCCCGGCGGGCGTGAGGCGGAATGGGACACCGACGGTACCGCCGGCCTTGAGGCTCAGGTGCTGCGGGACGGGATGCTCGTCGGTTTCGTGCCGGTGATCGAGGGGTCCGAGGATTTCGACGAGCAGCAGGTCATCGATGCCATCGCACGGACCGACTACGACCAGCCGGTGGCCCGGCAACGTCCGGTCGCGCCGCCGCCCGCCCCACCGCTGCCTCGTGAGGGCGGTGTCTTCCGCCGCTTCCTTGACGGCTTCCGATATCGGTAGTAGTGGGCCGCCCCTTTATTAGGGGAGATCCTCGAGGAGACGGCGGAGGTATCCGATGGTGTCGGCCCGGGAAATCGCGTCGATGCACAACCGGTCCATGACCGCCATGTAGCCATTGGCGTCGCTACGTTTGTCGAGATAGATGGCGCTGGTGAGCTGTTCCAGATAAACGACGTCGGGCAGGTCGGGTTCGGAGAAACGCAGGATGCTGAACGGGCCGCCTGCCGCTGCGTGCCCGCCGACACGGAAGGGGACGACTTGCACCGTGACATTCGGTAGCTCGGCCATCTCGACGAGGTGCTGTACCTGCACACGCATCACCTCCGGCCCCTCGAGCGGCCGGCTCAGGACCGCTTCGTCCAGAACGGCCCACACCACCGGCGCCTGTGGCCTGGTGAGCAGTTCCTGACGCCGCATGCGCAGGTCGACCCGGCGCTCGATCTCCTCATCGGACACACCCGCATGACCGAGCCGGGTGACCGCCCGCGCATAGGTCTCTGTCTGGAACAGCCCGGGAACGAACTGGACCTCGTAGGTGCGGATGAGGCTCGCCGCCTGCTCGAGTCCGACGTACAGCTCGAACCAGTCCGGCACGACGTCGCTGTACTTGTGCCACCAGCCGGGATTGTTGGCCTGGCGAGCCAGCTCGAGAAGCGCTTCGCGCTTCACCGGGTCGACGATGCCGTACAGCGTGAGCAGGTCCACCACGTCGCGTTCCTTGAACGCGACCCGGCCCAACTCCAAACGACTGATCTTGGAGTCTGAGGCCCGGATCACGTCACCGGCCTGCTGGCGGGTGATGCCGCGGCTCTCGCGCAGCCGCCGCAGCTGGCCACCCAGCAAGATCCGAAGGGCTGTGGGCCCACCCTGCGGGTACGCCAACGCCGGCGAGCCATCTGAAGTCTCAGCACTGATCACGACCGGTCCTAGGGACGTCGATGAAGACACGGAGACGGAAGTACAACCCTGCGGGCCAGGCTATACCAGACCGGCCTCCGTGTTCCGCCTTGCCATAGATCAGAAACCCAATGTTCACGCACGACATCGGCAGCCGCTCTCGGGGCGCGTTGGCGGACAACACGGGCGGGCACAGGCTGCGGCCACGTACTGTGACAGTTGTCGACGACCGGTCGGTACCAAACATTAAGGGGACCGCGGTGACAGAACGATGCCTCCACGACATGCAGCCAGGCACCTGCGGGATCTGCCAGCCACGCACCGGGCAGTTCGACGTCCACTCGGCCGGGCGACCCGTCCGCGAAACGTCGCCATTTGAGTCCGAGATCAGCACAACGATCGAGTACGAGGGGGAACGCTGGGGCCTGGTTCCCTCCCCCGGTTATGTCCTGCTGTCCCCTTCGGGCAGGGCGATCCATCACCGTGAGGGCTGCCTGAGCATCCGCCACCAGGATCCGGCGCAGTTGCGGAAGGTCGACGACTCGGACGGCCTGCAGTGGCGTCGGCTCATCGACTCAGCTCCCTATGGCGATGACAAGGGGCGGGGACGGGCGAAGTACGCCCGGAAGGTCGGTCTGATCAGTTCCAAGGGTGTGTCCGTCATCCACACGTGCGAGGAGTGCGTCCTGCGCCCACGCAGTTCCTGACAGAAAGAACCGGCTAGCTTACGGCGACACCGGACAGGCGGGGGAACTTCCCAATGTCGACGCTCACCGGCGATGTCGCGGGCAGCGCGACCACGGCCCAGAGTTCCTTGGTCTCGTCCGGGCCGAACTCGTCGAGAGAAAGCCGTACTCCGGAGAGCCCCTGGCAGACGCACATCCGGTTTCGGCCACCTCCGCCGTCGATGATGTAGCGGGCCGCCGGGTATCGCAATCTGGCGGCCGGATCGACGACCGCGACGGTACTGGCGGCGATGTACTTCAGCTTCATCCAGTCTTCGCCCCAGGCCAGGTTGACCTCGTCGCGATCCTTTCCCTTGTTGGTGATCTTGTATGTGAGCACTCCGAGGCCGTTGCCGATCGGGCGCAACCCGGTGACCTGGGCGGTGAAGGAGGTCCCCTTGTCGTTGCGACCCTGTACCTGTGGCCCTTGCCGGCCGGAAGGTACGGGGGTGCCGGCGGCGGGCGGGGCACTGGGGGCCTGCCGTTCGAAAGTCACGGTGACCCGGCGGTTGCGGCGGCGCCCTTCATCAGAATCGTTGGTGTAGAGCGGCCGGTGCGAGCCGTACCCCTTGGCGTTGAACCCCACTCCGGAGCGGGTCACGAGCGCGGCGAGCCTGGTCTTGACCATGTCGGCGCGTTGCTGGGACAGCGGGTCGTTGATCTCGTCGGTCCCGGAGGAATCGGCATGTCCATCGACCTGCACCGTGGAGCCCGGGGAGGCGTCGATCTGCCGAGCGGTCTGCCGGAGGATCACCTCCGCCTGTGGGCTCAGGTCGGCCTTGCCGAGCGCGAACAGCACGTCGGAGGACAGGTTGACGTGCACGTCCTTGCCGTCGGTCTGGGTCTCCTCGGTCTTGTCGAACGCCTCCGTGGAGGTTTCGATCGGATAGCTCAGCGGAGTGACCGTGGTGCTGCCCGGGTCGGGGATCACCTGCCCGGGCGGCGCGGTCGGCCGCTCGTCACTGATCGGTACGTCGACCATCGGCGGTCCCATCGGCGTGACCACCGTCGTGGTCTTCGCCCCGCCGGAGGGGGCGGGCAGCACCGCGAAGACCGTCTGGGATAGGCCGGGGCGGATGGACCAGCCGGAAGATGCGGTGATGTCCTTGTCCGTGCTGCACAGGCAGCCTTCTCCCGCCGTGCGGTAGGGCATCAAGATCTTGCGGGCGGCGGGGTCCAGCAGCCCGATCCCCGAGGGCCAGTGCCACTCCGGGGTGCCCATCGTCTCGTCCGCGATCTCTGCGCCCAGCCCGATACTGGCGCCGCTCCCGAGGTTGGTGATCCTCAGCTGTACGACGACATTGCCGGCGCCGAGCCTGTTGAGACCGACCAGTTCCAGCTTCGCCTGGGCGCCCTGGGAGACGCGTGGCGCCAGCACCGTGGCGAGGGCAGGCCGCGTATCCGAACCGGCCGAAGCCGGGACGGATGCGCCGGCCCTGCCCGGTGTCCTGGCAGACCCGCTGGACTTTCCGGATCCGCTGCAGGCGCTCACGGCCAGGGCACCGACGGCGAGCACGAGCACCAGGCGGGGGGATCGCATCTTCCTCCTTGGCGAGACGGATAGAACCCGTGCGGCGCGATGAGCGGGCTGCTACACGCGGGCACGACCGTACGGGCGCCATCCCCTGCCGGTCGAGACCTAATTCGATTGGGCCCTGAGGCCCTGTCACTCCGTCGCACCCAACGCATACGCTTCTGGATCAACAAATTCAGCCTCTATCGCCCCCGGGCATGCGGCTGTCCGGTCCCGACCGGAGGGGGACGGACAACCTCATGGCCGACTGTCGCTGACCGAGATCTCGACCCTGAGATACGCACGAGCCCGTCCGCCAAGCTGCGGCCGTTCGTGTACGACACGAGTTACCGCGTCTTCTGGGGACTCAACGACCGGGGCGTGCAGCTGTCGCCCGGCCCTGGCTGGAAGACGGTCACCTGGAAGATCCCGAATATTCCTGGGCTCCACGACATCGGGTTGCAGGTCGACCACCCGGGCAACGCCACCCTCGTGCTCGCCCTCGACGACGCCAGTTGGCCCTCCGGCACCTAGCGATCACGCGGGAGGGGCGCCGCGCAGGCTCAGGGGAGACTACCGGCGATGCCGTCGAGGATGCTCTCGAGGCCGTACTCGAAGCGTTCGCCAGGATCCATGTGCGGCTGGCGGGCGTCCAGGATGACCCGCTCGACCAGCGGATGCTTCCCGGTCTCCATGATCGAGCGAATGTACGGTGCGTTCGCCAGCATCAGTTGCTCATCGGTGAGGCCGGTGCGCCGACGGACCTCCGCGGCCATCAGTTCGTTCTGTACAAAACCGTTGACGTACGAGGTGACCATGCCGGTCACGCTCATCATCTGGTCGATGGTGAGGCCGAGTCCGTCGACGGCGCCCAGGGCGACCTCCGCCACCTGAAGCGCGTTGGGCCCGAAGGTCATACCGCCAGGCCGACCGGCGATCCAGGGGTGACGCCGCATCGCCCTGCGGGTGTGGTGGGCGACCAGCCGCAGATCGGTTCGCCAGTCACCGGAGAGGTCACCCTCCTCTGGAATGAATTCCCCTATGACGGCGTCGACCATGAGCTCGATCAGATCGTCCTTGCTGGGGACATAGCGGTAGAGCGACATCGTCCCGGCACCGAGCTCCTTGGCAACGCGGCGCATCGACAGCGCCTCCAGCCCCTCAGCATCGGCGATCTCGAGGGCCACCTCGGTGATCCGTGCCCGGCTGTGCGCAGGAACAGGTCCGCGGGCCGGGCGCTCCGGGCGCATCCAGATGATTTCAGGGAGTTCGTCACCCACGACCATCACCTCCATCCTCGATGGATTTCAGGATCCCACTTGCGTACATCGTACCCAGTTATCTATTCTCTGAGAGGTAACTGCGTACAGCGTACCCATAGGATGGATCATGAGCGAAGCGATCATCGTCGCTGAAGGGCTGCACAAGCGCTTCGGCGATACCCACGCGCTGCGCGGGCTGGACCTGAGCGTCCGGCAGGGCAGCGTCTGCGGGGTGCTCGGGCCCAATGGCGCGGGCAAGACCACGGCCGTACGGATCCTGGCAACGCTCTCCGAGCCCGACGAAGGCCAGGCCACGATCGCCGGGTACGACGTCGTACGCCGGGCCGACGAGGTGCGGCGGCGCATCGGGCTGGCGGGGCAGCACGCGGCCGTGGACGAGAAGCTTTCGGGCCGGGACAACCTGCGGATGTTCGGACGGCTGTATCACCTGTCCGGCAAGGCCGCTCGCCTGCGCGCCGACGAACTGCTCGAGCGCTTCGGGCTGGCCGATGCGGGAGACCGGATCACCGGCACCTACTCCGGTGGCATGCGCCGCAGACTCGACCTGATCACCAGCCTGCTCATCCGGCCGCAGGTGCTCTTCCTGGACGAGCCGACGACCGGGCTGGACCCGCGCAGCCGGGGCGAGATCTGGGCCAGCATCCGCGAACTGGTGTCCGACGGCACCACCGTCCTGCTCACCACCCAGTATCTCGATGAGGCCGACCACCTCGCCGACGACATCGCGGTCGTGGACCACGGGAAGGTCATCGCTCAAGGCACTCCGGACGAGCTCAAGGCCACGATCGGTGATCAGGTCGACGTGGTCCTGACCGACCCCGCCGAGGTGACGCACGCGGCGCGGATTCTGGCCGGGATGACCGGAGGTGTGCCCACGGTCCGCGACGGCCGGCTCAGCCTGGCCATCCCGAGCGGCCAGGTCCGGCTGGCCGACGTGGTCCGCGAACTCGACCGCGAGGGCCTGACCGCCGCCGACGTCGCGCTGCGCCGCCCCACGCTCGACGAAGTGTTCCTACGCCTCACCGGCCATCCCGCCGAGTCCAACGCGACCGAGCCCGACGAGACCGGATCCCAGAAAGCCGAGTCCGAGGAAGAGGTGAACGTCTGATGGCCATGTCACTCCCCGCTCTTCCCACCACTGCCTTCGACCGGCTCCGCTGGACCGTCATCGACGGGCTCACTCTGGTCGGCCGCCAGCTCCGCCACCTGCGCAACGAGCCCGGCCAGCTGATCGCCGCCCTGATCTTTCCCGCGATCATGGTCGTGCTGTTCGGGTACGTCTTCGGTTCCGCGATCGCTGTCCCGGGCGGCGGTAACTACCGCGAGTACCTCATGCCCGGGCTGTTCGCCATGACCACGTTCACCAGCGTCATGGCCAACGCGATGGTCGTGGCGGGCGACGCTTCGCGCGGGATCATGGACCGGTTCCGCTCGATGCCGATGGCTCGTTCCGCCGTGCCGTTCGGCCAGTCAGGCTCGGATGTGCTGGTCGGCCTCCTGAGCACCGGCATCATGGTGCTGTGCGGTCTGGCGGTCGGCTGGCGCGCGCACCACGGGCTCACCGACACGCTGACCGCGTTCGGCCTGATCATCCTGCTCCGGTTCGCACTCAGCTGGGTGGGGATCTGGATCGGTCTGGCGGTCAAGAACGAGGAGACCGCCGACAACCTGATCCCCCTCGTCTTCCCGGTCACGATGATCGCGAACACGTTCGTGCCCACCGAGCACATGCCGGTCTGGCTGCGGACCATCTCCGACTGGAACCCGGTGAGCGCCCTGGTCGCCGCGCTGCGCCACCTCTTCGGCAACCCCGGTGCCCCGCTCGGGCACGCCGCCTGGCCGCTCGAGCACTCAGTGGTCGCGACGCTCCTGTGGTCGGCGTTCCTGTTCGCGGTGTTCGTGCCCCTCTCCGTCCGCAAGTACCGCCTGAAGGGCCGCTGACCAAGTCCCGGTGATCTCGCAGCTCGTGCCGGCACGAGCTGCGAGATCACCGGGACTTGGTCAGCGGCCCTTCAGGCGGTACTT
>JAOPYO010000372.1 GCA_025964575.1 Actinomycetes bacterium
GACAGCAGCAGCAACAGCAGCAGCAACAGCAACAGCAGCAGCAGCAGCAACAGCAGCAGCAGCAGCAGCAGCAGCAGCAACAGCAGCAGCAGCAACAGCAGCAGCAGCAGCAGCAGCAGCAGGAGCAGCAGGGCCGGTAGTAGTTCCACCGCCCGTTCCGGTTCCACCACCACTCACGCTGAGGCGGTAACTGGAACTGCAAACTGGAACTGAGGCTGTGTGCCCACGACCACCCGGCGGGCGAGACTCCGTCCGTCGGGTGGTCGCACGCCTATCGTTCTCGTCGGTCCAGATTCGGATGAGTGTGTCGGTGGGTAAGCCGGTCTTAGGGTCGCAGGCTCGTGATCAGGCGTACTCCGGAAACTCGACCAGCTGCGGAGTGGAGGGTGGGGATGCAGCCACTGCTGAGCGACGACCCTTTACACGTCGGCCCTTACCGGATCATCGGACGACTGGGTGCGGGCGGAATGGCTGCCGTCTACGCGGGCTTATCCGTGGACGGTGAGCGGGTCGCGGTGAAGGTCGTCCATCTGGAACTGGCGCACGATCCGGAGTTCCGATCTCGCTTCGCTCGCGAGATCGCGTTGATGGGAAGGATCCGTGGCGCTTGTACGGTCCGTGTTCTGGCAGCTGATCCTGGTGCCGCTCGGCCGTGGCTCGCGACGGAGTACGTGCCCGGCCAGACGCTCGACCAGCGCATTCGTACGGCGGGACCGCTCGCTGGTAATGAGCTCTACGGTCTCGCCTCCGGCTTGGCCGAGGCCTTGGTGGCGATTCACGCAGCCGGCGTGTTGCATCGCGACCTCAAACCGTCCAACGTGGTCCTGTCGCCATCCGGCCCGCGCGTACTCGATTTGGGGATCGCCCGTGCGCTGGACGAGGCGAGTGTGACGCGTACGGGTGTGCTGCTCGGCTCACCAGCCTGGATCAGCCCCGAACACTACCGGAACGAACACGTTGGCCCAGCTTCCGATATCTACGCTTGGGGGCTGTTGATCACATTCTCCGTGACGGGCCAGTATCCGTATGGCGTTGGTCGTCCCGAGGTGCTGGCCATGCGGGTGCTGAACGATGAAGTGGACCTCTCTGGGGTGCCGGAGGAACTGCGTTCGCTCGTGGCCGCCACGCTCTCCAAGCAGCCCGATGAGCGTCCTAGTGCCATCGACGTGCTCGATGCGGTGACCACTACTTGGCGTGACCGATTGGGGGTTCCGTCGGTGGGACCCGTTGACGCGGATGCGGTCACGGCACTCATCGAACGTACCTGGGTCATGCCGGCGGTCGACGACCTCGCATGGGCGTCCGTATCCCCTGCGCTCAAGCCAAAGCGGCGGTCGATACCGGCCCTGATGGTCGCCGGCGCCCTGGCTGTTGCCACGGCGCTGTACGTAAGCTCTGGCGGCAGCAACCGTGGCAGCCGGAATCTGGTCGGTGATCAGACGCTCGCTCAGGAAACCGCACGTTCGCCGTCCCCCGCCGACGTCACACCACCTCCGTTGGACGGACGCCGCGTTGCCCTGACAGGAAACGTTTCGGTCATCGTCCCCGCAGGCTGGACCCTGAGTGGCGGCGATGGCGGGGTGGGACAACAGTTCTGTCTCTTGTCGCCCAGTCACGCGCAGGACGCCTGCGTCAACTACGGGGTCTCCTTCGAAACCTGGGAAGATCCGGACGAGGCCGACATTGATGATCCATACATATGGGAAGGGGACACCGGAGCACTGCCCCAGTGTTTCGGGCACGGTGACTTCGACAAAGGCCCCGGCATCACCTCAACGATCTCGGCCCGCGGGTCCAGGCCATTGGGAGATCGCACTGCCATATACCGCGAATACACGGTGACCTGCGGTTCCCTGGCCAGCTTCAACCCACGCGTCTGGTGGCTCCCCACGACCAGATTGATGATGACGGTCGTCGCCCTGTCTCCGAGCTACCGGCAGACGGTGGACCAAATCGCAGCATCCGTCCTTTATCGGTGACCTCACCGGGCGAGGTTGATCGGGGCGGCTGATGAGGTTTGCTCAAGTTGCTTGTTTCCGCTGCAGCGGTCCGTGGGGTTGTCTGGCAGTGGACAGCCGATGCATGGGTTCGACTGGTGGGAGGAGGGGACGACAGATGACTCCTGGCTCGCACGACAGGGTCATGGGCATGCCGAACATCAGTCCGAACGGGTCGGCGCCGCGTTGCGATCACGTTGACTCGCTGGTGCCGGTCATTCCTCAGTCGCCCGGCTGCCGGGAATGTCAGGCACGCGGCGCGGGCTGGCTCAGGCTCCTGGTGTGCCTGACGTGCGGATGGGTGGCCTGTTCTGATGACTCCCCGCATCACCATGCCCTGGCGCACTATGAGGAGACCGATCATCCACTCGCCGCCGAGCTCGCGCCGGGGCCGGACGCCAGATGGTGCTACGTTCATCGCCGCGCCGTGTGAACGGGGGCCATGGGCACCGGCAGGGGCACCGGGAGCCCCGTCCGCGAATCGCCATAGTGGCCGTAGCGGAGAGCCTCAGGTTTTGCGAAACTGGGAGCATCGCACTGCTTGTGGATGACCAGGAGCTGCGGGCATGGAGCTACGCCAGCTTCGCTATTTCGTGACGCTCGTCACCATCGTTGCCTGTGCCCGAACCATGTCCCAACGCCTCGGCTGGCTGGGCACCGCCGACCAGACGATGCGTTGACCTGGGCATCGGGTCCGACCAGCCCGTCCTCGACCTGCTCGTCGTCGGCTTGGGGGTGGCCATCTTGGTCCCGGCTCACTTGCTGGGCTGGGGCGTATGGCAGGAGATCTTCGGGTTCATGCCGAGGTAGTTGAGGGGGCCCGCCACGATCGTCACGGCGATGGTGCCCGCTTGATTGCAGTTCTTGACAGATCCGGTGTAGTAGTGGCGTTGGCCGGCTGCGATGGCGCCGATGATCAGCCACAGGACGAGCACTACCGATCCGATGCGCATCGGTCCTACCTCCATCTGCTTCATTTCCAGGGGTGTGCCGGATGCGATGCCGCGGCAGCCGTCTCTGCCCGCAGGTGTGCGGCCTGAAGCTCAGGGTCCTCCTCGTCATGGGATGGGGAAACGAGCAATCGTCGGGCCGGTTATCACCGGAACCGATGAGCGCGCGGAGGGACTCGCGGCCGCTGTGAAACGGCCACTGTCGGGAGAGGCCACTTTCGAGGGCCTGATCGCCGCTCGACCACAGGTCATCAAGATGGACGCGCCCCAGCCGGGGCCCGATCGTGTGTCTCACCGGCGGAATGCCAACCAAACCCATTTCTGGGTCCTCGTTTCGTTGGCTGGTTTTCGTGGTCTGATTCGGGGAGACCACGACCTGCGGGTGATGCCTTGGGGGCGCGGGCCTGCCAGGTCTAACGCAGACGGACGTTTGTGATGGAGGCGCCGGAGCCCCGCAGCCCAGGCCGGCGCGGGGTGAGGTGGCGTTTCCCATTCCGGGCGAAGGCGGGAGGGGAGCCAGTGGTCAGGGATCGGATGGCCGGGGTGCAGGCGGCGATCGATGATCGGGCCCTTGCGGAAGGCGCAGGGGTTGTGGTGTCGATCGTTCATGTGTGCTTAGCGTGTGGGGATGTGGTGAGGGCGGATGGGGTCGGCTTGTCGTTGATCACCCGTGAGGGAGGGCATGAGCCGGTCTATGCCACCGAGGAGCGGAGCGAGGCGTTGGCGGAGTCGCAGGTGGCGGTGGGTGAAGGTCCGGGTGTGACCGCTTTTGGTGAGGGCCGGCCGGTGCTGGTGCCCGACCTCGACTGCGGGGCCAGTCAGCGGCGGTGGCCGTTGTTCGCGCCGGCGGCGGTGGAGAGGGGGGTGGCGGCGGTGTTCGCGTTCCCGTTGCTGGCCGGGGCGATCGCGGTGGGGGTGCTGGAGGTCTGCCGCAACGCCCGTGGCGCCTTGACCGAGGGGGAACTGGCCGATGCGCTGCTGTTCACCGATGCCGCGTTGCTGCAGGTGCTTCACGCCGCCCGTGTCGCGGCGGCCACGCCCGTCATGGAAGAACCCCATCCATTTGGGGGTGGGATTGATCGGTGGCCGGAGGTCCATCAGGCCACCGGGATGGTGTCGGTACAGCTGGGCACCGATCTGGCGGAGGCTTTCATGCGCCTTCGCGCGCACGCCTACTCAAGTGACCGTAGTTTGCGTGAGATCGCCCGTGAGGTGGTCGAGCGGCGGCTGCGGTTCGACCCGGATTGACGGCCCACCTGTGAGCCCGCGCTGGAAGAGATACGGGATTCTCTCGAAGGAGGAGAAGGATGTGGGAACGAAGGACCGCGGAGGCGTTCGTGCAGCTCGCCGACACGCTGGTGGCCGGGTTCGACGTCATCGACTTGTTGCACACCCTGACCGAGCGGTGTGTGGAGCTGCTGGATGTGGACGCGGCCGGGATTTTGCTCGTGGACCAGCGCGGCGCTCTCCAGCTGGTGGCGGCATCTACCGAGCAGGCGCGGCTCCTGGAACTGTTCCAGTTGCAGGACGAGGAAGGGCCCTGTTTGGACTGCTACCACAGCGGAACGCAGGTGGCATGCGCCGATCTGGCGACTGAGCCGCAGCGGTGGCCGCGGTTCACCGCGGCCGCCCACGACCGTGGGTTCGCGGCGGTGCACGCGCTGCCGATGCGGTTGCGTGAGCAGGTGCTGGGGGCGATGAACCTGTTCAGTGCCTCCCCGGGGGTGCTGCCCGAGGGCACCGTCGCGGTGGCTCAGGCACTGGCGGATGTGGCCACCATCGGGATTCTGCAGGAGCGGTCTCACCGCGAAAGCGTGCTGGTGACCGAGCAGTTGCAGGTCGCGTTGAACAGCCGGGTCCTGATCGAGCAGGCCAAGGGCGTGCTGGCCGAACGCGCCCAGATCAGCGTCGCGGAGGCGTTCACCCAGCTGCGCGGTTTCGCCCGGAACCGTAACCGGCGGTTGTCGGAGGTGGCGGCGGCGGTGATCGACGGCGCCACCGATGTGGCGGAGCTGGTGGCGCGCCGGGAGCCTCCAGCTCGGTGACCCGGGTCAGCAGGTAGTCGGCGAAGGTGCCCGAAATGGGCATTCCCAGCGAGGTCGGGTCAGGACGGTTCCACGGTGAAGTGACGGTCCAGACCGGTGATCTCAAGAAGCCGTGCCACGGCCGGGGACACCTTGCCGAGCACCAATCTGGTGTCCTGCCGCCGGGCTTGGGTGGCCAGGGCCACCAGCACGCCCAGGCCGTCGGCGGCGATGAACGACACCTCGGTCATCTCCAGGGTGAGCTGCCGGGCCCCACCGCGCAGCGCATCCTCCGCAACGGCGCGTAACTGACCGGTGGTGGCGATGTCCAGCTCCCCGGCGACCGTCACGATCACCACCCCGTTGTGCCTGCTGGTCGAAAGGCACAGTGAGCCTGGTTGTACGAGTGCGTCCATGACCGGTCTCCCTGTAACAGCTAAAGAAACACTCTGCCGGTGCAGGGAACCCCTCGTACTCCTAGCAGGGAGGGCGGACCAGCGACCGGTCGGAATCTAGCGTGGCGCAAGGTCTGGACGACACGGGAAAATCACACAATGCGATGTGCACCAAATATCGGGAATCATCACCTTTGGTGAAAGCACGACTCCTGTGAGTAGCTTAGCGGTGGGAGGTGACCTACGGGCGGCTTCGCCAGAGTCGCGACGGTTCCGGCATGAGTGCGATGACCTCGCACTTGTATGCGGCACCCTCCGATGACGGAGAGCTGATCTCCTCTGGCGATGAGCCTTGCTGGGGTTGCGTGTTTCCGGTCGGTGGCGGAACGGATTGACTGAAAGCGATCAGCCGGTCCGGTCGCTCCGCTTTTTTGGCTAGGAGACGCACGATGACCACACGCAGCGTCGATGGTTACACCGGGGCCGAGTTCTTTCCCGAGAGCGGCGGCGCCACCTGGACGGGCAGGCGGCGCCTGCAGGTGGTTCTCACGGGACTTATCGTCGGCGTCCCGTTCGCAGGGCTGGCAGTGGCGGTGTGGCTGCTGTGGGGGCACGGGATCGGACTCACCGACGTGCTGATGGCAGCCGTCTTCTACATCGGCACCGGATTCGGGATCACGGTCGGGTTCCACCGGCTCATCACCCATCGCGGCTTCACCGCCCGCCCGTGGCTGCGCGTAATCTTGGCAGTGCTCGGTTCGATGGGTTTTGAGGGCAACGTGATCGACTGGGTGGCCGTCCATCGGCGGCACCATGCCTTCACCGATCGGCCCGGTGATCCGCACTCGCCGTACAGGTACGGTACGGGCCTGTACGGACAGCTTCGCGGATTGGCCCACGCCCACCTGGGATGGCTGTTCCGCAACGACCCGACCCCCGCCCTCCGCTACGCGCCCGATCTGCTCGCTGACCGTGCGATGGTCCGGGTCGCCAAGGCGTTCCCCGCGTTGTGCGTTCTCTCACTGACGCTGCCGTTCCTGGCCGGCTGGGCCATCGGCGGGAACCTGCGCGCCGCGACGACCGCCTTCCTGTGGGCGGGTCTGGTCCGGGTCCTGCTGCTGCAGCACGTCACCTGGAGCATCAACTCCCTGTGCCACATGGTCGGATCGCGCCCGCACCCCACTCGGCGATTCGACCGCTCGACCAACCTATGGCCGCTGGCGCTGCTCTCGTTCGGGGAGAGCTGGCACAACGGCCACCACTCCGACCCGACCAGCGCCCGGCACGGCATCGGCCCGCACCAGATCGACCCCTCCGCCGGCCTGATCCGCATCTTCGAACGCCTCGGCTGGGCCACCGGCGTGCACTGGCCCACCCCCCAACGCCCCGACAGGCCCCGCCGCCACGCAGACCCCCGGCAGGCCCGAGAGTATGCCGGACGGTGAGATGGCAGCGTTGCGGCCCCACCCGCCCCGCTGATCCAGCTCAGCCAGGTTCCTGCGTTGGAGTCGGCGTGGCGCTCGGCCTGGTGACCTTCGGGATCTGCTCCTGTTGTGAGGCGCGTTGGCGGCGAGTCCAGCCCGGATAGGGCCGGCGATGTCGCACACCCATGCCGGACCGGCGGAATGGCTGCTCACTGCGCAGGAGCGCGGCAACCCTGGGGTAACGCGAAAGCCGGGTACTTCAGCCCGCCGAGCGCGATGTCGACGAGCCGGTCACCGCGCGCGTTGCGGGTGGTGAGCCGCTGTCGGCGCAGGTAGTCCCGCTCGTGGCGGTCGGTCATCGGCGGCTGGTGTGGAGCGTTCGGCTGGGAGTGGGGCGCGCAGGGCGTCGGCGAGGGCGGGGTACGTGTGCAGGCGTTGGTGCAGTCCGGTGAGGTGCAGGACTTTGAGGACGTGTGCGTGGGCTGCGGCCAGGCACAGCACGTGGCCTCGTTCGGCGAGCCGGAAGTGGGCCCAGAGCATGACAGCCAGGCCGCTGGAGTCGACGAAGTCGAGCCCGGCCAGATCAAGGATCAGCCGCGGAGGATCACGGTCGTTCAGTACGGCGCGGATGTGGCGGCGCAGATCGTGGGCGTTCGCCATGTCGAGCTCACCGCGCAGCTGCAGAATCTCGTCTTGGCCGGCGGGCCGCGCGGCAACGGTGAACTCAGCGTTGGAGGTCATCGGCTGCTTCCTCGGAGCGGGATGACCTGGCCTTCGGGCCGCGACGGCTCGTCGTCGGTTTGGGTGACCGTCTTCGTTTGATCGGCGGACGGTGTGAGGGGATCAGGCGAGCTGGGTTCGGCCGGTCGGTGCGCGAGTCGGCGTAGCTGGATGATGCGTCCGGTTCCGGGGATCGCAACGGTCAGTACGCCGCCGACCGCTGCGAGCAGGAGCGCAACACCCAGTGGCAGGCTCCCCTGTACGCCCAGGAAGGAGATGCGCACGGATTGGCCGTTCTGCAGCACGAAGATCAGCAATAGCAGCAGCACGAGTGCCGCGGCGACCAGAGCCACCCACCATCCGCCGACGCGGGTACGGCGCACGGCGACGCGGCTCCGTCCGGCCCCCGGGGACAGGCGGAGCCGCTTCGCGCGACCCGATCCCGCTGGTGTGATGTTCATGAGCTTCATCTTCGATCCGGCGGCTGATCTGACGAGTCGGATCCCATAGAGGCCGACCGGCGGCCGGAATCAGGTAGTCGCCGTCGAGCCAGCCGTCGCATCTTGGAAGGCTCATCGACGACCAGAGAACCGTCGTCGATGGCGTCCTGACGGCTACGGCGCCGCCGACGATCCACGCGTGGCCCGGTGGGTGCCCATCGGCGCAGCAGGAGGCCGGCAGCGCCGGCGAGCATCAAGATGACGCCCACGATCTGCAGATTCACCCCGTGGACGGAATCGGTCGTGAGGGCGAACCTGAGGATCGCCCCGCAGACGATGAGGGTGATGCAGCCGGCGATGGGCATCACCGGTCTCCCCGCCGCAGGTGAGGCCGCGGACGTGGTGATGGCGTAGGCAGTGTCATCGACGTCCGGCCCATCGACGCCCTGATCGCCGACCGGTCCACCGGCTGCTGTTCTGGCCCGAGACCAGGTGGTAGGCGAACAGGAGGACGGCCGCGCCGACGATGGCGGTGATCCAGGTGGAGAGATTGAAGAACCCCTGGATACCGGCGACGTGGAACAGCTTGGTGGCCACGAAGCCGCCCAGCAGCGCTCCGACGACACCGATCGCGGTGGTGATGATGATGCCTTCGCGGTCCCTGCCGGGGACCAGCAGTTTGGCGACCCAACCGGCCACAAGACCGAGAATGATCCAAGCGATGATGCCCATGACCGACTCCTGAGGAATGTAGTGAAGTGATAGCTGCGATGGGCCGGGTTTCCGGGCCGGTCGTCGCAGAGGGGCCGATTGCCGCGGGAATGGCGGTCATCGGGTCGTTCGTCTCCCAGCACACTCCGGAAACGGGTCTGTGGAAACAACCGATCCCGGCAGGGCTCATCACCGCGGCTGATTACCAAGCGTTGGGTGCGGGGGCGGCCCGGGTTCCCTTACCGGAAAGCCGGCGAGCATGACATCGACCTTGTCGGTGCGGAGCCAGTCAAGGCAGTCGCTGACCTGGATTTCCCGGATCTGGACCTCGCAGCCGGGGTGGCGAGCGCGGAAGGTGTCCGCCACCAGCAGGACGAGCTGGCCTGCGGCGGCGCTCACGAAGCCGACGCGCAGTACGCCGTCGATGCCACGGCCGGCGGCGATCGCCTTCTCGAGACCCTCGGACGGGGACACCGCCCGGCTCACGGCGATCGTGGAAGCCCAGCACCTGCTCAAGGCCGACCACAGCCGGCACGCACTGCTCAAGAACCTCTACGCCGTCGACCTCATCCGCGACGGCGAGCGCTGGGTCATGCGACGGGTCCTTATCGACAATGTCTGGTACACCGGTGATCCCCAGGTCATTTTCCGCGGGTAACCGCTGGGCGCTGAGCTATGCGGGGATCGGCATCCAGGCAAGGGACCACTGCCTTTTCGGCCACGGTAGCGGCGCGGTTGGCGACCCGGTTCGCCGACGATCGACCCTCACCGCGTGAGGGAGGTGGCCGGTACGGGGAGGGCGTCGGGGGTGCCGAAGGTGCCGGTGCGGTGCATGGCGTGCCAGCGGAGCCGGGCGCCCAGCACGGCGGTGACGAGCGACTGGATCACGACCAGGTACATGAGCTGCCGGTAGACGACCTGCTGGACCGGCAGCGTCCACAGCGGCCGGATCGGCTCGTGGTCGAGCCGCAGGGCATAGGCCCCGCAGAGGACCTGGACACCGACGAACAGCGCCCACGTCTCCAGCATCGACGCCGGGTTCAGGAAGACGAGCCCGTACACCGCGAAGAGGTCCACGGCGGGAGCGATCAGCGGCAGCGCGACCTGGAACATCCAAAGGTAGGTCAGGCAACGTCTCCCGAACCTGCCGGACTGGCCGGGCTCGAGCATCGACCGGCGGTGCTTCCACATCGCCTGGAGGGTGCCGTAGCACCAGCGGTAGCGTTGTCGCCACAGCTGGCGCAGCGTCGCGGGCGCCTCGGTCCAGGCCAGGGCGGTCTCCTCGTACACCACCCGCCATCCGGACCGGCAGATCGCCATCGTGAGGTCGGTGTCCTCGGCGAGGGTGTCGTCGCTGACGCCGCCGACCGCCACCATGGCCTCCCGGCGGAACGCGCCGATGGCTCCGGGGATGGTGGGCATGCACTGGAGCACGTCGAACATCCGGCGGTCGAGGTTGAAGCCGATGACGTACTCGATGTGCTGCCAGCGCCCGAGGATGCCCTTGCGGTTCGCGACCTTGGTGTTGCCGCTCACCGCGCCGACCGCGGGGTCGGCCAGCGGGCTGACCAGGTTGCCGATCGTGTCCCGCTGGAAGACGGTGTCGCCGTCGACCAGCACCAGCACGCCCGCCCGCGCGTGGGCGATCCCCACGTTGAGTGCGGACGGTTTGCCGCCGTTCGGCTTGCGGATCAGCTTCACGGCGGGGGTGCCGTCGTGAAGCCTGCCGCCGCGGCCTTCCCGGATCAGGGATTCGACGATCTCGGCCGTACGATCGCTGGAGCCGTCGTCGACCACCAGGATCTCCACCGGCGCCGGATAGTCGTGGTCGAGCAGGGAAGCCACGGTGGCGGCGATCCCCGCCTCCTCGTTATAGGCGGGCACGATCACCGACACCGGTGGTGGGGCCAGCCCTGCCGCCAACCATGGTCTGGCGCGGCCACTGCGTCCCCGCCGGACCCGCCGTACGTGGATCTGCGCGAAGCCGACGAGGAACACCAGCCGGACCACGCATATGACCCCGGCCGCCAGGAACAGCACCTGGAGCACCCCGGTGATCCATCCCGCGAGCCGCTGGGCGGTCACAAGCGTCCCGCCGACCAGCTTCTCGGTGCCGCTGGCCGGGACGTCGGCGGCGGGCAGATTGAGAGCCTGGCTGAGGGTGGTGGCCCGGAAGCCCTCCAGGTGGAACCGGTCGAGCATCTGGTCGAGCGCCAGCACCGTCTGGGTCCGGTCGCCGCCCGAGTCGTGCAACATGACGATGCCGCCTTCGCCGCGGTGCACGGCCGTGACGGCGGTTGCCACGATCTTCCGTACGCCCGGTCTGGCCCAGTCGTCGGTGTCCCGGTCGGCCAGCACGACGACGTACCCATCGTCGCCCGCCTGCTTGGCGGCCGTCCATTCCTTGCTCGTCAGGCCGTCGGGGACCGAGGAGTACGGCATGCGCATCAGGCGGGTCTTCACCCCTGCGGCGCCGGCCAGGGCCCGTTGCGTCAGGCCCAGTTCGAGCCGGTTGCGCCATGCGGGGCTGTCGGCCATGTCGAGATGGGTGTAGGTGTGCGAGCCGATCTCGTTGCCCTCGCGCAGGATCCGCCGGGTCAGGGCGGGATTCTCGGCGACATGGGCGCCGATGGTGAAGAAGGTGGCGTGCGCCCCGTGGCGGCGCAGCACGTCCAGGATCTGCGGGGTCCACTTCGGGTCGGGGCCGTCGTCGAAGGTCAGGGCGATGGTCTTGGCCGGCATATGGAGACTGTGCAGGGTCCCGCCGGACAGGTTGAGCACAGCTCCGCCGCCCGTCACCTGGTCTGGGGCGGGCCCGCCGGTGGGCGCATGGTGCGGCGCCTCTCCGACGGCGCCGTGCGCGAAACCCTCCAGCAGCAGGGTGCAGATGAACGCCAGACCACCGAGCAGGAGAAGGAACCAGTGCCCCCGAGGATCACGCCGCTTCGCTTGCTGATTCGTCACGGCGACGGGCTCTTCTTGTTCTTGCCCCAGGCAGGCGGGCTGGCATGCGAGTTGCCCGGATGAGTCGCGGTGGACGCGATCGGGGTGACGGCCGCCGTCGTCGCCGGGCTGGTCGGGGACTGGGAGGCCGGCTTCTGCCCGCTGGGCGCGCTGGTCGTGCTCCCCGGGCTGGGCACCGGGGTCGAGACATGTCCTGGCGCCGTACTGCTCGGCCTTGCCGGCGATTCACCCTTGGGCTGGGGTGTGGCCGGGGTGGCCGAGGATTCCGCGCTGGGATGGGGGCTCGAACCTGGAGCGCTCCAGGGAGTCAGCGGGACGCTGGAACCGGTCGCCACGCCAATGCCGATGAGAACCAGAAAACCGGCCATCAGCGCACCTGCCGCGATTCCGGTACGGCGGAGGAACCTACGACGGCGCCCGGAGGCGTCGACAAAGACGGGTTGAGGATCAGGCACGGCGAGAATCTAGTGGGGCACGGTCGTCGCAGGTCAGGTATGTCCTCATATGCCGTCATGTCCTTACAGTGAGAGCCGGCCGCCGGGACGTAGGCGGCCACCGTCCACGGCGGTACCGACTGGGGGTCGACGTCCACGACCTGTGCGGTGGAGAAACCGCCCACCGGCCGCGGCCTCAGCGGCGTCCGGTGAACGGAGAGTCGGAAGCTTGGAAGGGGGGCGGCAGCCCGGGGCAGCCGCCGCCCCCTGTCACGGGGACGGCCATGGAGTAAAGAGTCCCGTCCCCTTCTTCGCCGTCGCTGCAGGAGCAATGCCGCGCGGCGAATCAACGGCTCGACTGTGCCACGCTGGTGGCTAAGAGGCGGTTAAGTCATCGATAAGCTGCAGGTAAACCGCAAGGTGGAGCCGGCAGCGAGCCCGGTGTACGGATGAGAGCACCGCTCGAAATTTCTGCGTTATGGCGGGGTGCCGAGTTCGACCAGCACTTGGGCCCCGCCGGCCGGGGAGGTCCCGAGGCGCAGGGTCCTGCCGGAGGATTCGGCGGTGCGGCGGGCGATGTCCAGGCCGAGACCGCTGGAGGCGGCCGTGCTCGTGCCCCGGTGCAGCAGGTCACCGCGGGCGAATCCCGGGCCGTCATCGTTCACGATCAGGCGCGCCGGCGCGCCCGGAACGGCAGGGTCAGGCCCCTCCAGGATGACGGTCAGCGCGGTTCCCTCGGGGGTGTGGGCGAAGACATTGCCCAGTAGAGCGTCGATGCAGGCTGACAGTTCCTCACCGCCGACCGCCGTCGGCACCGGACCCACCGGGACGGTGAGCTGGACCTTACGGTCCTGTTCGTCGGCCAGCACGGACCAGAAGGCCACCCGATCGGCCACGATCTGGGCCGCGTCGCACCCGGCACTGCGGTGCCGGGCGGGCTGCCGGGTCTGCTTGATGAGCTGGGTCACGGTGCGCTCGAGAGCGTCGACCGAGTTGGTGAGCCGTTCGGCCTCCTGCGGGTCGCGCAGCGCTTCGGCCTCCAGACGGAGCGCGGTCAGCGGCGTGCGGAGCCGGTGTGACAGGTCGGCGGCCGATTCGCGTTCACGGGCGAGTAGATCCCCGATCCGGGCGGCAAGGTGATTGAGGCCGGCACCCACGTCGCGGATTTCGGACGGTCCCGCCACGGTGACCCTGGCATCCAGGTCGCCGCGGGACAGCCGATGCGACAGCCTGGCCAGCGCCGTGATCTGCCGAACCAGAGAACGGGCCAGCCTGTCGGCCACCAGCAACCCGAAGGCCAGCAACCCGACGCCGAGCAGCGCCAGGATCGTCCAGGCCTGCGCGACCCCGTGGCGGAGCTGACGGGAGGAGACGAAGCTGCGGATCACCGCCGTACCGCCCGGTCCGCCCTGCACGGCGACGAGGATCTCCTGCCCACCGTGGGTGTCGACGGTGAGGCTGCGGCCGCGGGCCGCGAGTTCGATCGCCGAATCACGCTGCACCGCGGCGCCCGTCGTGGTGCCGTCCGGCCACAGCACGGTAAGCGGATAGTCGCTCCACGACCGCGTCTGCTGGACGGCCACCTCCACGGTCTTCCTGTCGCCGGTCGCCACCACCGGCGCAAGTGACTGTGCTCGCACCGTGGTCGCCGCCATCGCCCGGGTGGCCGCGACGTCCCGGACCAGCAGCGCGAGCGGCACCAGGAACGCCAGCAGTACCAGCGAAGTGGTCGCCGCCACCAGCAGCGTGATGCGCCGTCTCACTTGAACGGATCAACGATCTTGATGCCCGAACCACGTACCGAGCGCAGATAGCGCGGAGCAGTGGCGGTCTCGCCCAGCTTGCGACGCAGCCACGCGACATGGACGTCGATCGTCTTGTCCGCCCCGCCGTAGGGCAGCTGCCACACCTCGGTCGACAGCTCCCGCTTGGACACGACCTGCCCGGCCCGTGTCGCCAGGTAGTGCAGCAGGTCGAACTCCTTGGGCGAAAGTTCCAGCACCCGTCCCTCCAACACCGCCTCCCGTGCCTTAGGGCGCATGCACAGCCCACCGACCCGTACCTGCTCGTCCCCGCCGCTTCCCTCCTCCGCACGACGCAGCACCGCGCGGATGCGTGCCTCCAGCTGCCCGGCACCGAACGGTTTGACCACGTAGTCGTCCGCACCCGCATCCAGCACCTGGACCATCTCCTGCTCGTCGTCACGGGCGGTGGCCACGATGACCGGGACCGTGCTCACCGCCCGCAGCATCCGCAGAAGCTCACGGCCGTCCAGATCAGGCAGCCCCAAATCCAGCACGATCAGATCAGGGCGCGTCTCCATGGCCTGCCGCAAACCCTCCATCCCCGTCGGTGCGGAGAACACCGCGTGCCCGCGCTCCGACAGCGCCCGCACCAACGCGCCCCGCACGGACGGGTCGTCCTCGATCAGCAGCAGTTGAACCACGGTGTAACGTTAACCGCCCCACTCTGCTCCCTATGACCGATTCATGGGACTTACCCTGCGGCTTATGGGCGTCTTAGCCGCTCGTTAGCGTTGACCGTGGCACAGTCGCTGTTTATGAATCGCCGTGTACTGCTCGCCTCCGCGACCTGGGCCGCCACTGCGGGCATCGCGATCGCAGCGGGCACTGCGGCCATCTCCGTCCTCGGTGAAGGGATCACCGACCGGACCGTCAAGCCCATGACCTCCGCCGAGGTGCAACGTGCCCTCGCGGAGCCCTATCAGGGCCTCTCCACGGCGCCTTTGCCCTCGCCTGCGCCTTCACCCTCGTTTTCTCCCTCGCGCAGGTCCTCGTCCGCGCACCCGGTCACCGCCGGCCCGGCCCCCCGGATGACCACACCCCAGGCGGCCGGCATGACGAGCAGCCTGGCCTCCGTAGGCGGCGATGTGATCGTCCGCTGTGTTCGCGGCTCCGCCTATCTGATCTCGTGGACACCGGCACAGGGATACGCCACCGGCTCCGTGGGCCGAGGGCCCGCCGTCCAGGTCTCCATACGTTTCCAGGCCCCCGGTCGCCAGGTCACAATGATCATGAGCTGCCGCAACGGTCAGCCCGTCCTCGACGCCACCTACATCACGCACGGTCACGGCAAGAAAACCAGCGGAGACCAGGGCAATCAGAACCAACAGTGACCACGACAGTAAGAACACAACCGGCCAACATGCCACCAAGGTCCAGTGAGTCGCCTCGTACAGACGTTCAACTAAATTGGGTCCACGCCGACTGCCCGGCCCGCGTCGTCACCTGCCCAACGCCGGCAGGTAGATGCTCACATCGGAGACCTTCAGGCTGGTGAACGCTCCGCTCGCACGCCGCCAGCCTCATCCGTGGGGGCCGAGACGATCGCCTCGATCAGCGGCGCGAAGGCGGCGTCTCCCAGCCTCACCAGCGCGTCGCGTGCGGCCGTGCTCACGTTCTCGTCGGCATCCGCCAGTTGGTCGATCAGCGTGTGCACGTCCACCCGCCGCACCCTACCGGGCGCGTGACCGGCCGCCGGCGGGCCTGGTGAGATGCCTGTCATCGTAGTTCAAGGCGGTTCAGCTGTGGAGATTCCACTTAACACCGCTGTACACATGACCGCCGACCTTGATAAGACCCAATACCCAGTACCTGTCAGTGATCGCCTCCGTCACCGGTCCGACGTAATATCTAGCAGAACGCTCGACTTCCACAGCCGACTTGCTTTTGTAGAGTTTTACCGAGGCGCGCATAATATGATTTACATTTGTGTATTTCGCGAGGGGGCGGGTGATGACGCACACCCTGCTCGGCGAGTGCGGATAGGACTTCACATACCAATAAACATATCCGACCAGCTTGTCGGTGGAGTTCGAACTGTTATTGATAGGAGTTCTGCCCCGGGCCAACCAGCCGCTGCCGCATGACCCGTACTTAGAGGCAGCGTTGGCCGGCGACGCAACGACCGTCATGGAACCGGCGAGAGACAGACCAGTGACCGCGGCCACGAACAGCCTCCGACGAAAACTCATCTTTTTTATATCCTCACATGTATCGATACTGCTTGACCATTTCCAGGCGGACCTTAACAGTCGACCTCGACCTGGACTAGACCTCTGGCCAGGATTGATCCGCTGGACCTAATCGCGACTAGGGCCGGAGGCCCAGGTCGCTTGCTATATCGGCAAGGGGCGACGACGCGTCGTCAGTCCGTCTCGTGCTGGTCCAAGGGAGCTCGCCTGACCTTGCGCCCAGATCCAGATGGTCGGACGGGGGCCCGGAGCTTTCTCAACGAATGTCCAGATCTTTCACGGGTTGCGTCAGGGGAATCTAAAGTGCCGCTCTGCGGCTGGTCATGCACGGGCGATTTTTTGGTCATTCATGCAATACATGGTGGTAAGTGGGATATATGCGGGTTTGGAGATTTGCTGAGTGGAAGAAGGACTGCGAACAGGACGTATCTCGGGAGGAAGAAGGAAGGTGTCATCTCTGCCCTGCCTACGCTCGATTCAGGCGCGTTACACGACGGTCGCGACGGTGATGTCGCTGATCGTCGTTACCATGATCGGGATTGGCCTCGACCTGGGGGTCCGGAACAGGATCCAGGCCGGTGTCTTCGAGGAGACTCAAAGATTCGCCACTCAGTGGATCGGGGCGGCGCGGGACGGCAGCGTTGCGTCGCGTTCGAGCCCAGTTTCCCTTCTCCAGGTGGTGAACTCCCATGGCCGGGTCGTGGCCTCCAGCGGCGCGGCGTCGGGCAGGCCGCCACTGAGTTCGGTTCGTCCGCCGGCCGATGACCGGATCCGTCATCTGACCGAGTGCCCGTCGCGAGGCGGATGCGTCATGCTGACGGCCATCCGTGTCTCGCCTCAGGAGGCCCGCGAGGTCTGGCATGGTGAACCCCACGTCGTCTACGCCGGTATGGTTCAGCCCCCCATTCTCGCCGCGCACCGCCTGGAGATCTTGATCACCGCTGGGGCTCTCGCGGTTGTCGCCATCGCGGCCGGGGCGACCTGGTACGTGGTGGGCCGGACACTGCGCCCTGTGTCGGCGATCCGGAGAGGCATGTCCGAGATCACGGTGAGCGATTTGAGTCTCCGTGTGCCCCAGCCGTCTGGTCAGGACGAGATCGCGCTGCTCGCCCGTACCGCCAACCAGACCCTGGCCCGGTTGGAAGGGGCGGTGGAACAGCAGCGCCGGTTCGCCTCCGACGCCTCCCATGAGCTCAGGACCCCGATCGCCGGCCTGCGTACGCAGTTGGAGGAGGCCCTGCTGTACCCCGACGATGTCGACCCCCGCGACACCATCAAGACCGCGCTGTCGGTCACCGACCGGCTCGAAGCGATCGTCAGCGACCTGCTGGGGCTGGCCCGTCTCCGCGCCACTGGCCCGGCGCAGCTCGAATCGATCGACCTCGGCGTGCTGGTGACGGGGGAAGCGGCGACCCGAGTCAATGGCGTGCCGGTGCACGCCCGCACCGCCCAAGACGTGAAGGTCCGCGGCAACCGTGTCCAGTTGACCCGGATCCTGGACAACCTGCTGGACAACGCGCAGCGGCACGCCGTCACCGGTGTCGAGGTCACCGCGGAACGCTTGGACGGCGAGGCCGTCATGACCGTGAGCGACGATGGAGAAGGCATCGCGCCGCGGGACCGTGAACGCGTCTTCGAACGCTTCACCCGCCTGGACGACGGACGCCGCCGTGACGCCGGCGGAAGCGGCCTCGGGCTTGCCATCGCACGCGACATCGCCCACGCTCACCACGGAACCCTGCAGGTCGAAGACTCGCCGCAAGGCGCCCGATTCGTCCTTCGCCTGCCGCTGTAAGACGGCCACCGTGAAACCTCGCATCTACCACTATCTGGCCCCATCACGGCCGGCACTGCGCGGAGTGGTCTGCCTGCACGATCCTGGCGAGCCTGGTCTTCGGCTTCGACACCCTCGCCCTTTCCGAGATCGTCGCGGTGACGGCCACCACCAACCTTCGTTCCCAGGCGGTGATGCGCCGGATCGGCATGACCCGCGATCCCGCCGACGATTTCGACGACCCGGGCGTGCCCGAGGGACCGCTGCGCCGGAGTGTCCTCTACCGGATCCGCCCCTGACCAGGGCAGTAGTTCAGGTTGGACCGGATCGTAGTGATCAAATCCTGGCGTTGTGCCGCAGGATGTCGATGGCGCGTACGGTGATGTAGCCGCGCCATTCGAGGGCGCCTGCGGGTGAGATTTCGGCGTAGTCGACGGTCCATCCGCCGTCGTCTTCTTGCAGGCCGACCAGGCGGTCCAGGTCGGCGATGATCACTTCTGGGGTGAACAGGGCCCGCGCCGGGCGGTCGGGGAACGGGGCGAAGTCCAGCGGGCGGAGTACCTCCTGCTCGGTGCCGCCTTCGACGTGCATCTGGCCGCTCGGGGGGATGTGCCTGCCCAGGTGCTTGAGGAGGTCGGCCGCTTCGGGGTGGGTGGCGTGCACGGCGTCGAGAAACCGCACCGCGAAGGCCAGCACGTACGCGTGGGGCGTCTCGTCGATTGCTTCGATGGCGGCCAGGCAGTAGCGGGTGGCCCGTTCGAGCCAGGGGTGGGCGGCGACGGCCGGGTCATGGGCGGCGACGCGGTGGGCGGTGGCCGCGGTCACGGCGGTGATCTGCAACGAGGAGACCGTGGGCTCGGCGCTCGCCCACCAGGGGGCGGTGCCGGCGGTGGTGGTGAGGGGCAGCGCGAAGGGCAGGCCGCCGTCGGGAAGACGGACCGACTCCAGCCAGTCGCACAGCTCGGCGGCCTGCGCGGCGGTGGCCGGGGCGATGGCTTCGAACACCTCGAAGGCGTGCAGCGCGGCCCCGGGTTGACTCTCGGGCGAGCGCAGGTCGGGTTCCAGGCCCCAGCCGTAGCCGCCGTCGGGATTGCGATAACCGTCCAGGGCTGCCAGCGCGGCGGTGGGATCGGCTTCACCCATCAGTAGCTGGAAGCGGCGGCGGTCCAGGACACGTGCGTGGGTGGCCAGAAAAGAGGCCGCGGCGGAGAGATCGACGCTCATGAGCTCAGCATGCCCCGACCACGGGACCGCGGTCTTGTAGGAATCGGCCACCGCCGGACGTCGCCCCGCGCGAACGGCAGGCCACTGAGATCACTCCCCCCGCCCTCGCCGGACCGCCGAGCGCTGACGGCGCAGTGCGGAACCGGTCCGTTATGGCCGACTTGCGCTCAGTGCGGCGACGAGCTCGGGTAGTTTGCCGAGGATCTGGGCGCCGGCTATGGGGTCGCTGTAGTCGCGCGTGTGGACGATCTGGCCGTCCTGGATCGTCATGACCATCAGATACGTCAGGACAAACGGTTCGCTCGTCTCGACGAGATCTCCGTGCAGGTCGTATTCGGTGATGATCACCTCAGGGTCGGTGGTCTCATGGATCACAACGTTGTCCAGGCGCCGGTACCTCCTGCTCGCGGTTCCGGCCTTGAAACGGGCGCGTAGTTCCTCACGGGTCGTCTCGATCCGCGACGGGTAGAGGACGGCGGCGGAGAACGGCATCTCGATGACGACGTTCGGGGCGTAACAGTCGGCCATGTCTTCGGGATGCGAGCCGGCCGCGGCACGCAGGAATCGCTCAACGGTCTCACGTGGGCTGGTGGTGTTCGCTGGCATGATCAGCGGGTCCTTCCCCTCGGGCGGTTGTGGGCGAGGCGTGGCTAGAATCGGAGACTACGCCCCGGTTACACCGTACCGGAGAGAGCGCCCCGTTTGTCTAGGGGGTGAGTGATGGGAGGAGCGGGTCATGGCAGAAGACAGACCGCTCAGAGCTGACGCCCGTCGCAACCGAGCGCTGCTGCTCCAGGTGGCGAAGACGGCATTCGCCTCGGACGGGCTATCTGTGCCGCTGGACGAGATCGCGCGCCGGGCCGGGGTCGGACCAGGCACGCTCTACCGTCATTTCCCGACCAAGGAAGCACTCTTCGAGGCCGTGGTGCACGAGCGTCTCCGGCAACTGGTCGATGATGCGCGGGCCCTTCGCTCCGCCGATGACGCCGGCGCCGCCCTGCTCGGGTTCATCGATCGTCTCGTCGCCGAGGCCGCGGCGAAGAGAGACCTGGTCGACGCACTGGCCGGTGCCGACATCGATATAACGACGACCGTGGCAGCGACGGCCGCCGACCTCCGCAGCGAGATCGGCCATCTCCTCGTCCGCGCTCAACGCTGCAACACGATCCGCAGTGACATCGGCATCGCCGACCTGATGGCCATCGTGTCGGGCATTCTCTCGGCCGTACAACCACGCTTCAATGACCGGGCGGATCCAGAGCGGGTACTCGCTGTTCTACACGACGGGCTGCAAGCCACACCGCGTGACCGCGGCGGCCGGGACCAGCGGGAATGAGTGTCTCTGGCGCCGCCGCCAGTGTCGACGGCCTTGCGGCAGGCAGAGCACGTTCGGGTATCGGCCTCGCTGAACGCCTTTTCTCGTCCCGCAAGGCTCAGTAAGCTCGCGTGCTACAAGGCCCCACACTCGGCTGATGGTTCAGGGAACGCGATGCGCGTCCGGTTTGTACGCCTGGTAGGTGGGCTCGCGCTGGCCGCACTGCTGGCCACGCTGCTCGCCGGGTGCGGTATGGCCAAGGCCGGTAACGGTGCGTTCCATCCAAGCGGCACCGGCACCTCGCTCCCCGACGCCGGCTCGGCCACTTCCCCGCCGTCTGCTCTGGCGCCGAGCGCGATGAGCAGCCCGAAGTTCACCAAGGCGGTCCTGGACGCCTATCGCGCGTACCAGAGCGCGTACAGGCGTGCCTACGAGTCCGACAACGCCTCCGGGCTCAGCGCCGTCGCGATGGACCCCCTGCTCGCCGCTGTCACCAAGGATGTGCGGCAGACCGCCGCAAAGCGTCTGGTCTACCGGTTCACCCTCGAGCTCAACCCGAGGGTGCAGACCTGGCGGGCAGACCGGACCATGGCCGTGGTCGTCGACTGCGTGCGGACCGTCGGCTGGTACTCGTTCTCCATCACGACGGGCAAGCGGGTCGCATCAGGAACCAGCAGCCCCACCACCAGGCTCTACCGGTACGCCATGAGGTTTGACCCCGGCTCGCAAACGTGGAAGGCCTATACCGAGGAAGGGGGCTCGAGATGCTGACCAAGCTCCTTCACCCCAGCAGTTCCAGCAGTGTGATCCTTGCGGCGATTTTTGCCGCGGTCGCAAGCTGCGTGACGGTCCCGCTCATCCCAACGCCCGCTGTAGCCGCCCCCTGCAATCTTCCTCTCGGCTGCGGGCAGCCACCGCCAGACATCAACCCAATTGGGAATTGCCTCGACCCCGCACTCTGCGGCAACCCCAATCAGCCCCCTCAAGGGGGAGCGAACCCGCCTGTTGTCCGAGCGCCGGCGGATATAGCCGCGGACATAAGAGCAGGGTTCCCGTTGCCGCCGATCGTGGTGCACACCGCGCCCGGCGGCGACGGCAAAGGCACCACCTATGCCAAACTGCTGACCTATTTGTGGCTCACCGGCTGGGTGACTCCGCCGCCCCAGTTGGCCACACAGGCCGGCGAGACGGTCGAGGTCACCGCAACTCCCTACTACGCGAATTGGAATCTGGTCGAGACACAGCAGAACTGCAATGGCCCGGGGTCGCGGACCAGCGCAGAATGCAGCTACACCTACAACAGGTCGTCGCCGAACGGCGGTCGTGATCCTTATTCGATCAATGCCACCGTCTACTTCAA
The DNA here is from genome assembly GCA_025964575.1 of Actinomycetes bacterium. GTDB lineage: Bacteria > Actinomycetota > Actinomycetes > Streptosporangiales > Streptosporangiaceae > Actinomadura_E. Next base: position 21,727 of record JAOPYO010000372.1, read on the forward strand.
GATCACTTGGGTGTGCACGGCCGGCTGCACTGGGGGCGGAGCATTGGACGACCTCGCCGACCCCTCCGCGCCCTACGCGCTGACGGTCGGCGAGATCCAGGCCATTACAAAACACGGATAGCCAGATCGCTTCGACCGAAGGGTGGACAGTGTCCCGCTTGACGGCTCGTAGATCCATCGTCGTCTGTCTGGTCCTCGCCGGACTAACCCTAGCCGGATGCGGCGGTGGCCATTCAACGCAGAAAGCGGCAAAGAGCACGAGCTCCGCCCCGGCGCCGACCGCGTCACCGACGCCCTCACCTCCCAACTTCACCTCCCAACAGGTCTTGCGTCATCTCATCAGTGCCAAGGAGGTTGGGCCGTACTTCAAACAGACCGTCATCGGAACCCGAGCCCTTCTCGACGGTAAGGCACTGATGTGTTCACAGTCTGGAGTAAAGCTGCCCGGGAAACCGGAACTCGGCGCGCGCCAGTACACCGCTAGCGTAAGAGTTCCGAATGATATGTACTACTCCCAGTTCATCGCATTGTATTCCGACCAGGAGCAGGCTGCTCGCGCATTCTCGACCCTAAAAGCAGCCGCAACGGCGTGCCCCCCGAAGCAGCACGTTTCCGCGCGGAAGGATTCCACCACCAACGCGACTCTCTTCGCGCATGACGACGCGTGGACCATTGCTCAGCAGGATACAGTTCAGAATTGGACTCATCTGCACGGTTGGGAAAGGGAAGTATATCCTACCAATCCGAAGAAACCGGATATCACTTTCGACGCCTATGATTATTCCGTCCGAGGAAACCTCCTCCTCGTAACCCTCTATGCCGAGCGGACGATTCCCAAGGACACTGGCGACGCGATCTCGAAGCGGGCATCCATGGTCCTTATGAAGCAGCTTCAGGCACTCGGCTGATCTGCCCTTTACACCACCGGCCCTAGTCGCAGATCTTTGTCTTCGACTAGCGCCGGCGGCGTGGGGGTCACGCTGTTCTGGCCGAGCCCAGAACCTCCAGGTAGTGCCGGTTGTACATGATGCCCAGGATGTTCCCAAAGGGATCGACCACTGAAGCGGTGATGAACCCCTCGCCGCGCTCCGTGAGTACCTCGTACTCTTTGGCTCCCATGGACAGCAGCTTCTCGAGAGTCGCTGTCACATCGTCGACGTGCCAGTACATGACAGCACCGGCCGGGCCGGTCGCCGAACCGGCGGGCGCGTAACGGCTGTCGATCAGGCCCAGCTCGTGCTGGTAGTCGCCGAGGCGAAACTCGGCATATCCGGGGCGTTCGAAGTACGGGTCGATGCCCAACAGGGCGGCGTACCACTGCTTCGCCGCCGCATGATCAGCCGCCCAAAAACTGACGGTGGAGAGTCCTCGCAACATTGTGTGCTCCATTCGCTGCCGCGGATCCGGCCGTTTTGGTTCCGGCCGATGTCTCGACGGTAGATGGCCAATAGGTCAGTGAACGTCCTATTAGTGCGACAGGATGAACGTATGCGTGATCCATCTGGCCGGCTGCTGCAACTGCTGTCCCTACTCCAGACTCCGCGCGAGTGGCCGGGCGCCGAGCTCGCCGACCGTCTCGGCGTCACCCCCCGTACGATCCGGCGCGACGTCGACCGGCTGCGCGAACTCGGCTACCCGGTCCACGCCACTCAGGGCAACATCGGCGGCTACCGGCTGACCGCCGGGGCGGCCATGCCACCGCTGCTGCTGGACGATGACGAGGCGATCGCCATCGCCATCGGCCTGCGCACCGCCGCCAC
>JAOPYO010000483.1 GCA_025964575.1 Actinomycetes bacterium
CCTTCGGGTCGGCCCGCTTCGGCGCCACCACCGCCACAGCCGTCGGCTGGACCGCCGGTGCGGCGCTCGCCGGGCTGCTCATCGCCGCCGCCACCGTGCTCTTGCCCGCCCGCCGCGACATGCGGGCTTCGACCGTCGCCGCGGGGCGCATCACGGTGGGCCGCACCCGCTCACCCTGGTGGGCTCGCTACGGCATCGACCTGGTCCTGCTGGCCGGCGCCGCGGCGGTGTTCAGCGTGACCGGCCGGAACGGCTACCAACTGGTCCTCGCGCCCGAGGGGGTGCCGGCGATCTCGGTGTCCTACTGGGCGTTCGCGGGACCGGCCCTGCTCTGGACCGGGGCCGCACTGCTGGCGTGGCGGCTCGCCGACCTGGTGCTCGGCCGGGGGCGCCGGCTCCTGGGCGCGGGGTTGCGTCCGCTGGCAGGCGGGCTGGCGGCCACGGTCGCCTCCGGCATGTCCCGGCAGCGCCGCCCGCTCGCTGGCGCCATAGTGCTGCTCGCTCTCGCGGTGTCCTTCGCAGCCTCCACCGCGACCTTCAACTCCACCTACCGGGTGCAGGCTGAGGCCGACGCGCAGCTCACCAACGGCGCGGACGTCACCGTCACCCAGTCGCCCGGTATCGCCGTCGGTCCTGGCGAGGCGGCGAAGATCGCCGCGGTGCCCGGGGTGAAGTCCGTCGAACCGGTCCAGCACCGGTTCGCCTACGTCGGCTCTGATCTCCAGGACCTCTACGGGGTACGGCCCGGCACGATCACCAAGGCCACCGCGTTGCAGGACGCCTACTTCACCGGCGGGACCGCCAAGCAGCTCACCGGCATCCTGGCGGCCAAGCCCGACTCGATCCTGGTGTCCGCCGAGACCGTCAAGGACTTCCAGCTGAACCTTGGCGACCTGATCAATCTGCGGCTCCAGGACGGACGGACCAAGCAGTTCACCACCGTGCCGTTCCACTATGCCGGGGTGGTCAAGGAGTTCCCGACGGCCCCCAAGGACAGCTTCTTCATCGCCAACTCCACCTACGTCGCCCAGAAGACCAGCAGTGACGCGGTCGGGTCCTTCCTCGTCGACACGGGCGGGCAGCACATCGCCGCGGTGGCCGACCGGATCCGTACCCAGCTCGGCCCGTCCGCGACCGTCACCGACCTTGCCACCACCCGCAAGACCGTCGGCTCCAGCCTCACCGCCGTTGACCTCGCGGGTCTCACCCGGGTGGAGCTGGCGTTCGCGCTGGTGCTCGCCGCCGCTTCGGGCGGTCTCGTCCTCGCCCTCGGCCTGGCTGAACGGCGGCGTACCTTCGCCATCGCCACCGCGCTGGGGGCCACCGGCCGGCAACTGCGCGGCTTCGTCTTCGGAGAGGCCGCCGTGCTCACCATCGGGGGACTCCTCGCGGGCGCGGTCTCCGGATGGCTGCTCTCCCAGATGCTCGTCAAGGTGCTGACCGGCGTCTTCGATCCGCCGCCCGCCGCCCTCGCGGTGCCCTGGCTCTATCTCACCACCGTCGTCATCATCACCCTCGCCGCCCTGGCAGCGGTGTCCGCCGCGGCGGTCCGGCTCGCCAGCCGCCCCGCCATCAGCGTCCTCCGCGAACTCTGACGCCACCTCCTCCGTGGTCTGCACTCCATCGACGATGGAGTGCAGACCACGGAAGAGCTGAGAACGCTCAGCTCGACGGCGTCTCCAGGCGATAACCGTGCCCGCGCAAGGTGACGATCCGCGGAACGGCCACAAGATCGGGCGCGGCCTCGTGAACCGCGGCCGCCAGCCTGGCGCGCAGCGCCGCCACATGCACATCGAGGGTCTTGGTCGATCCGAACCAGTTCTCATCCCACACGTCAGCCATGAGGTCTTCTCTGCTCACCGCCACATCAGGCTCTGCGATGAGCCGGGCGAGCAGGTCGAACTCCTTGGTCCTCAGGACCACTTCACGGCCGGCGAGGAAACAACGGCGCGCGGCGGTGTCCAGCACGAGATCACCGACTGTCGATTTCGACTGCGGCGAAGAACTAATGACCCGGCGTCGAAGATGCGCGCGAATTCGGGCGAGCAGTTCCGCGAATCCAAAAGGCTTCGTCAAATAGTCATCCGCGCCCGCCTCGAGACCCACGATGACGTCCATCTCATCCTGGCGGGCCGTGAGTATCACCAGCACACATCCCGGCTGGATGGCGCGGATCCGGCGGCAGACCTCGACTCCGTCGCCATCCGGCAGGCCGAGATCGAGCAGCACCAGATCGAACTCGGCGCTGATCACCTCACGGATGGCACCCTCGGCGGTGCACTCCCACACGACCTCGTGGTCGAGGAGCCGGAGACCGGATTTCAGCGCTTCACCGATCGTCTCATCGTCTTCTATAACGAGCAATCGGGCCATAACAGCATTCTAGCCGGAGGGCGGGTAATCGACGTTTGGCGCGTCACGCGACGTCGTCGCTCATTCAGGCATCCATCGCCGTGATCTCACAGTTCATGTCGACCTCACGGTTCCCTTATGGGGCCAGTAAGGAACCATCAAGCTTGCGTGGCCTGACCCGCTGCAGGCCGGGTCAGCGCAGGCCGGCGAAGAGATCGTCTTCCTGGTCCGGGGCGGGGACGCTGCTGAAGTGGCGGACAAAGGACTCGGAGGCGAAGGCCCGGTGCTGGGCCTCCTCGGGCAGCCGCAGCAGGAAGATGTTCTCGCCCTGGCTCGCATGCGCTTCCAGCGCCTTGCGTTTGCGTTCGACGTAGGGAGAGACGTCCACCACGCTGGTGATCAGCTCATCCGGCGTGCCGAAGTCCGCGGGCAGTTCCAGGTCGCCCACGTCGGCACCACTCGTACGCAGGGACTCGAAGAGCTCGGCGACCCGGGCGCGTGGAACCGCGGTGAAATAGAGCTTGGCGGGGATCCCGGTGGCCTCGGCGGCCGCGAGCGTGATCCGGTGGGCCTGGATGTGATCGGGATGGCCGTAGCCGCCGTTCTCGTCGTAGGTGACGACGACCTGCGGGCGGTAGCGCTCCATCAACGCGCTGAGCCGTGCGCCGGCGACGTCCACGGAGACGTTGGTGAAGGCCTCCGGGTCGCCGTTGGTGTCCCAGCCGACCATGCCGGAGTCGCGGTAGCCGAGGAGTTCGAGTTCCTCGATGTCCAGGTGGGCCATGGACTCCTGAAGTTCCTGCAGGCGGATCCTGCTCACCGCCGCGGGGTCGTGGCCCGGTTCTCCCGGCTTCACTCCGCCGGGCCCGTCGCCCTGCTCGCCGTTGGTGCAGGTGACCAGGACGGTACGAATGCCCTCCGCCGCGCAGCGGGCGAGAAGACCACCGGTCCCGAGCACCTCGTCATCGGGATGGGCGTGCACGGCCATCAGCGTCAGTTCGCGATCCATGGTTGCGGGACTCCTGAGGGTGGCGGCCGTCGACCTCGCCTACTCTACGGTGATGCCGGCGCTGTGGCGTGCCGGTGACTCCGTCCGCTCCGGCTGGTAGTTGAAGCTCAGCCCCCCACCGGAGAGCCGCACCCGCGGGGCGACGGAGTGATGAACCGGGGATGGGCCCAGTCACCAGCCGTTGACGTGCAGGACCTTCTCCAGCGGTTCACGGGGAGCCGGCTTGAACCCGGAGCCGGTGTAGTAGGCCGTCGGGATGAGCACGCCCTGCCGTACGTTCTCGGGCAGCCCGAGCAACTGGGCGACTTCCTCCTCATAGGTGAGATGGAGGGTCGTCCAGGCCGTACCCAGCCCACGGGCGCGGGCGGCAAGCATGTAGCTCCACGCGGCGGGCAGCAGAGACCCCCACAGCCCGGCCTGGTTCCCCTCCGGGAGCTTCGGGGACGGCAATTCCAGGCAGCCGATGACCTGCACAGGGACCGAGCCCATCCGGTCGGCCAGATAGGCCACGCTTTCGTGCACCCGCCGCTGGACCTGGCTGCGCTCCGGGTCGTCGGCGAAGAGCTTGCCGGCCGCGTTCTCGGACTCCAGATAGCTCGTGCAGGCCCGGCGGTAGACCTCGCCGACGGCCGCTCTCTTCTCGGCGTCGGTCACGACGATCCATTGCCAGCGCTGGGTGTTGGAGCCGCTGGGCGCCTGGAGCGCGATCTGCAGGCACTCCTTGACCAGTTCCAGCGGTACGGGCCGCTCCAGGTCGAGGCGGCGCCGTACGGTCCGGGTGGTGGTCAGCAGTTCGTCCACAGTGAGATCGCTCATGAACCGAGCGTAACCGGCCTCGGTATGCCGGCGAGTTCGCCTCCGGCGATAGCGCGTACGGTCCGTACCCCGACCGTGATCCACGCGAGGACCAGCAGGGCGTAGAGGGTGGCCGCGGCCCACTGGAGGGGCGCGGAACCGGTGCGGGACGCCAGGCCGCTGAGACCCGTGACGCAGGTGCCCACCGGAAAGGTGAAGGCCCACCAGGTGAGCGCGAACGGCATGCCCTTGCGGGCGGTGCCGAGGGTGATGGCGGTGGCCCGGCACAGCCAGAACAGCGCGAAGGCGCCGACCGGCACGCTGTAGATCATGGCGAAGGCGTTGTACGACTCCGGAGCCGCCTTGCTCAGCAGGCAGGCAGCCGTGATCGACTGGCCGAGCGGGCCGAGCACTATCCAGAGCGTGGGAACCAGCTGGGCCGGTCCCGCCTTGATCTCGGTCAGCCGGCGCCAGACCAAGGAGATGATCAACGCGGATGCGAGCAGGCTCAGCGTGAACATCGCCGTGCAGCCGATCAGCAGGGTTTCACGGGGCAGGCCCGGCGGCAGGTAGGGCACCAGAAGAGCCCCGGTCGCGGCCGAGACCATCGGCGGCACCACCGGCATCAGCCAGGTGGGGGAGGCCATGTCGAGGGTCCGGCCTTGGCGGATGACCATGATGTACGGGATCGCGACCGTGCTGACCAGGCCGGAGAGCGTTCCGGCCGTCCACAGTACGGCGTCGATCGTGAGGGCCAGGGGGAGCCCGAGAATGTCCCTCCCGACCAGCAGCGTGCCCGCGCCCACCGTCAGCATCGCCATCGGCGGGGCCCCGAAGAACGGCGCCATCGCGGGGTCGAGCGCGTGCGCCCTGATCCGATCCCGGTTCATGATCCCGATGGTGCTCAGCGTGACGAGGAGGGCGGCGGCCAGCAACCAGACCCCTGTCGCGGCGGCCTTCTGGCCGGGCAGGCGCAGAGGGAGCGTGATGGCGGCGTTCGCGACGATCCCGGTGCCCATGACGCAGGTGAACCAGTTCGGGCCCAGGAGGCGCACCCGCTGGTGAGCCGCGTAGGGCCGCTGCGGGAGGGTCATCGTCGTCATGACTCCACCCTCGGCTCGGGACCGAAGGCCCGGTAGACCGGCCGAACCGATCACCTCATAAGCGCTGTTTATGAGGTGGGGCGTAGTGTTCGGGGGTGCCGCTGTCCCGAGTGCCCGATCTTCCCGCCCTGGAACTGCTGCTCGACGTCGCGCGAACCGGCAGCCTGGGTGCCTCTGCCCGCGCCCACGGCATCTCGCAGCCCGCGGCGTCGGCGCGGGTCAAGACCATGGAACGGCTGATCGGAGTGCCCCTGCTGGAGCGTTCACCGACCGGCTCCCGGCTGACCGAGGCGGGGCGGCTTGTCACCGACTGGGCGGGGCAGGTGGTCGAGGCGGCCCAGGCGATGGACGCGGGCATCGATGCCCTGAGGGAGCGGCGAGACAGCCGGCTAGCGGTGGCGGCCAGCATGACCATCGCCGAATACCTGCTGCCAGGCTGGCTGGTGGCGCTGCGGCACGACCGGTCCGGGACCGCAGTCTCCCTGCAGACCGGCAACTCCACCTGGGTCGCCGCGCAGGTCCTGTCCGGGGCCGCCGTTCTCGGGTTCGTCGAGGGAGCCGAGGTGCCTTCCGGACTGGACATGGCCGTCGTCGCTCACGATCGGCTGATGGTCGTCGTCGCGCCCTCTCACCCGTGGGCCCGGCGCCGCTCCCGGTTGCCCGCGGCAGAACTGGCGGCCACCCCGCTCATCCAGCGTGAACAGGGTTCCGGCACCCGCATGGTGCTCGAGACCGCCCTCGCCCCGTACGGAGCGCTCGCCGCCCCGCTGCTCGAGCTCGCCTCCACCACCGCCGTCAAGAGCGCCGTACGGTCCGGCGCCGGACCTGCCGTCCTCAGCTCCCTGGCGATCGCCGTGGAGGTGTCCAGCGGGCAACTCCGCACCATCGAGGTCGACGGTCTCGACCTGACCAGGCGGCTCCGCGCGGTCTGGCCGACCGGCCCCCGCCCCGCCGGCCCCGCCCGCGACCTGCTGTCCATCACCCGGTCCCCGCGACAGGAAACCTGATCGCGAGGGAGCCCAGTTTGCTCAAGGTGCCCGGGACCTCTACAGTCATGAACACACACCGACGCGGGGTGGAGCAGTTCGGTAGCTCGCTGGGCTCATAACCCAGAGGTCGCAGGTTCAAATCCTGCCCCCGCTACCAAGAAGTAGCAACTAAGGGGCCGGTTTCCTGGATGAGGAAACCGGCCTCTTAGCTGTTTGCCCGTAATCGCCGAATAACCAGCACACGGATCGCAGCATGATCGGACGATTCGCGTGGTGGTAGCAGGGCGGTTGCGTCAGCGGCCGGCGCGGGCGAAGTCCAGGGCCTCGCGGGCGAGCGGCAGCCACGCACTGCCCGATTGCGGGTCCAGGCTGAACCACTCCCTCATCGGAGTGCCCTTGTTCGCGTCGAAGCGGACGCCATCGCCGCCTGCGATGAGCGCATCGACTCGCTCCGCGGGAAGCTTCAGCACCAGCCGCCCGCGTACCAGCATCGCAAAGATCTTGTTCTGGAACCGCAGGGCAGACCGGCCGAAACCACCACCGCCCAGCGGCGGGGTGACCCCCGCAATGCCAACAAGCTCATCAACCAAGTCGGCGTAACGGTCTTCCGCCGCAATCTCCTCCGCACCCTCTGCCTGCACGGCGTCAGCGTAAACCACGGCACCGACATTGCGGCCGATCGCGCGGGAGGTTCCCCTTCGCGGCTCAGGCCTGCCAGACGCCGTGCCGGTGCGCCCCAGCCGGTCACCCGGATGTCCCCACAGGCACTCGTCGCGGCATGAGCGTGAGTTCTTGGCAAGACAGCGGGCGGTACCGTGCCGTTCATGACCGAGGGCTGGCATCTGCCGGACGATGACGTACCGCTGACCGGCGAACACGCTGCCGCGCTGATCCAGCAACGCGTAGCCCGGGGGCTGCTGGGGACCTGGCTGGCAGAAGTGGATGATGTATGTCTCGTCTGGTCAGCGCCGCTGTGCGAGTAGGTAGCAACGCCGACTCGGGTACTCAACGTCAGGCCAAGGCTGCCTGATCACGGTGGACATGACCGCGAACCCCGCGGCTGTGAGGTCATCGACGACCTCGGCAGGCTCGAGGAAAAAGGCGTCGAGTTGGACGGACTCACCGAACCAGTTCGTCAGGTGGTTGACCTCGCCGGCGGCGAATTCGGCGCTGTCGATGTGGAACGCGACGAGGAGCCAACCGCCGGCGCGCACGCTGCGGGCGAACTCCCGGCAGGCGAGGGCTCTCTCACCGGCGGTGAGGTGGATGATCGAATACAGCGCGATGGCACCAGACCAGGCCCCGTCGGCGACGGGCAGTCGCAGCATCGAGCCCACCACGAACGCCAGCCCTGGTGCCCGCCGGCGGGCGACGGCGATCATGCCAGGCGACAGGTCAAGGCCGACCACGTCGGTATGTCGTGCCGCGAAGGAAGCGAGTTATGTGCCCCGGACCACAGCCCACATCGGCGATCGTGCCCTCACCGGCCAGCGCGATGAAACCCTCGAGCAACGCACGGTCCAGCGGCTTGCCGTCAAGTTCATCAGCGAGCTGGGAGTCGTAGCCCCGGGCGACTGCGTCGTAGGCAGCCCGCACCCCGGCGGCCACGCGGCGCTCGCCCGACGGTTGCGTTGAAGGCATGCCGCGACAATAGCGAAGATCCCCTACGCCACGATTCGCACCACGTCGTCCGCGGATCTAAACGCCGCTGAGTGGCCGTATCTGGCCCTGCAGAATCGGCACGGCTCAGGGTGCCTCGAAGCCGAGCGCGCGGATCAGTCTGCGGTGGTTCTGCCCCGCCTTGGTGACCTCGCAGGGGAACTCCCTGTGCGTGCGAGCTCGTACGCCTTGGCTCGGCAGGGTGCCAACGGCCTGGCCAGCGCGGGGCCTGCCGGTCGGCGGCGCTACGGCCGATCAAGGTCATTGAGGATCCTGTATGGGAATTCCTAGGGATCATCATGGTCTTGCTGTCGATTAGCTCAAAACCTGCAAAGAGATGTCCGGATATTGCGTAAATGTGTCGCTGGGGTTACGGTCCGGGTAGCACGATCCACCCCGTCCCTGCTGGCGACCTCGGTCTCAATCACCTCACGTACCAGGCGAACGCACTGGGCCGCGAGGCGATGTCCGGTGCCGGCTCCCCGCCCTAGCGTGCCGTTTCGTTGCGTCCCACCGTCACATCGGCAAGACGAGCCGGCCGCTCCATGTTCGTGAACTTTTGGCACCCCCCACCGAGAGTGAGCAGCGCATGTCCAACCGGTACGCGGGACGCAGATCCCGTCTCGGCGCAATACTCAGCAGCGTGCTCGTCGCTGCCGGCCTCGTCGTCCTGTCAGCGAGTCCGGCCTCCGCGGCCGCGTCCGGCGGTGTCGGTGCGACACTGCCGTCCGTCGAGGTCCAGGCGGAGAACTCGACCACCAACGGCGCGGTCATCGGCCCGAGCGCCGACTACGGCACGCTTCCCGCGGAGGCGTCCTATCGCAAAGCAGTGACCCTGCAGGGCAGCGGCAAGTACGTGGAGTTCAAGACGCCGGTCGCCACGAACTCGTTCGTCTTC
>JAOPYO010000037.1 GCA_025964575.1 Actinomycetes bacterium
GCGCCGGGCGCGCCCAGCGTGTCCGGCGCCTGCCTCAGGCCGCCTTGTCGGCGAAGTCCCGCAGGTTCCACACGTCCTTGTCGAAGTAGGGCGAGTACGAGATGTAGCTGACGTTGCCGCCGCGCTGGTAGCCGCCGATGACGCCGTTGGTATAGCCGGTCTTGGTCTTGGAGTTGTACCAGAGCATCCACGGGCTGCCGCTCGTGCCGCCGGTGAAACCGCCACAGTCGAACCGCACCTGGTACTTCGACCGCTTCTTCGTGATGGTGCGGCAGTAGATCGGATGCTCTTTGCCGGCCGGATAGCCGGCCACATTGACCGTGCGGCCGAACCCCTTGTTGATCGCCAGCCGGTTGTTGCCCACCACGTCGGCGATCTTCTTCCCACCGCGCGGGTTGACCGCGACGAAACCAAAATCCAGATCGGGATCGCTGTAGTGGGTCCAGCCCCATTTGACGGCCAGGAGCTTCGCCGTCCAGATCCCGTAGGGGCGCTTTCCCGCATCATATTTGGGCACGAAGGCGACATTTGACACATAGCCCTTGCCCTTACCGCCATGAATGCAGTGCGCGGCCGTGATCAGCAGGTTCCGCTTGCTGCTGTCGATCACACTGGCGGTGCAGTAATGGTCGCCGCTGCCGTTCTTGAAGAACAGCGCACCGATCGCCGGCACCCCGTGGAACACCGTCGCCGACCGCAACGCCGTCCGGCTCGTGGCGTTGGGCGCCGCCGCTCCGGGCACCTTCGGATCCGCCGGGGTCGCCCCCTCCATCCGCTCCGGCGTCCAGTACGACTCGGACACCGCCGCCTCGGCCACCCCCACCTGACGGCTCAACGACCCGCTATCCGACCCCCAGCTCACGGCGGCCAGCGCGCCGCCTCCTACCACCACGAGACCGCCCACCACCGCCGACGGCAGCACCATCGCCCGAATCCGTCGTCTGACCACGCCTGCCACACATCCCCCACTGATCACTGACACTCGGTCAGCAACCTAGGGATTCCGAGTCCAACAACGCAAGTCGAAAGAGCTGTGAGAATGCTGTGCCTTTCGCGGCAGAAGCCGGCGGTCTCGCGGCGGCAAAGGCCGGCGCCCTGGTCAGCGGGCGAATTCGGTAGCGCGGGACTCACGCACGACCGTAACGCGGATTTGGCCTGGATAGGTCAATTCGTCCTCGACCTGCTTGGCGATGTCGCGAGCGATCACCTGAGCCTGGATATCGTCCACCAGATCCGGCTTCACCATGACCCGGATCTCCCGGCCCGCCTGCATCGCGAACACCTTGTCCACGCCCTCGTGCTTGCTCTTCGCGATCTCCTCCAGCCGCTCCAGGCGCTTCACGTACGCCTCCAGCGACTCCCGCCGCGCCCCCGGCCGGCTACCGCTGATCGCATCTGCGGCCTGCGTCAACACCGCCTCGACCGTACGGACCTCGACCTCATTGTGGTGCGCCTCGATCGCGTGCACCACATCGTCCTCCTCGCCGTACCGCCGCGCGATCTCCGCGCCGATCAGCGCATGGCTGCCCTCGACCTCATGGGTGAGCGCCTTACCGATGTCATGCAGCAGCGTGCACCGCTTCACCAAGGACATTGGCAACCGAAGTTCCGCCGCCATGATCCCCGCGAGGTGCGCCGACTCGATCAAATGCTTCAGCACGTTCTGGCCGTACGACGTCCGATAGCGCAACTGACCGAGCAGCGCGATCAACTCCGGATGCATCTCCGTGATGCCCAGGTCCACCAGGGCGTCCTCACCCGCGCGGACACATAGATCCTCGACCTCGGACTTGCTCCGCTCGTAGATCTCCTCGATCCGCTGCGGATGGATCCGGCCGTCCAGCACCAGCTTGTCCAGCGTCAACCGGCCCACCTCACGCCGCACCGGATCGAAGCAGCTCAGCAGAACCGCTTCGGGCGTGTCATCAATGATCAGATTGACACCTGTCGTCGACTCGAACGCCCGGATGTTACGCCCCTCCCGGCCGATGATCCGGCCCTTCATCTCATCGCTGGGCAGATGCAGCACCGACACCACCGACTCGGCCGTCTGCTCACTCGCCACCCGCTGGATCGCCAGCGTCACGATCTTGCGAGCCCGCTTGTCACCCTCCTCGCGGGCCTTGCCCTCGATCTCCCGGGTGAGGAGCACCGCCTCCCGCTTGGCCTGGTTCTCGATGGCCGTGACCAGCTCGCCCTTGGCCTGCTCCATGGTCAGGCCCGCAGCCCGCTCGAGCACCTGACGACGCTCATCACCGAGCTTGGCAAGCTCCGCCTCGCGGTCGTCCAGACCCCGCTCCACCGTGCTGAGCCGATCCGTCCGCTCTGCCAGCCGGCGCAACTCGTCGTCGAGTCGCTGCTCACGTTCGGCCAGCCGGGTCTCCCTGCGCTCCAGATCCTCACGGATCGTCCGCAGATCCTCCTTGACGGCCTTGGCCTCTTCGTCGATCTCTGCCCTGGCCGACTGCGCATCACTCTGTGCCTTGTGCAGGATGCCCTGGGCGTCGGCCTTGGCCTGCGCCCGGACGCCATCGGCCTCGCCGTGCAGCGCAGCGAGTTCCTCCTCCGTCGGCGCCTTTATGGTGGAGGTCTGGAGGCCGTGCGGTCTGCGCAGCAACACGACCAGAAGAGCGACGAGGGTGACCAGCAATGCCGCACCCAGCAGAACGCTCCCCATGGTCCAGACCCCTTTCTCCGCGCCGGCTCCACCGGAGGCTCGAGGAGCCTTACATCGCGAGGGGTTTACTCGCGCTCCGACAGACCACCGAACGCCGACGCAGGGCAGCGCAGAGCAAGCGTCATAGCCCGGACTCCGGTCAGGCCGAAGCCGGCAGGCACGTACCCATCGGCCGGGGGTCAGCCGAAATCCTGTCTTTTATGTCCCTCAGCTGCTCGCACATGTCACGTCGTATGGCAATCCGCAGTGCGCGGAGTAACTCCTCACTGCCGTAACGGTAAGCGGCGAGGATGTAATGAGCAAGCAAACCAGGGGGAATCTGGACGCTTCACCCCCTCCGATCAGGGGGTACGGGGCGGAGCTTCACCTCGCGCACCCGCCCCCTACCGGCCACTTTGCCGGGAACAACACGATCAGGGCGCGGTAAGGATCGTGTAGCGACCAAGATCGACCACCGGGCGTGTCGCGCGTCACCCCGAGTTCCGGTCCGGACCCGCCGGTCACTCCTCCGGGTCGTCCTCGGGAAGCTCCTCGACGTCCGTCCCTTCGGCGGCCAGCGCCTCCTTGACCACCCGATAGGCCAGGCCTGGCGCATACCCCTTGCGGGCCAGCATCCCCACCAGCTTGCGCATCCGCTTGACCGGATCCGCCCCCCGGGTCGAGGCCAGCCGGCGGTCCACGAGATCCCGGGCCCGGCTCTCCTCCTGATCGGAGTCGAGCACCGACACCGCCTCCTTGACCGTCTCGTCAGCCACCCCCCGCTGACGCAACTCGGCCGCCAGAGCCCGTCCGGCCAGCCCGCGCCCCCGGTGCCTCGACTCCACCCAGGCCTGTGCGAACGCGGCATCGTCGATCAGCCCGACCTCGGAAAAACGGCTCAGGACTCGCTCGGCCACATTTTCGGGGACATTCTTTTTCTGCAGCGCCTGGGCCAGCTGGGACCGCGTACGCGGCGACATGGTCAACAACCGCAGGCAGACCTCCCGGGCCACCGCCTCCGGATCGGCGGGCGGCGCATCGGCCGCGCCACTACCGGGACTGGGGCCGTCTGGGAACCGGCCACGGCCGGCCCGCCGACGACCACCCCGGGACCCTCCCTCGTGCGGCGTTTCCGTGCTCATGGGAGTTCCCCATGGGGGGCGGCGGCACCACCGGGGAAGGGTCTCTCAGCGAATCTCCCGCCGGTCCGGCCGATCTCGATTGATCCGAGACCGGCCGGACCGGCGCTTCGCTGAAAGGTACGGCGCCGCCGCCCGTCAAGAGAGATCATTACTCACTCTTCGTCAGGATTCACCCGGCTTCAGAGATTTAGGTCAGGAATCTCCGGGCTTCGGGGTCTTCGCTCCGCGCCGAGCGGCCGCGCCGGTCACTCCCGCGGCGGCCGGTGCCTCGACCGGCGCCCCAGCCGGGGGCGCATCCGCCGGCTTGTCGAGCTTCGGACCCACCCCGAGCTTTTCCTTGATCTTCTTCTCGATCTCGTTAGCCATATCGGGATTGGCCTTCAGGAAGTTCCGGGCGTTCTCCTTGCCCTGCCCGAGCTGGTCGCCCTCGTAGGTGTACCAGGCGCCGGCCTTACGGACGAAGCCCTGCTCGACCCCCATGTCGATCAGGCCACCCTCCTTGCTGATGCCCTGGCCGTACATGAGGTCCATGTCCGCGACCTTGAAGGGAGGTGAGACCTTGTTCTTCACGACCTTGACGCGCATTCGGTTACCGACCGCCTCGGTGCCGTCCTTGAGCGTCTCGATCCGCCGGACGTCCAGCCGCACCGACGCGTAGAACTTCAGCGCCTTCCCACCCGTCGTGGTCTCCGGGCTGCCGAACATCACCCCAATTTTCTCCCTAAGCTGGTTAATGAAGATGACTGTCGTTTTTGTCTGATTGATGGCGCCGGTCATCTTGCGGAGGGCCTGGGACATCAGCCGGGCCTGGAGGCCGACGTGGCTGTCGCCCATCTCGCCCTCGATTTCGGCGCGCGGCACGAGCGCGGCCACGGAGTCGATGACGATGATGTCGATCGCTCCGGACCGGATGAGCATGTCGGTGATCTCGAGCGCCTGCTCACCGGTGTCCGGCTGAGAGACGAGCAGGGCATCGGTGTCGACACCGATCTTCTGCGCGTACTCCGGGTCGAGTGCGTGCTCCGCGTCGACGAACGCAGCGATTCCGCCCGCTTTCTGAGCACTTGCCACGACATGCAGCGCAAGGGACGTCTTACCAGAACTTTCAGGTCCGTACACCTCGACGACCCGGCCTCGGGGGACGCCACCGATGCCGAGGGCGACGTCGAGGGCGATCGAGCCGGTCGGGATGACCTCCATCGGGACCCGCGCCTCATCACCGAGCCGCATGACGGAGCCCTTGCCGAACTGCCGCTCGATCTGGGCGAGCGCGGTCTCGAGAGCCTTCTCCCGGTCGTTTGCTGCCATGAGATAACCCCTGTCCTATCCAGGCCGTGCGCCTGGCCCTGACCCTGATGGGTGCGAAGCCGTTCGTTGACGAGAGCGACGCTACGGGGAGCCACCGACAGTTTCGAGGACTTGCCGCATCTGTGGATAACGTCGCGCGCGGACACCACCTTACCGAACACTCGTTCGATCATGAGCCAACGCACCGATTTGCCGGGGAATCTCCGTGCACGCCGTGCCGCGCGGACCGTACAGTGATCGGTCAGGGAGACCTGATGCCACTGACCGTTCTCTTCTGTGCCGATCCGCTCGATCCCCGGCGCGCCGACCCGCACTTCGCCCGCGAGGCCGCCTCGGTCCGGGCCATCTACGGCGAGGCCCCCTTGATCGACCATGACGCGTTGCAGCGTGGCGACCTGGCCGAGGCGGTACGGCGCGTACCGCGAGACCTGGGACCGGCCTGGTATCGCGGCTGGATGGTCACCGCCGGCCAGTACGAACAGCTGGCCGCGGCCCTCGAGGACCGGGGCACTCCGCTGATCACCCGCCCGACCGACTATCGGCGGGCGCACGAGCTGCCCGGCTGGCACGACACCTTCGCCGGCCTCACCCCGCCGAGTGTCTGGCTGCCGCTCTCCCCCGGCGGCGACCCGGATGCCGGGACCCTCGAAGAGCTGGTCCGGGAGCTCCCGGACGGCGCGGCGGTGGTCAAGGACTATGTGAAGTCCCGCAAGCACGAGTGGGACGAGGCCTGTTTCGTCCCGGATCTGCGCGACACCGAGGACCTGCAACGGGTCGTCACCCGGATGATCGAGCTGCAGGACGATTTCCTCGCCGGCGGCATCGTGGTGCGGGCGTACGAGTCGTACCTCGGCGCGGAGGCGCGGGTGTGGTGGGTGGACGGTGAGCCGGCGCTGGTCGGACCGCACCCGGACACTCCGGGAAACAGACCGGATCCGGTGCTGGACGATGTCAGGGCCGCGATCAGAGCCCTCGGCTGCCGGTTCGTCACTACCGATCTGGCCCTGCGCGCGGACGAGGTGTGGCGGGTGGTGGAGGTGGGTGACGGTCAGGTGAGTGACCTGGCCTCGTCCGAGAGTCCTGTCGAGCTGTACGAGCAACTCCCCGGCGGCGCGCTGTCATAGGGCATGTCCCGTGGATCTATGTCCTGCTGCGCGGCGCCGCTCGCGACGAACGAGATCCACGGGACACGCCCTAGGGCATCGGGACCTGAGTCCCTTCAGGGCGGGCGGCGTACGGCTTAGCGTGGTGACGCTCACGTCGCGGCGCGGAACGGCGTACAGGTTCAAAAGGATACGGCGGCCCGGATGAGACGGAATCCTGATCTGGCAGGACTACTGCCGTCATATCGCACGCTCTACAATCACCTTTCGCACCGATCCCTGGAGGAACTTCCGCCATGCCAGCACCGGACGCCAGACGGCGGTTGAGCTCACGGGCCGTTCAGATCGGCATGTTGAGCGCCCTCTCCGTCACCCTGGTGGCCTGTTCATCGTCATCGACGACCCGGTACTGCGTGGACCGGCAGGACCCGGCCGGGTTCTTCGATCGTTCGAAGGGCGGCTACCAGGTGGTCCCCGATGTCTACTGCGCGGCCACCTATCCCCTGGGGTCCAGTAGCTACAACCGGTATTTCTGGTACTACGGCGGCCGCGGTTACACCTCGCACGGGCGCCATTACATCTACCGGGGTTCCACGATCACCCCCCGCGGCAAGAGCATCAAGTCGAGCAGCGGGCACACCATCAGCCGGGGCGGTTTCGGCGGCCACTCCTCGCACCACTCCTCGGGGGGCTGACGTGCACCGGGAACGGTCCGTGCCGCGGCCCGGCTGGGAGAAGATCATCGAGGAGCAGGGCCTCGCCTTCCACCGCACCTCGCATCCGGCCCACCTGACCAGGCCGTACTGGGACGAGTCGGTCCACTACGTGTTCGACATGGAACAGGTGCTGGCACTGGAGAA
>JAOPYO010000048.1 GCA_025964575.1 Actinomycetes bacterium
TGGTTCTTGGCGCGGCGGCCGTCCTCGACGATCCGCTGTAGCTCTCGGCCAGCGAGACGACCAGCCGGAGGTTGGCCTCCAGCAGCTGGTTCTTGGCGCGGCGGCCGTCCTCGACGATCCGATCGAGGTCCTCGCGGATCTCCTCGGGCATGCTCTCGGTGCCCTGAACCAGGCGCTCCTCGGTGGACAGGCCGGCCTCGATCCGCTTGGCGAGCTCGACCCTCCTGCTCGGCGTTGAGCAGCGGGACCTCGCCGATCTGCTTGAGGTAGTCCTTGACCGGGTCAGCGGCGGCGCTCGTGCCCTGGGGCGCGGTCGAGTTCGCTAGCGCAGGAGCAGGGTCACTCGCGGCGTGGCGTACCGTTCGGCGAACCCAGCGAGGGGTCATCGGCTGCAGATCGGGATCAGTGCGCGCAAGCGCACCCAGGAGCCCAGGCCAGCTCTCGCTGCCATCTCGCCCTGTCAGGTTTGGGGGTTCCTCGCCGGTTCGAGCCAGCGCCGATGAGGCGTCCGGTGAAACCGTCAGCGCGCATCGGCTGCTCCGCTTGACTCGACGTCGGCGTACGGCGGTGACGCAGTGGTGAGGGGCTGAGCGGCCACGGTGCGGGCCAGCTTCTCGATGACCAGTGGTGCCGCGACGCCCAGGCCGAACGCGGCTAGGGGGCCTCCGAACTGCCCGCTTCCCGCCGTCGCGGCCGCCAGGACGGCACCCACCCCGACCCGAATCAGCACCGAGATCGTGAACGCGGCCAGACCCTGCGGGATGGGGCATCGTCAGGACCACTTGGGGGTGCGGTGGATGCGCGCGTACAACTCCAGCGCCTCAACGCACATCCCACCGGCCAGACCCCAACCGGCCGCCACCCACAGATTCATGCCCCTGACGGTAGGGCCAACAGCGCGCAATGCCCAGCCCTACCACCTTCCCGGGCATTGGGCTCGTCCTGTCGAGCACCAACGGCACGCACACTTCACGGCTTCATCCCTTACGGTTGCGGTGCCCGACGCGGGCGCGTCTCACAGATCGGTCGGAGCAGGCGACATCATCTCTACATCCGGTCTGCGTCCGGAATGAAGAATCTCGGCCGACGCGATCCCTGTTCACCGGTCCGCCTGGGCCAGCAGATGTGCGCTCAGGTCCCGTACGGCGGTGCGCAGCTCGTCGGGACGGCGGATCTGGAACGGCCAGCCGAGACCGGCGAGCATCTGGGCCATCCCGTCGAGCCGCTCCGCGCGAGTCGTCATCAGCACTCCCCCGCCCGTCTCGGTGAGGGTCGCCGTGGTGGGCGGGATGCGCAGGCGGGCCTCGGCCAGGCCGGTCTCCAGCAGGACCTCGACGTCGTGGGTGTACGGAACGGCGGCGAGGCTCTGCATCACCTGCCGGACCGGGTCGAGACCGTCGGGGACGTCGTAGGTTTGCGGGCGCTCCTCCAGGCCGAGCACCCGGTCGACCCGGAAGGTGCGGACCTCGCCGCTGCGGTGGTCGTGGCCGGTGACGTACCAGCGCCCGGAGTGGAAGACCAGGCCGTAGGGGTCCAGATCCCGCTCGGTCTCCGCGCCCTTCCACGAGCGGTACCGGAGCCGTACCCTCCGGCGGTCGTGGGCGGCGGCGGCCAGCGCCAGGACCACGGCCGCGGCGGGCGCCGTGCCCTCCCGGGTGGTGAGAGTGAAGCCCAGGGTCTCCCGCAGCGCCCGCACCCGGTCCCGCAGCGCTATGGGCAGCACCCGCCCCACCTTGGCCAGCGCGCTTTCGGTGGCCTCCGGCGGCAGGCCGAGCCGGCGCCCGGCCAGCAGCCCCAGGACCACGGCGGTGGCCTCGTCGTCGGTGAGCATCAGCGGCGGCAGCTTGAAGCCGGGCATGAGCCGGTAGCCCCCATAGCGGCCCCGATCGGCCTGCACGGGGATGCCGAGCTCGGCGAGCCGGCCGGCGTAGCGGCGCACGGTCCGTTCCTCGACGCCGAGCTTGTCCGCCAGGGCCCGGCCGGTGAGGTGATGTTCGGCCTGCAGGAGCTCGAGCATCGTGAGCACGCGCGTCGTCGGATGTGACACAGCTCACTCCTTTAATCCGGACCGGTTCTGTCCGCATTAAAGCGTAGCGTCAGGGACATCAGCCCGGCAGAGAGAGGTGCGGCATGACGGCATACGTACTGGTTCCCGGTTTCTGGCTCGGCGCCTGGGCCTGGGAGGACGTGACGGAACGGCTGCGTGCGGCCGGCCACGAGGTCCACCCCGTGACGCTGACGGGGCAGGCCGACCGCGCGGCTGAGGCGACCCCCGACGTGGGTGTCGAGACGCACATCGCGGACGTGATCGCGGTGCTGGAGTCCCACGATCTGCGGGAGGTGGTGCTGGTCGCGCACAGCGGCGGGACGACCCCGGTGACGGGAGCCGCCGACCGGATCCCCGAGCGGATCGCCAGGATCGTCTATGTCGACACCGGGCCGCTGCCCGACGGCATGGCGCAGATCGAGTTCAACCCGCCGGAGGTCCAGGCGGCCATCGAGAAGCGGGTGGCCGATGAGGGGGACGGCTGGAAGATCCCGGTGCCGGCCTTCGATCCGGCCGAGGACCCGGAGAACCTCGCCGGGCTCACCGAGGGGCACCTCCGGGCGATGCGGGAGCGGGGCACTCCGCAGCCGTTCGGCACCGCGAGCGAGCCGCTTCGCCGCCCCGAGGTGATCCCGGGCACCCCGCGGACCCTGATCTCCTGCACGTTCACGCTGGAGCAGGTGAAGGGGCTGGCGGCGAGCGGCAACCCGGTGTTCGCCTCGATGGCAGGCCCGGAGTGGACCTATCACGCGCTGCCGACCGGTCATTGGCCGATGTTCTCCCGCCCCGCCGACCTCGCCGCACTCCTCTCAGGCGATGGTGGGGATGCGGGGCAGGCGATCGGGGCGCCTCACGAGCAGGTGGTGCCGTCGGCGGGCACCTTCCCGTCGAGCAGGTAGGCGTTGACGGCCCGCTGGAGGCAGTTCACGGGATCGCTCTGACCCACTCCGCGGGGGTCGAAGCTGACCAGGTCATAGCGGGTGCCGAGCCTTTTGTAGCCGCTCGCCGCCCCGGCTGCGAACAGCGCGACCCCGGATACGCCGGGGCCGCCGAAGTTGAACAGCAGCGACCCGATGCGCTTCGGCTGGTCGGTGGCCTTGACCCGGATCAGGGCGATCCGGATCTTCTCGCCACCGGGTTGTGCGTAGTCGAGCGGCACGGCGAGCTTGGCGCACTCGAGGTTGGAGGGGGGCTTGCTCTTGCCATGCGGGGGCACCGGCGGATTCTGGCAGGCGGCCCACACCAGTGCCGGCGCGGCGTACGCCGAGACAACGGCGGCCCTCTTCGGTCCGCCATACCCGGCGGCGAGCCCGACCACCAGCAGTGCCGCACTCGTGGCAGCCGCCACCGGCACCCTGCGGACCATGATCTCCCCCTTCGCGCGTGCCTGCGAGAACCAAGGTGTTCTCAGGGCCTCGGCCGGCGCGATCCCCATCTCCATCTCCGGCGCGGGCCGGCCCGACCGATCGCGTGGGTGGTGAGCGGATGGTCCTCGACCTCATAGCGGCGGACGTAGGCGCTCGCGAAGGCCTGGATGCTGGCGCCGGCGGGCAGCGACAGCAGCGCGCCGATCGGCCCCAGGATGGCGGTGCCGGCGATCACCATGCCGAACGCCACCGCCGGATGCATGTCGAGGGTCCTGGCGGTGATGCGCGGGTGGAGCACGTAGTTCTCGAACTGCTGGTAGGCGATGATGACCACCAGCACCCAGAGTGCCGTCAGCGGGCTCACCGCCAGGGACACCAGCACCGGGACCGCTCCGGCGAGGTAGGTGCCGATCGTGGGGATGAACTGCGACGCCACACCGATCCATAGCGCCAGGGTCAGTGTGAACGGCACCCCCAGCACCCACAGCGCGATGTAGTGGGCGACCGCGGAGGCCAGCCCCAGCAGCACCCGGGAGTAGAGATAGCCACCGGTCTTGTCGACCGCGATCTCCCAGGCGCGCAGAATCTCCCGCTGGTGCTGCGGTGCCAGCAGCGCGCAGATGGCCCGCCGGAACCGGGGGCCGTCCGCGGAGAAATAGAAACTGAAGAGCAGAACGCTGAGCGCCTGGAACGCGATCCCGAGCGCGGTGGCGCCGATCCCCCACACGTTCCCGGCCAGTTCGGTCAGGTGGCTGGAGACGACGCTGCTCATATCGGCCAGCCGCTTGGCGATGTCGGCCTGGGACAGGTGGGTGTGGAAGGTGGAGTTGATCCACCTCACCAGCCGGTCCACATAGCCGGGAAAGCCCTGGACGATGGTGGTGACCTGCTCGGCGAGCAGCGACCCCAGCATCACGGCGAACACCGTCGCCGCCACGATCAGCACCACGATGATCAACCCGGTCGCGACGCCCCGCCGCCAGCCTCGGGCGGCCAGCCGGTTGACCACGGGCTCGATCGCGAACGCCAGGAACAGCGACACCAGCAGCAGGAGCAGCAGGCCTTCGAGCTGCAGCAGCAGCCGGATCCCGATGAAGAACAGCAGCACGACGGCGCCCGCGAGCAGGAAGGCCCGCGGCAGCCACGGCGGCATACGCCGATCTGCGTCGTCCGGCATGGGCATGGCCGCAAGCTACTGCGGGCCGGCCGTTCCCTCCGGGAGTGCGCGCCGGACTTGCCTCTCCCTTGACGCGGGGCGTCCGCCGATCAGCCCGGGTGGGTCGCGTAGTCGCCGAGACCCGATTCCAGGAGGTCGAAGGTGCGCTCGGCCGCGGCGCGCACGCTCTGTCTCATCTCGGCGAGGGTCTCCCCCGCCAGCTTGCGCCGGGTGATCTCGCTGACCAGCCGGTGCGAGGCCGCCATGATCATCGCTGCCGCGATGCGGGGGGTCAGGTCGTCGGGATCGGCGCCGGTCTCCTCCGCCAGCGCCCGCGCCAGCCTCTCCTCCGCCTGCTCGCCGATCTCCCGTTGCCGCGCGAGCAGGGCGGGGCTGCCCATGACGGTCCGCACCCAGGTGTCGGCGCCCTCGTGGAAACCGGTCTGGTAGCTGTTCTGCTCCAGGCCCTGCACGAAGGAGCGCCGGAACAGGGCGACGGCGGACTCGCCGGGCCTGCGGCCGTGGAAGGCCCGGACCGCCTGCTCGGTGATCTCGGCCTGCCGGTCGAAGAACAGGTCTTCCTTGGTCTTGAAGTAGTTGAAGACCGTGTTCACCGAGACGTCCGCCGCACGGGCGACGTCGGCGACGGTGACGCTGTCGAAGCCCCGCATGAGGAACAGCCCGGTCGCGATGTCGGAGATGCGCCGTCGGGTTTCCAGCTTCTTGCGTTCCCGCAGTCCGAGCTCCTCCGTCACGCCAGGATTATACCATAAGATAGTGTCACATCAATTTTGGTGTGACTACAACTTTATGGTTACTCTAGGGGCGTCGCCATCACCCCCCAGGAGGCACCATGACCGATGCCATGATCGAGGCCGGCGCACTGGCCCGTACCTTCACCACCAAGAGCGGTCCCGTCGAAGCCGTACGCGGCGTCGACCTGGCCGTGGAACCCGGTGAGATCGTCGGATTCCTCGGCCCCAACGGGGCGGGCAAGACCACCACCCTGCGCATGCTGACGACCCTGCTGCGGCCCACCGCGGGCACGGCGACCGTGGCCGGCAGCGACCTGCGCAGCGACCCGGCCGGGGTACGGCGCCGCATCGGTTACGTCGCCCAGGGCGGGGGCACCGACCCGTCCTGCCCGGTGGGCGAGGAACTCGACCTCCAGGCCCGGCTGTACGGCGTGAGCGACGGCGCCGAGCGCATCGGCAAGCTCTGCGCCCAGCTCGAGCTGGAAGGGCTTCAGCACCGGCCCGCCGGGTCACTGTCGGGCGGTCAGCGGCGGCGCCTGGACATCGCGCTCGGTCTCGTCCACCGCCCGCCCGTGCTGTTCCTGGACGAGCCGACCACCGGCCTGGACCCGCAGAGCCGCAGCAATCTGTGGGAGCACATCCGGCGGCTCCGCGAGGAGGACGGCACGACGGTCTTCCTCACCACGCACTACCTGGAGGAGGCCGATGCGCTCTGCGACCGGATCCTCATCATCGACGAGGGCCGGATCGTCGCGGAGGGCACCACGGACGAGCTCAAGCGTCGCGTGTCGGGAGACGTCGTCACCGTCGAGGTGACCGGCGACCCCGCCGGAGCCGTGACCGCACTGCAGGCTCTCCTCGCCGTCCGCGAGGCGACCGTCACCGGGACCACGCTGCGCCTCACCGTCGAACACGGCGATCAGGTCCTCATGACCCTCATGCGCACCCTCGACGCGGCGGGCGTGGAGATCGCCGCCATCCAGGTCGCCCGGCCCACCCTCGACGATGTGTTCCTGACCGTGACCGGCCGTTCCCTGCGCGAAGGAATTCCCTCGTGATGCTGCGTGACACGATGCTCATCTATCGCCGCTACCTCCGCCAGACGCTGCGCAACAAGGTCGCCATCATCTTCGGCGCCCTCCAGCCGCTCCTATACCTGGTGTTCTTCGGCCCGCTGCTCACCAAGGTCTCCGCTGCCCGCGGGTTCGGCGGGAACGCCTGGCAGGTGTACGTGCCCGGGCTGCTCATCCAGCTGGGGCTGTTCGGCGCCGGTTTCGTCGGCTTCGGGCTCATCGCCGACCTGCGTTTCGGCGTGATCGAACGGCTCCGGGTCACCCCGGTCAGCCGGGTCGCGCTGCTGCTCGGCCGGGTGCTCCGCGACACGACCATCATGATGGTGCAGGCGGTCATGCTCCTGGCCGTCGGCGTCGCCTTCGGCCTGCGCGCCCCGATCGCGGGTGTCCTCGCGGGCCTGGTCTTCGTCGTCCTGCTGGCCGTGAGCGTCGCGTCCCTGTCGTACGCGCTGGCGTTGTGGACCAGGAACGAGGACGCCTTCGCCCCGTTGCTCACGGCCGCGATCGTGCCGCTCATGCTGCTGTCAGGCATGATCCTGCCGATGACGCTGGCGCCGCGCTGGCTGGACGTGCTCTCGCACTTCAATCCGTTCCGCTATTTCGTGGACGCCGTCCGTGCCCTGTTCCTCGGGCACTACGCCTCCGCCACCGTGTGGGAGGGGGCGCTCGTCGCCGTGATCCTCGTGGTCGCCTGCGTGACGTTCGGGACCCGCCGCTTCCTCAAGGAGAACGCCTGACAGGTGACCCCGGCGTCCGTAGTCGTGATCACGCAATCGATCGATTGCGTGATCACGACTACGGACGCCGGGGTCACCTGTCAG
>JAOPYO010000096.1 GCA_025964575.1 Actinomycetes bacterium
CGCACGTACAACCTCACGAGGTACACACGCATGCCCCGCGGTGGACACTTTGCCGCCCACGAAGAACCCGAACTGCTCGCAAACGACCTCATCGAGTTCTTTCGCGCATACCGGTGAACACCGAAACAGTCCTCGCTGGTGTTCATCAACACCCGGCTCCTCCAAGCCGTCTTGGGAGATCCGGTCTGGGCGGCCAAGCTCACCGAGGAGGACCGGCGCGGCCTCAGCCCGCTGTTCTGGATCTACATCAACCCCTACGGCCGGTTCTTCCTCGACATGGATGCCCGCCTCGACCTCGCCGCCGCCTGACCGGGCCACGGACGCAGACCAAGGCAGAAACCACCAGGTCAGGATGGGTAGCCAAGGCTGGCCGGTGCCCTTGTGCTCCTGGACGCGATCGGCTCAACGCCCTCGCGTATCCATTGCCGGTCGAGGCGGTGGTCCTGTAGGTGGCCGGTCCCACACCCGGGCCTGCGCCATGATCGTGCGGTCGGTGACCACCATGACCAGTCCCAGGATGCTGACGATGACCATTATCAGGGCGATCAGGTGCAGGTGGTGGTCGGTGACGCGGGTGTGGAACACAATGGCGATCAGCGCGGAGGAGGCGATCGAGCCGAGGAAGCCGAAGGTTCGGAACAGTCCCGAAGCGGTGCCGATCTGGTCGGCTCCGGCCTGGGTGTAGAGGGTCGTCTGGTTGGCGCTGATGGTGGTGCCGAGGGTGATGCCGAAGACCAAGGTGATGACGACGATCCAGGCGATCGGGGTGTCCGAGGTGAGCGCGAGTACTCCAGCGGAGGCGGCCAGGCAGGACACGGCCGCGACGATGAGGGGCGCGCGGACCAGGTTCCGTTGCGCGATGGGCCGGGCGAGCAGGGCCGACAGGGCGCTCATGGGCAGCAGGAGCAGGCCGGCTTCTTTGGAGGACATGCCCCGGCCGGCCTGGAGCCATTGGGTGAGGCCGTACAGGACGGTGTAGACGCACAGCGAGGAGAAGGCGAAGCGCAGGTAGGTGCGGGTGAGCGCCTGGTTCGTGCCCAGCAGGCGCACGTCGATGAACGGATGGTTCGCCCGCAGCTCCCACCACAGGAGCCCTGCACCGACCACAACGGCCAGGCCGAGAGCGATCCAGTTCGGGTGCGGCAGTCCCATCAGGAACACCAGCAAGGCCGCCATCGCCCCGCCGAAGCCGACGATGCCCGCCACGTCGAGGCGCGCCGCGACCTCCCGAACCGTTCTGGACCCCTCGACCGGCGGGTCGGCGGGAATCCAGAAGACGGCCATGGCCAGGGCCAGGAGTGCGACGGGGAGGTTGATGAGGAACGTGGTCCGCCACCCCCAGGCGTCCACGAGCACGCCGCCGACCGGAAGGCCGAGGGCGGACGTGGCCGCACCGGCGATCATCAGGCCTCCGAGGACGCCGCCGGGCGGCGCGGCCAGCCCGGCCGCATCCGCCCGGCGGCGGATGAGCAGCATCGCCGAGGGGTAGACGGAGGAGCTGCCGACCCCGATCAGCACCCGGGCCACGACCAACGCGGTCAGGTTCTGGCCTGCTCCGCCCACGATCCCGCCGGCCAGGACGATCAGGATGCCGGTCAGGAATACCCGGCGCGGCCCGAACTCCTCGGCTAGTTTCCCGCCCGTCGGCTGGGCGATCGCGCTGGCCAGGTACAGCGCCGACACCAAAACTGCGGTCCGCCCCACCGAGACGTGGACGGCCGAGGCGATCGGCACCAGTGCCGTCGCGATGAGCGAGGTGTTGATCGCATTGATCGCCGATCCCGTGAACAGCGGCGTCACGAACCGCCAGGAGAACGTGTCCGTCGTGTGGGAGGTGCCTCTGGGCGTCGGGATCACAGGCTCTCACCCAGCCGCTCGATCAGCGGCGCCGCCGCCATCAGCATCTCCAGCTCAGCGCGGGTGAACCCGCCGACCACCAGCGCCTTCGCCAGCTGCTCGGACCGGGCGCTGCGTCTGTCCCGCAACGCCTGCAGCCCGGCCTCGGCCACCGACATGACCACCCGCCGACCATCCGAGGGATCGGGGCGGCGCTCCACCAACCCGCGCTCCTCCAGCCCGGCGAGCGTCGCCCCGATCGCCTGCGGAGTGATCTGCTCAGCCCTGGCCAGATCACTCGTCGTCGCCGACCCAGCCCGCTCCAGGCGCGACAAGACCGACACCTCAGGAAGCGTGAGCTCGCCCCGGACCGGCTGGCGAAGCCGCCGCACGAACAGACCCAGGCTCACCTGCAGCGCCGAACCCACCACGCCGACATCTAGATCATCAATCATGATTGGAAATCTAAACTTCACAGTTCAGATTTTCAACCTGGCCTTCATAAATTGGTTTGGCAGCTGCCCTGATCTTTCCAGCATGAGAAACGCCCTCCGGAAAGCGTTCTCCGGAGGGCGTCTGCCGGATCGGATCTCCGGCGTTATTCGTGGCTCACATGCTCTGCTGAACGTGGCACTGCGGGTCCTTGCCGGCGTGGTTGAAGATGAACCGAGCGCCGACACCACCGGAACCGCGGGTGTAGTGCTTGCTGGTCAGCGTGTGCCACTTATTGTCACCCAGGGCCTTGTCGCCGGTCTTGAACGACTTGGCGGGCGCGACACCGCCGTCCCCGACGAAGACGTCGTTCTGTGTCTTCCTGCCACCCTTACCGAGCGCGATCTTGTAGGTGATGCTGGTGATCGTGCTCGGACGCCAGCCAGTGTAGTAGAGCCGGACCGATCCGACGTCGCCCTTGCTGCTCTTGCAGCTGAGCTGCTTGTACTTCGTGGCCGCGTCGGCGGGAGCCGCGACGGCTCCGAGCACGCCGACTCCGAGGGCCGCTGTTGCCACGATCGTCGCAATACGACGGGAGGGAGTACGCATACCTCTGCGCTCTCTTTCGATAGACGATACGAACACGTGCGTCCTCGTCCATAGGAAGCCGACGAAGGTCGGCGCAACGCTGAAGATCCCCCGAGGAAACACACAAGATTTGACGATCTTGCTTCGTGCACAGTTCCTGACATCGCCGCATTTCTGGAAACTAAGAATGATGTAGGTCCTTTGCGGGTGCGGGAGGGCGCCCGGTTTTCGGCCGTTTGATACTGAATGTCTGATCCGCGCGCGGACTGCCGCTGAGCTGACCATTGCGACGCGTCGATGTGCTGCTCGGCGTGGGCGCACCCGACCGGCTGAAGGCCGTTCTGTTCGACGCACTCGGCCGCTCTGCGGAACGTCGCCGGGACCTGTCCCGCTCGAAAATAGGGTTCGGGTCGTTGACCCGCATGTTCAGGCGGCCCGGTGATATCGGTTGATCAGGCCGTTCAGGATAGTTTGTCGCCGGACGGAACGGGCGTCGGCGAGGTCGGCGATCGGCCTCGTGTCGGTCGTCTCGACCAACGGTGGTCGTTGGTCACGGGACTGATGCGGGCGGTGCCGGTTATAGTCCTCGGCATACTCGGTGACGATCTTGGTGAGATGTTTCTCGTTGAAGATCAGCATCTGGTCGAACACCTCGCGACGAAGCATTCCGACTACGCGCACACTTCTTTCCGGGCCGCCGCCCAGGCCACCGTGGCCGCCGCCCAGCGCCTGTACGGCACCCAGGCCGCCCAGGCCACTCAGGCGGCGTTCGCCGACCGCGGCATCCTCTGACCCGTGAGCCTGTCACCGCGGCCGCCTTGATCTTCAACGGACCTACCTACGTCCACCGTCGACACCGTCGTCCCGTAGCGGATCTGTGTGCCGTTCATGAGCCGACATCGATATCCGGATCGTGGAACCCTACACACTCGGGTCCACCTGCACCTTGAGGCCCTGGCGGTCGCGCACCAGTTGCACGGCGTCGGCGAACTGGTCGAGCGGCAGGGTGTGGGTGAGCATGCGCGCCGCGTCGATGGCGCCGGAGGCCATGAGGCGCATCGCCGGCTCGAAGGTGTTCAGCACGGCCATCGAGCCGAGGACCGTGATCTCGTCGTTGTAGACCTGGAACTGCGAGAGCGGCAACTGCGCATCCGGAGGCGCAACCCCGAACACCAGCATGGTCCCCCCGCGACCGAGCGAGTTGAGAGCCGTAGATGCGGCAGCCGGCACACCGGTGGCCTCGATCGCGTACTCAAAGCCGTTGCGGCGGTTGCCCATCAGCTCATCGAGTGTGCCTGCCACGGCGTCCGCGCCCATCGCGGCGGCCAGGTCGCGGCGCGAGGCGTCGGGGTCGATGACGCTGACCGCTGCCGCCCCGCTGCGCCGCGCGGCCTGTATCAGCAGCAGCCCGATGGTGCCCGCCCCGACGACCAGCAGGTC
>JAOPYO010000099.1 GCA_025964575.1 Actinomycetes bacterium
CCCGGGATGAGGCCGGCGGGCTGCGGCTGACCGGTGAGGGGTCGATGCTCGGGGACCTGGTCAAGGCGGTCCTGGAGCGCGCTTTGGAGGCCGAGCTGACCGCGCATCTGGGCTATGGCAAGCACGCGATCGATGGCTACAACTCCGGTAATTCGCGTAACGGCGCGATCGGCACGGCGCGGGCGGCGTCGGCGCGGGGTGGGTCGTGCATCGCCTGCAAGCCAAGGAACGTCAGACGGGGTAGTGGTCCGGTGAGCCGGGCGGAGCCCTCGACGTTGGCGCGGGCGAACGCCAGGACGCGGAGCGCCTGGGAGCCCAGCCCGTGTGCCGCTTCACCGATTTGCGGCCGATCGAATGGTTCTGGGGTGCCGTCGGGCCCGATCTGGGCGTCGCACATGTCCAGGACGCGTTCGAGCGACCCCTTCACGTACAGGACGCCGCCGGGATGCAGGGTGGCCATGTACTGCTGATCGGAGGAGAACGGAATCACATCCAGGCGGGTCGGAGCCTCCAGGCCCGCTTTCCCCGCGGCGGCCAGGAGCGCGCCCTCGGTGGGGTCGCCCACCACCTCCCAATCGTCACCGGCCGGGTTCAGTCGGGCGTCGTTGCAGGCAATTCCGGCAAGCAGGCACGCCCGCAGCGCTGGGTTGGCCACGCTGTGGGTCTCGGCTCCGCCGGTCAGGAACGTTCCGGTCGGCGCGTAGCCGGTGCCGGTCACCTCGAAAGTGCGGCCCCCGGCGATGACGCGGGTGACGGTCATCTTGTTCTCCGTCAGAGTGCCGGTCTTGTCGGTACAGATGACGGTGGTGCTGCCGAGGGCCTCCACGGCGGGCAGCCGCCGCATGATCGCGCCGCGCCGGGCCATCCGGCTGACCCCGAGTGCCAGGGTGATGGTGACGACGGCGGGCAGGCCTTCGGGAATCGCGCCGACGGCCAGCGCGACCGCGGCGGTCAGCATCCCTGCGGCGTCCTGGCCGCGCAGGATACCGATCACGAAGGTGACCACCGCCAGGACCAGCACCACGACTGTGATCAGCTGGCTGAACCGTGCCATCTTGCGGGTCAGCGGGGTCGCTACCGCAGCGGTCTGGTCGACCAACCGGTGGATCAGGCCGATCTCGGTGGCGGCCCCGGTGGCGGTCACCACGGCCCGCCCGGTGCCCTGGGTCACCAGGGTGCTTGAGAACGCCATGTCGCGGCGGTCGGCAAGCACCGCTCCGGGTCGCGCCTGCGGGTCTTTGGCCACCGGCAGCGACTCGCCGGTCAACGCGGACTCATCGATCCGCAGATTCGTGGCCTCGACCAGGCGCACGTCTGCTGGGACCTTGTCGCCGGCTTGCAGCAGCACGAGATCGCCGGGCACCAGACCGTCCGAGGGCACCTGGTGAGATGTTCCGTCACGAATCAGCGTCGCGAACGTCCGGGTCAGCTCGGCCAGCGCCGCCAAGGCCTTCTCGGCATGAGCCTCCTGGACGAAAGCGACCAGAGCGTTGACGACGACCACTCCGCCGATGACGACCGCGTCCACCCGCTCGCCGAGCAGTGCGGTGATCAGCGCCGCGGCCAGCAGCACATAGATGAGCGGGCTGTGGAACTGCAGCAGGAACCGGACGAACGGGCCCCGACCCCGAACGGCGGCAAGCGTGTTCGGCCCGTACCGGCTCAGCCGGCGAACCGCCTCGTCCTCGCTCAGCCCGTTGACCGCATCGCTGCCCAGCCCGGCCAGGACCTCGTTCTCCGCCACCGCGTACGGGGCGTCCACCACGCCGACTACCGGTGGTGCGCTCACGTTGCCGACCATGTGCCCTCATCCCAAGAAAACGACCAGAGGTCTTGCGCGCAAGCGTCACGAACATGCTCAGGAGATGACCAGCGCGACGACGCCAATGATGGAGAGCGCGAGGGCCACGGCGACGGCCATGGCGCCCACCAGCCCTTCACGAACAGCTTGCACTTATCTGCCCAGGTCACGAGGTAGGACGCAGCAACCGTCCGCTGGAGCAACCACACCCCCAAACGAGATCGCGTAGTCACCCGGGTACCAGCAGCTCTACGACACGGGTACGGTCTCGGGGGCGTGCACGATGGCGACGGGGCACGGCGACTGATGCAGCATCGTTTGGCTAACCGAGCCGAGCAGCCTGCCCCGTACGAAGCCGACCCCTCGGGAGCCCAGCACGAGCAGTTGCGCCGAGGCCGCGGCGGCCTGCAACGCCTCGATCACGGGCGCATCCGTCAGCTCGGCCACCGCCTTGACTCCGGGATAGGTGTCGCGCAACCGGTCCACCGCATCGTGGAACCGTTCCCCAGCGAGCGTCCGCAGGCCGTCCTGGTCGATGTACAGCGCCCGGGAGGCATCTTTGTCCGGTCTGGTCCAGGCGCATACCGCGGTCAGTGGAAGACCACGCAGCTGAGCCTCTTCGAACGCCACGGCCAGTGCCCGGTCGGCAGCCGGTGATCCGTCGGCGCCGACCACGATCTGCCCCGGGTAAGACTCGGGCGACAGATCCGGTCGGCCGCGCACCACGATGACCGGGCTCACCGAGTGCATGGCGACCTGCGAGCTCACCGAACCGAGCATCAGAGCCCGTACACCGCTCAGGCCATGAGTGCCGACGACTACCAGATCGGCGTCCGAGCCGACGTCGATGAGATTGCGTGCGGCTGAGCCGCACATCAGCAGCGGGCGGATCTCCACATCCGGCGCTTCCGTGCGGGCCCCGGCCACCGCATCGAGCAGCATGTGCTCCGCCGCCTGCTCGAATTCCATGCCCACTGGGACCATGAGTCCTGTGTAGGGATACTGCCAGAGGTGGCAGATCGTCAGCCTGGTGCGGCGCAGCCGCGCCTCCTCGATCGCCCATTTCAGGGCCTGCTCGCCGCACTCGGACCCGTCATAGCCGGCAACGATCCCGTACTTGGTCTCAGTCATCTCGTTCTTCCTGGTTGGTGGCGCGGATGGCTCGGCCTATTTCTGTTTATGAGCAAGCGGCCGCGACCGGGAGGTCGTCTCGTCTTCTACTTCAGCCTCGTCCGGCAGCGCCACGACCGTCAGAGGCCGGGGTCGGTGAACACAAGGACCTTCGCCCCTCCCGATCCGCGCACCGGCACCGGCACCGGTGTCTTACGGCACCCCGCCGTCCTCGCAGCCACCGAGGGCCTTTCCGGCGAGACTGCCCCAGGTGCAACCCGGGTGACGGCTTGTCCCGCCGGAGATCCACAGGACGGGGAAGGTCGGACTCCAGAAGCCAACCGCAGCGGAGCGCGCTGGAGTAGTCCCGGGATTGACGGGACCTTCAGCACTAACGCGGCTGGTCACGTGCGGCGATGCTGCTCGAACAGCCAAGTCGTCGAAGCAGCTTTGGAGATCATGATGAAGGCACTCGTCTACCAC
>JAOPYO010000101.1 GCA_025964575.1 Actinomycetes bacterium
CGGAGGCGGCCGGCGCGCCTTCGAAGGCCAAGTCCTGCAACCCGGACATCCCGTCCACGACCACTACGTGGACAAGTGGGCTCCCAACGGCACCCAGCAGAATCCCATCACCTACTTCGAGTCGCCCTTCGACATTCGGTAGCCGACTGCTGTGCGGCGCACGATCAACCGCGGTGATTTCCAACCCGGCCAACCAGCGGGCGATCCATGACCTGGGGGCGGTCTTGGTGAGCGATTCTAGACTCTGGGTGATCACCCACCGGAGGGCTACCTGGTCACCTGACGTGATCCTGACAGCAGCCACCAGAGACCACCACCGGCACACGTCGGCCACCGCCCGACCTCGGCAGGTTCCCCGCCACCAGGGCGATTGTTACGTCTGAAAGGCGGACGGTCACCGGCTGGAGGCCAGGACGATCGCCGTCGGGCCGCTTCGTCGCTCGGCCGCTGGGTGCCTACTGTGAGGGTGCATGGAGAATAGGCGACAACGGGGTCAGCATCATCGAGTTCGCCGCCGGGGTCATCGGACACAACGTGACGTCCTGCCTCCTCACGATGTGCTCGATGAGGCTGAGGGGCTGATCGCTGGTTTGTTCTCCGCCAAGCGCAAAGACTACGCCGACCTCATGAACGGCCTGGCGTCCGAGGTCACCGCGATGGGCGCCCAGATCGTCGGGCGGTTCGTCCAGCGCCGAGGAATCTCCGGCAACAAAAAGGGCCGCTCGCCAGGCGGGAAGGCCAACATGGAGCGGCCCTACTCATCGCGGACACTGGTAAGTAACGGCAAGCTGCGTGAGATCGCGGCTGCACGCGTGAATGTTGTGGATGGGGCGCGGCGACGCGGTTCCAGACCGCCCCATGGCAGTGATCGGGCCTGCTCATCACGCCGCCGCGCCCCGCTCATGGGCGCCCAGGGCAGCTCACAGCAGCCCCGAGCCGCTTCCGGCATGGGGCAGCCGCCCCGTGGGGCCGCAGGATCGCAGCATCGTCAGGTCCCTGTCCGGTGCCGTCACTGTCATGCCAGCCCGGTCAGGCGCGCGCTGAGTTTCCACAGGCGCCCGATCGACCTGCGGTCCGCAACCAAAGGCGCCGCATGCCCTAGGGACGGCCCGTTGTAGTAGGCGCCGTTGACCAGCCTCATGCCAGGCGCGGCCAGATGCGTTACCGCGGTAGCGCCTTCCCCGACCGGCCCGCCGATCCGCCCGTAGATGCTCATCAGCGCAGTGGCGACAACCCCAGGGTGGACGGCCACCGCCGCCGGACCACTCTGCCCGTACTCGGCCAGGCCCTTGGCGAACATGGTCAGCGCCAGCTTCGACTGTGCGTAGACGGCCACGCGGGAATATCGGCTGGCATAGTTGAGGTCGCCCCAATGCAGGTGACCCGAGCGGTGCAGCGAAGAGGAGACGTTGACGACCCGCCCAGCCGGGCCGGCCATCAGCGGCTCCCAGAGCAGCCGGGTCAGCAGGTACGGCGCGAGGTAGTTGACCTGCAGGGTCAACTCATGCCCGTCGCGGGTGACAACGCGGCCCTCCATCCCTGCCGTCCCGGCGTTGTTGACGAGCACATCCAGCCTGGGGTGCTCGCGCCCGACCCACTCGGCGAGTTCGCGGACCTCCTCCAACCGGGTGAAGTCCGCGACGGCCCCGGTGACGAGGACTGTACGGGCAGTGTCAGACATGATCCATCCAAGAAACGACGAAGGGAAAGCAAAAGACGACTCTCCGCGCCCCGCGCCCGGCACCTGCCGGACTCGTGAGGAGAAGCCCGGCAGGCACCGGACGCGGGACGACCTGAGAGGTGCCGGAGGGCTACCGATGAGCCCGGCCCACCGAAGTGGCCACGGCGAAGACGCGCGTCAGCTACAGATGCGGCCGACGATGAGGCGGCCGGTCATCATGCGAGAGGCCACAGCGATGGGCCCCGGCGACCATCGGCCACAAGCCGAACCGGTTGGCGCACCAGGCCACCGGGCGTGGCACCCTGGGCAGGCCATGAGCCGTGTGCCGGTCCCTATCACCGATGGTCATAACGAACAGTCAACAGGCCCCAATGGCCGGCCACAAGGGGCCTTAACGGAACATCTACGCCAGCTGACCTGCACCGATCCGCCCTCGTCAAGCAACCGTACAAATCCGAGGGCGCTAACTGTCAAGCACCCATCAAAAAAATGTGCCGTCATGCTGGTCGCGATCTCGGCGGTTCTCATCGCCGGCTTCGCCTCACCTTCCCGGGGAGGGCGGGCAACGACTCCTTCCAGAAGACCTTCAAGATCTGCGTCAAGGGCTGACGGCCTACCCCTGAGGCAGGGCGCGGCCGCCGTTTCGCACCGGGGGCCGCACCCTAGCCTGGCCGGAGAGCGGGGTCGGCCCGGCCTCGCTACACCGCAACACAGTTCCTCGCCGATCTTCTAGCCGCTTCGCCGCCCGGAGGGTGGTCGCACCACATGCCCTTAGAAGCGGTCGGACTCGAGCTGACAATGCAACCGGGGATCGAGCCGCCGACATGATAGCAATCGGCAGACACAATCGGTCACAGGGTGCCGAAACGGGACGAAGTAACGCTCGTTGAAACCGGCGGGCACAGACTAAAACGGCAAGCCCGGTTACGGTGTGGGGTTCGCCCGGTACCAGTCGAGGGTGGCGGCGATGGCGTCGGGGTGCGGTGTCGCGGCGAACGGGCCGAAGGTGCGTGTGAACTTCGAGGCATCGGTCACGAAGGGGCGATCGCGTTGGTACCAGGTTTCACCGAGGGCGCGGACGGTGGGATTGACCAGTCCGATGGCGCGTTGCATGGGGCGCCCGAGGGGTGCGGTCTTGCCTGGACGGCCGAGCTCCGCGAACACCAGGTCGAGGAACTGTCTTCCCGTCAGGGGTTCTGCCGCCGGAAGGTGCCAGGCCTGGCCGTCCGCCCGCGCGTCGTCGCCGAGTATGACGAGTCCTTTGGCGATGTCGGGCAGGTAGCTGAGCGAGTGGGGCTGGTCGAGCGGCCCGACCCAGCGGGCGACCTTCCCTCGGAGCGCGGCGCCGAACACCGTCGCGCCGGCGGTGGTGTTGATACCGCCGGGACCGTAGTAGTCGGACGCTCTGCCGATGGCGACGCGCAGTTCCCCGGAGCGGTGTCCCGCCAGGAGTGACTCGGCCATCTCGGCGCGAACGCGGCCCTTGGGATTGCGGGCGGTGTATGGCATGTCTTCGGTCATGGGCATGCTGACGGGGCCGTACATGTACAGGTTGTCGGCGAAGACCAGTTTGGCCCCCGCGGCGGCCGTGCCCTCGCGTACCGCGTCGGTCATGCGGGGGAACTCCTGCACCCAACGGGTGTAGGCGGGGGCGGCGCAGTGGTAGACGACATGGGCGCCGTCACAGGCGGCCTTGGCGCCGGTGGTCGAGGTGATGTCCCCCCGGTGGACCTCGACACCGGGCAGCGTCGGCATCTGGCCGCTGCGGTTGACCGCGCGTACGCGGTGTCCGCGGGAGGCGAGTTCGCGGACCACAGAGCTGCCGATGGCGCCTCCGGCACCGAGGACGACGTGCAGGTCGGATGCAGCGGACACAGGGTCCTCCCAATGTGGTTCTCTGCGGCGCGTGGTCGCTCCCAGAGTTTGGTAATGGTGTTATGAAACAGTGTTACGGTATGCTTGTCAAATGGCACGCCCCCGCACACGTGATTACGACGAGTTGCGCCGAGACCTCTTGGACGCCGCTGGGCGACTGCTCGCCCAGAAAGGCCCGCAGGCGCTCAGCACCAGGCGAGTGGCCCAGGAGGTGGGTAGTTCGACGACCGCCGTGTACAACCTCTTCGGCGACAAGGCCGGTCTGCTGCGGGCGATGTTCCTGGAAGGGTTCACCCGGCTCGCCCAGGAGTTCGCCACGGTGTCTCGCGATGGCGACCCGGAGACCGATTTGATGGCACTCGGATACGCCTATCGGGCCGCCGCTCTGGCCAATCCCCACCTGTACGAGCTGATGTTCGGACGTCCCATCGCGGACTTCCGGCCCGACGATGCGGCCTTGGCACAGATCCAGGGGACGTTCGACACCCTGGTCCGCGCCGTCGCGCGGTGCATCGACACGGGCCGGTTCGCCCCATCCGACCCCTACGACGTCGCGGTTCACCTCAACGCCCTGGTGCACGGACTGGCGAGCCTGGAACTGCAGGGCTTCCTGGCCGACGGCGATCAGGCCGACCGCCATTGGCGTATCGCCCTGGAGGCCGCCTTCCGCGGCCACCACACCACGACGGTGCGCTGTGCCGGATATCCCTCGTACCAGGGCTCGTCATAGGGCGGCACGACGAACGTGGTGTCGTCGTGCACCACGAGCGAGAAGGCGCTGAGCGACGCTCGCTCCACCCCGGGCCGGGCCGCCTCCAGCGCGGCCCGGGCGGCAGGGTCGGACTCGATCACACGCAGGGCGGCCGCGGCGAACTCGGCCCGCCGCCGCGCCGCAGCCTCAGCCTCCTCGTCCGCCGATCTGCGCAGCTGTGCTGCCACAGCGTCCGCGACCTGGGCGGCCTGCTGGGCCTCCGCTCCCCGCACGATCTGTATCGGCACCCCGGCACTACCCGGCCCGCCGGTCTCCGCAGACGCCACCGCAGTGCCGAATTCCAGCGACGGCGGGTCGATGTCGGCCGCGGCGGTGGCGGCCTGCCCCGACCGGGTGGCCGACGGCACCACGGGATCTTGGTGAGTCATGGGTACGCCTCTCCATTGGTGAACGGTCGTGAGGCGAGCCTGACCCGCTCAACGGCGCAGGGCATGAGTAGCCCTTACTCATTCCAGGAGGACGGCGATGATCGGCGGCTGGGCACAAGCACGCGGCGAGGACCCGTACGCCGGTTGGGGTACGGGTCCTCGGCGTCTAATGCGATCGGGGTTGCGGCGCCGGTGGTCGACCCGGGCGGCCGTGGCCCTGGGTAACACCTTCCGCGTCCTACTCCGAGCCCGTCCCTGCCGTACTCCCCGTGCCCCGCCCCGGAGCGGACACCATCGGAATGATCAGCCGCTCCAACAGCCCGATCATGGCGGCGACGAGGAGAACGGCGACCATCGGAATGATGATCAGAGTGAGGAGAGCTTTGACGAGCGGGCTCTCGATATAGATATAGATCGGATAGAGCTGGAGGAGGGCCGAGGACAGCGGGACGATCAACAGGATGCCCGCTCGACGACCCGCCGGGCTCCGCAGCAGCCATCCGGCGACGGCGACGGC
The DNA here is from genome assembly GCA_025964575.1 of Actinomycetes bacterium. Classification (GTDB taxonomy): domain Bacteria; phylum Actinomycetota; class Actinomycetes; order Streptosporangiales; family Streptosporangiaceae; genus Actinomadura_E. Next base: position 5,214 of record JAOPYO010000101.1, read on the forward strand.
CGCGCCGATCGGTACCAGTGCCGCGATGGCCTGGACGGGCTGGCTCAGTTCGAACCTCAGCGGGAGCGAACTGGCAACGCCCACGATGATCGCGATGGCGATGGCGCCCGTGAACCCACCTCGGCCGAGCACCTCTCGCCCTCGGACCGCTCCGGGGCTGAGCCCCAGCGCGGCCGCCGCGAGCAGGCCGAGCAGGATCGGTACGCCGGACACGATGCCCCAGTAAGAGCCGAACCAGATGAGGAGTCCGAGATGGGCGGCGCTCGTGACCAGTGCGCCGATGGCGGCCGTACGCCGGGCACCGGCCAGTGCGAGAGCGGCGACGACCACCCAGGCCAGCCACAGCGGCGCCGATTGGAACATGCCTGTCCACTTGGACGCGACGTCGTGGGCTTCCGACATGATCAGACCAGCGTTGAGCACGTATCGGGTCCCCGCCGCGAGCATGAGCAGCGGGGCGATGAAGCTCACCAGGGTGACGGCCTCGCGCCACTGCGCGCCGGCAAAGGATCGCGGTGCCCGCCGCAGCCGTATCCACAGGCCGCCATGGATCAGGTCGAACGCATCTCGGGGTGAGGGACGGGACTGGCCAGGTTCTGTGCCCGCGAGCAGCACGCCGAGCATTTCGTCCTCGTGATCGAGGCGGTGGTCGCGGGGGTACCAGCGGAGCAGTCGGCGATAACGATGCTCTATCACGCTCATGGGAGTCCTCTCGGCCGAGTATGTAGGGGGTTCAGGCGGGGGAGGCGGTGCCGTCGAGCCGGGGAAGGGCAGCGAGCCGGCGGCCGGCGACCTCGGCGCGCTGCCGCAACCGGTCGACCTCGGCCGTGAGGCGGGCAGCGCCCTCGTCTGTGAGCCGGTAGTAGCGTCGCAGCCGTCCGTCGACGATCTCTTCCCGGTCGGCCGCGACGAGTCCGTCGGACTGCAGTCGGTCCAAGGCGGCGTAAAGCGTTCCGGCGCGCAGCCGTACCCGCGCGTCGGAGATCCGTTCGACGTCGGACATGATCCCGTAGCCATGCTGGGCGCGGCCGGCCAGCGCGGTGAGGATCAGGAACGTCGGTTCCTGCATCTGCCTACTCATGTCACTGTTATATACAGATCATCGATACGTCCGCAACTCCGGCGCCCCGGGCAGTTGGGGTGCTGCCGGGGCGCTGGTCCGGTTTCACCGGATTATTGGCTGTGGCTTGGTGAGCTGGTGTCGGGTCAGCCAGTTGGCGATGGCGTGGCCGATCGCGTCAGGCTGGTCTTCAGGGGCGTGGTGGCCGGCGGCTCCGATGCTTTCGACTTCGAGTGCGGCGGTGTTGTCGCGGGCCCATTGTTCGATGTCGGAGGTGACCAGGCCCTCGGGTTCGATGGTGAGGATGTGGGAGTCGAGAACCTTGACGGTAGGCATGATCGGTGTCTCCTTATGAGCTGGGGTCACTCAGCGTTGAGGCGGTCGGTAATGATCGTCAGCACCCGGGCAGCGGTCGTCAGGTCCTCGACCGGGATGTCTCCGTAGACTCGGGCGATGATCTCGCCGGTGGCGCTGTTGATCTGCTGGTAAAGGGCCTGGCCGGCGTCGGTGAACCCCAGCTTCTGGCCGGGCAGATCCGTCAGCAGCTCGGCGGTGGTCAGCTCGGCGATGACCGCCAGCACCGCCGCGTCGTCGATCTTCAGCGCGCCGGCGATCCTGTTGATGAGCTGGTCGCGGTCGGCGGCGCCGCCGCTGACCGCGGTGAGCTTGAGCGCCACCCACTGGTTCATGGTGGTACCGGTCGGGGCCAGGATGCGCTCCAGGAACGGCTTGTGGGCCATCTCGGCCTGGCCGAGGATCTGCGGGTTGAGGGTCGGGGCCGCGGTGCTGGTCATGGCTACTCCTTGATCGATGGATCCGATAGTCGCCTGAACGTTTATGAACCTAACGTTTATGACACTACCGAACATATATCGTTAGGGCGCCTAACGCAACCGGGGAGTACGTCCGGGAAGAGACGCTCCACTCCAGCCTGGTCGCGCTGCCGACCTCGCGCAGGCTGCGATACGACCAGATGGTGCCGAAGACACCGAACGGCACGCTCACCCAGAACACTGCGCGCCAGTCGATCGCGGCCGGCAGCCCACCGGCCACCGGCTCCAGGAACTGCCCGGCCAGCGCGGTGACCTGGTTGACACCCAGCGCCATACCGCGCTGCGAGGCCGGGAAGGCGTCGGTCAGGATCGCAGCGGAGTTGGCGGTGAGCATCGCGCCGCCGAACGTCTGAACGAGCCGCCAGCCGACAATCAGAACAGTCTTGACAAATTAATTTGTCGGTGAGAAGGTTCAGGCATGTTCGAAGTCACAGTGATCGAAGCCCCGGCCGCAGCGGAGGCTTCGCTGGACCCGATGCGGGCCCGGTTGCTGGCGGAGCTGGCCTCCGCGACGGTGCTGGCCGCGCGGGTCGGGCTGACGAGGCAGAAGGTGAACTATCACCTGCGCGCGCTGGAGCGGCACGGACTGGTGGAGCTGGTAGAGGAACGCCGCAAGGGCAACGTCACCGAGCGGATGACGCGCGCCACGGCGGCCTCCTACGTCATCTCCCCCACCGCGCTGGTGAACAAGTACCACGACGAGACAGCCGAACAATGGCGCGATCACCACATGATCGTCGCCGTCCATCCCAGTGCACACCACGGCCGGCCAGACGCGGACGGTCGAAACCGAGAAGGAGTTCTGACATGACCGCCACGACGACCGTCCAGCAGACCGCACGCCCCGTCACCTCCGGCAGCCGGCGCGTCAGGGGCTTCGCGGTCGCCACCGCGGTGCTCTCCACGAGCCTGCTCTACCTCGTCGCGAAGGCCCTGGGCACCGACTTCAAGCTGACCGACCCCGGCAAGCCGGAGCCGCACGCGCTCATCCTCCCGGAGATCGCCGTCTTCGCGCTCGTCTTCTCCCTGCTCGGCTGGGGCACGCTGGCACTGCTGGAGCGCTTCACCCGCCGGCCCAAGGTGATCTGGAGCGTGCTCGCCATCGCGGTCCTGCTGCTGTCCTTCGTGCCGATCGGCATCGAGCAGGCCACCGTCGACACCAAGGTCATGCTGAGCGTGATCCACCTCGCGGTGGCCGCGGCACTCGTCTCGATGCTGCGGCGGACCCACCGCGAAGGCACCGAGAGCCCGACCTCCTGAGGACTACGGCACACCAAGCCCACAACACAACCCCGGCAACACAACCCCAGAGGAGTGAGTCCCGTGCGTATCGTGATCATTGAGTTCATGAGCTTGGACGGCGTCGTGCAGGCGCCAGGCGGACCCGAGGAGGACACCGACGGCGGCTTCGCCCACGGCGGCTGGTCGCACCCGTTCTTCGATCCGGAGGTGGTGGGTGGTGCCTTCGCCGACGCGATGACCCAGGCCAAGGCGCTGCTGTACGGGCGCCGCACGTGGCAGAGCATGGCCGCGGCGTGGCCCGAGCGAGCCGGCGACCCGTTCGCCGACCAGATGAACACCATCCCCAAGTACGTCGTGTCCCAGACACTGGGCGACGACGAGCTGAAGGCGTGGGACAACACCACACGCATCCCCGGCGACGAGGCCGTCGCCCGCATCCGGGAACTGCACGAGACCGACGGCGGCGACCTATTGATCATGGGCAGCCCCACGCTCGCGCGCACCCTCCTGCGCGAGGGCCTGGTCGACGAGCTCCGGCTCATGATCGAGCCGGTGATCCTCGGCGGCGGCAAGACGATCTTCCCCGACGACGGTACGCTGCGCACGCTCGAGCTGGTCTCCACGGTCACCAGCGGCACGGGCGTACACGTATGCACCTACCGGCCGGTCGCCAAGGGGTAGGTCGGGTCGGCTACGCCGTTACCGCAGCACCCCGGATGGGGGTGCTGCGGTTCTCGTATGCGACGATGAACTCCGGCAAAAGGCACGCTCGCCCTCCAGATCCACCACAACCGAGCAGGTCGGCTTCGAGCCGCGCTTACAGACCGGTCCGTGCAGTCATGCGGTGGCGACCGGATGGCGAGATGCGCGGCCTCCTCTCCGAGCCTTAGCGGCTGGTCCCAGGTCGGCCTCGCACATCGGAGACGGCATCTGCGGCTGAAGTCGATGTCTGGTCCGGGTCGCGGATCGGGATTCTTAGCACAAATCGGCAGCCTTGTTCTGAGTCCTCGATGGTCAGCGTCCCTCCGTGCTGCTTGGCGATCTCTCTGGCGATGGGCAGGCCGAGCCCGGTGCCCCCAGCCTCCGTGTTGCGGGCGGTGTCCAGCCGGGTGAAGCGATCGAACACCACCTCCCGATGCTCGGGCGGGATCCCGGGGCCGTCGTCCTGGACTTCCAGCACCGCCTCATCACCCTCCCGGTGGACCGAGACCGTCACCGTAGAGGCGGCGTGCCGTTCGGCGTTGTCCACCAGGTTGGTCAGCAGGCGGATCAGCTGGAGCCGGTCGCCGGTGATCGCTACTCCCGGTTGGAGATTGGTGACGATTTGCCGCTGGGCGATGCGGCGGCTGAGTTCGGAGGCGACCAGCTCTCCCAGGTCCACGCGCTCGTTCGCGTGTGTGGCGCTGGAGTCGAGACGCGCGAGCGCGAGCAGGTCGGTGACGATCGCCTCGAGCCGGTCGAGGCTGGCCTCCTGTGCATCGGCCATTTTGGGCCAGTCGGTCTTGTCGGGGTGGACCTGCGCCTCCTCGACCTGCACTCGCATGGCGGTGATCGGACTGCGCAGGTCGTGGGAGGCATCCGAGGCGAAGCGCCGCTGCTGCTCGACCGCCGCTTCCAGCCGGTCCAGGGTCTGGTTGACGGTCTCGGCCAGCCCCCGCATCTCGTCATGGTGCTCAGGCACGGGCACCCGGCGGCCCAGGTCGGTGGCCGTGATTTCGGCCAGCTCGTTCACGACGTCGCCGACCGGATGCAGGGCCTTGCCGACGGTCCGGTAGGCGCCGATCGCCGCGGCGGCGACCAGCAACGCCGATCCGCCCAGGAGTGCGATCAGCAGCACGGGGTGGACGTACCAGGGGACCACGGGCTGGGCACCGTAGATGATGAACTGCCGCATATGGATGCGTAGGGCTACCACGATCACGCATGAGTGCGGGAACGCGGGTGATGAGCAGGTGACCTGGGTCGCTCGTGTGTCGTCCTCAGAGGGTGCGAAGTAGGCCATCCGTGGTTTCCCGACCATCTGCTCGCTTACCGCCACGATCCGGCCATTGGCGTCCAGCACCTGGATGGCAGTCGTCGCCTCGTGGATCACAGGGGGAAGCTCGTTATGCGCAATGAGGCGGGCGACCCGCAGATCCGCCAGCAAGATCCGGTCAGTCCGGTCGCTCATGGCGTGGTTATGCAACCCCAGCAGGACGAGCCCGCAGAAGCACACGCACATCAACCCCATCACGAAACTGGCTAGCAGTGTCATGCGGGTCCGTATGGACCAGTCGTGCCTCAGCCTCACCGTGCCTCTCCGCCCGCCTGACAGCGACCCTAGAATGAGCCATACCCGCTTTAACCTGGAGATATATGGCTGACAGATTCGACTTCCCAGCCGATCTGGTCGACGCGCAGCGGGCTTTCCTCGAGCTTGAGGCCCGGTGTGAAGAGATCGCGGCCACCCATCCGCGGCCTACGGACGTCGCAGCCGGCCGAGCCGAGATCATCCCAGAGCAGCACGCCGAGCTGGCGGCGGCACGCGCCGAACTGCTGCGCCTTGCGGAGGTGCTGGCCTATCACGAGTGGTGGTCCACGACGGCCGACAGGACAGCGGCCAAGCGTGCGCTGAGGGAAGCGGCACGGTTGCCGCTTTCTTGATCGCATGCGAGCGTCAGCGCGTGGGCATCCGCCAGTTCCTGGAGGACATCGGCACCGCGGCCACGCCCCGGCTCATCGTTTCCAGCCGGCCTGGCGCAAGGCGAGCCAGCTAGTCGACTCCTCCATCCGCCCGCTGGGGTGCCGGGCGATGGAAGGTGGCGCGACAGCGGTGGCGCTCGGTGTCGCGCAGGTCCTCGATCCGCTGCGGCACCAGCCCGTCGGCCGCGAACGCGTTGATCTCCGACGGGGTGAGCTGCCACGGCGGCGCCGCGACGGGGCCGCCCTCATCCCTGGCCGAGGCGATGACCAGCAGCGTGCCACCAGGCCCGACCATCGAGCTCACGCCGGCGATGGCCTCGGCGTGGCAGGGCTCCGGCATGGACTGGACAGTCATGATCTCGACGACGAGGTCGAAGGCGTGCCGCCAGGCCGCGGGCGGGTTCAGCAGGTCGGCGGTCAGGTAATCGACGTTCGAGTCCGGGAAGCGTGCGCGGGCACCGCGTGCGGCGGACTCCGACACGTCGAAGGCGAGGGTGTCGTACCCGAGGCTCGCGACGTGCTCGGCGTCGTCTCCCAAACCGCAGCCGACGACGAGGGCTCGCAGGCCGTGGCCCTTCCGGCCGTGGGTCCACTCCACGAGCAGTGGGTGCGGGACGCGGGAGTCCCACGGCACGATGGCGTCGCCTGTCGCGGCCTCGGCGTACAGACGCTCGAACCACCCGGTCACGTCGCCCGTGGCCAGGGAGTCGGCGGCCAGCCGCCGCGCGTCAGCGTCAGCGTCGAACTCGGTCAACGGTCCTCCCGAAGAAACTAGATCAAAGGGCGCGCCGACTGTGCTCCTGGTGAGCGTATCTCCCGGGGGGTGCGAGCCGCTGTCCCCATCCGAGGTCGGTGAGGAAGGATCCGAGGAGGCCGGCCCCGGGGGTCCCCGGGGCCGGGAAGGGTCGTCAGCGCTCGTCGACGATGTCGGCCTGCTCGGCGGTGGCGTCCCTGGTGAGCGAGAACGCCGCTGCGGCCTCCGGCAGGGCGGGCGCGCCGGCGAGAGCCGCCTGCGCGGTGGCTGCCGAGTCCCAGCGCCACGTGTCGATCCAGGTCTGGTCGTCGAGCCGGGCGAGTCGAGCCTCGGTGAGGCCGGGGTAGGCGGCCCTGACCGAGGTGATCAGGTCGGTACGGCGGGCCAGCATCAGCTCGACGTCGGCGGGCTGAACGACGAAGCGGGTGATCCGGATGACGGGCATAACTAAAGTTCCTCTCTAGAGCTACTCGCTAGTGTCTACCTCTAGAGATAAGCTATATCCGTGAGCGACGTCAAGAGGGTCAACAAAAGAGCCGAGAAGGCGAGGCAGACGCGACGGCGGATGCTGGCGGCGGCCAGGGAGCTGTTCGTCGAGCGCGGTTACGGGGCGACGGCGCTGCAGGACGTCGCCGATCGCGCCG
>JAOPYO010000123.1 GCA_025964575.1 Actinomycetes bacterium
GCGCCGGGAACGTCACCGTCTCGCCGGTCTTCCCGGCCAGCTTGTCGACGGTGAGCACGTCATCGACGGCCACCTTCTCCTGCCTGCCGCCGCAACGGACAATCGCGTACACGCGGAACCCTTCCGGATCATCCCCGCACGTGCGGGGCTGAAAATCCTGATGATGCTCGTGGATCATCCCTGCAGATGCGAGGGCTGATGAACCATCCCCACAAGTGGGGTTGAGTTCGGGCCGTGGGGAGAAATCCCGGCGACGACCTCGAACAAATGAGCAACAGGCGCGCTCTGCACGCGCCGGATACCTAGGGTACCGGATCGAGAGCACCGAACGCGAACCGAGGCTCTCGGGGCCACAACGACCGCAGGACCACACCCTGAGGGGCGTGGTCCTGCGGCGGATGTGCCTGGGGCGAGATCAGCTCTCAGCGTCGACCTCGGCCTTGGTCCTGGCCCTGCGTGGCCGGCGCCGACGGCCGTTGGCCGCGACCGAGGGCTCGGCCACCTCGTCCTCGCCGGTGGTCGTGACGACCAGCTCGGCGTCGACCGGTTCCAGCAGCGCCGGAGCGATCTCTACGGCGACCGGCTCCTCGACGACCTCCGGCTCCTCCACGTTCTCAGCGCGTTCGGCCTCGTGCTGGGCCAGCTTGTCCTCGACCGCCTTCTCGACCTCGCCCTTGCGCTTGCGGCGGCGGCTACCGGCCGTGGTGGGCGTAGAGGGGGCTGCGTCGCCCATGCCGTCGGCCACGGTCAGCGAGACGTGGATGCCGCGGCCGTTGCAGCACTCACAGACCTCGGAGAAATTCTCCAGAAGGCCCGAGCCGACGCGCTTACGCGTCATTTGCACCAGGCCCAGTGAGGTCACCTCGGCCACCTGGTGCTTCGTCCGGTCGCGGGAGAGGCATTCGAGCAGTCGGCGCATCACCAGATCACGGTTGCTCTCCAGCACCATGTCGATGAAGTCGACGACGATGATGCCGCCGATGTCGCGCAGCCGGAGCTGGCGAACGATCTCCTCGGCCGCCTCGAGGTTGTTGCGGGTGACGGTCTCTTCCAGGTTGCCGCCGTGACCGGTGAACTTGCCGGTGTTGACATCGATGACCGTCATGGCCTCGGTGCGGTCAATGACCAGCGACCCGCCACTGGGCAGCCAGACCTTCCGGTCCAGCGCCTTGATGATCTGCTCGTCGACCCGGTAGGCGGCGAACACGTCCTCGGAGTCGGTCCAGTTGGACACCCGCCCGGCCAGATGCGGTGCGACGTAGCTGACGTAGTCCTCGACCGTGTCCCAGGCCTCGTCGCCGGAGACCACGAGCCGGGCGAAGTCCTCGTTGAAGATGTCGCGGACCACGCGGACGGTCAGGTCCGGCTCGCCGTACAGCAGCGCGGGCGCGTTGGCGGTCTTCGCCTGGCGCTGGATGTCCTCCCACTGCGCGGACAGCCGGGACACGTCGCGAGAGAGTTCCTCCTCCGTCGCGCCCTCAGCGGCGGTACGGACGATCACACCGGCGTTCTCCGGCATGATCTTCTTGAGGATCTGCTTGAGCCGGGTGCGCTCCTTGTCGGGCAGCTTGCGGCTGATGCCGGTCATCGAGCCGTCCGGGACGTACACCAGGTAACGGCCGGGCAGCGAGATCTGGCTGGTCAGCCGGGCGCCCTTGTGACCGAGCGGATCCTTGGTGACCTGCACGAGGACCGACTGGCCGGACTTGAGTGCCGACTCGATCCGGCGCGGCTGCCCCTCGAGACCCGCGATGTCCCAGTTGACCTCGCCCGCGTAGAGCACCGCGTTGCGGCCCTTGCCTACATCGACGAACGCCGCCTCCATCGAGGGCAGCACGTTCTGGACCTTGCCCAGGTAGACGTTGCCGACGTACGACTGGTGACTGGCGCGGTCCACATGGTGCTCGACCAGGATGTCGTCCTCGAGCACGGCGATCTGAGTGCGCTCGCCGTCCTGGCGGACGACCATGACCCGGTCGACGGCCTCGCGGCGGGCCAGGAACTCCGACTCGGTGATGATCGGCGGGCGGCGGCGGCCCTGCTCGCGCCCTTCACGGCGACGCTGCTTCTTCGCCTCCAGCCGGGTCGAACCGCGCACCGACTGGACCTCGTCCGCGACGGCACGGGCAGTGCGGACGTGGACCACCGTGTTCGGCGGGTCGTCGGGCTCCTGCTCGTCACCCTGGCCCTGCTGACCCCCGGTGCGCCGACGCCGACGGCGCCGGCGACGGGTCGACCCGGAGGACGAGTCGTCGTCCTCGTCGTCCTCATCGTCGTCCTCGGCGGCTTCGGCGGTCCGAGCGGCTGCGGTGGACCCTTCAGCGACGGTGTCGTCGGCGGACTGCTCGTCCTCGTCGGCGTCCCTGACCTTGCCCCGGCCCCGGCCACCCCGGCGGCGACGGCGGCGCGACGGCCGATCCGACTCCTCGTCGTCCTCCGCCTCGTCCGCGATGTCCGCCGGCTCGGCAGGCTCCGGCTCCTCGGCCACGGGCTCCGCCACCGCGGGCTTGTCGGCCGCCTTGGCCGCCACCTTGGCAACCGGCTGCGGCGGCTGGAAGACGACCATGGGCGGCTGGAAGGTCACCGCGGGGATGCCCCCGGACACCTCCTGCTCGAGCTCCACGGCGTCCTCGGGCTCGGTTTCAGGCTCGACCGCGACCGGCTCCGGTGCCGGCGCCTCGACGTGCTTGCGGGTACGAACCGCCCGAGTGCGCACCGGCTTCTTCGCGGGGGGCCCGGAGACCGCCTCAGCGGCCGGCTGCGGCTCGGCTGCCGTCACCTCGGGCGCAGGCGGGGCCTCGGGCACCTCAGGCACCGCGGGCACAGGCTCGGCCGCGGGCACAGGCTCCGCCGCCTCCTCGGGCTTGGGGACCTGCCTCGTGGTGGGTGGAGGCATGTCCTCTGGCTCCGGCGGCGGACCCGCAGGCCGGCTCGCCGCACGCTTGCGCGTGCGGGTGACCTTGGGCGCCGTCTCGGCGGCCGGATCAGTAGTAGTGACGATGTCCTCGGTGGCTGCCGCCACCTCGTCGGTGGATTCGTTCTCGAGCATGCGGGCAATCTCCCGTCAGGCCTCCGGGCGCACGGCCATGGCTCACCTTCGGGCGAACCGGCTTCATGCGCCGCACGGAAGCACTCCGTATGTCGTCAGCGTCGTCGCGTCCCGGCCCCGATGACCGGCAACGACGACAAAAGTCGTTGGGGGTGCGCCCGTCCGTCCCCTAGAGGTCGGCGCCGTCTGCACGGCACCGGCCCTACGGCCGAGCGCTGACGAAGTCCTAACCCGCGGTTCCAACCGGCCGCCCAAAAGCAGAGCCGATACCCGCCATGGCTTCGTCGCCAGGCGGTACGGCCTCCCTGTCGGGATCCAGTGGATCCGCGAGCTCGCCGGTCTCTGCGTTCAGCGGCCCCTGCGCCAGCCTGGTCACCAAGGGTGGTGACGGCGGCGCGAGGTCGGCCACTTGACGTAGTCCGGCGAGAACGTCGTCAGGTCGTACGGCAGGTGTGAGATGCCGAACAACTATTCGAAGTATTACATAAGGTGGTCCTGTGTCGTGCCCAAGGCGCGCCATGGGCATGTCCCCGACGCGCCGGTCCAGCTCAAAGGCGGACACTGCGGACCTGGCGTCAAAGCGACGCCGTCCCTTCTTTGTGAGGCGTTCGACCTCGATCTCTTCGGCGGCCATGAAGGCCCGCACGGCCTGTTCGGCGATGTCGGGGGCGACACCGTCGAGCCGTACCAGCCATTCGGACGCCTGCAGCCGGTCCGCGAACGTCGTGCCCCCCTTGGCGATGACGACATCGAGGATGTCGAGACCGTCGGGAAGCGCGTCGTCGAGGTCGGCAAGAACCTGCGCGGGTGCGCGGGTGTCGGTGAGCCCGATCTCAAGGTATTCCGCCTCACTGGCCACCCCTGTCGCCGCCGCTCCCGAATACGAGATCTTCGGGTGCGGGGTGAATCCGGCGCTGAACGCAACAGGTATCCCGGCGCGCCGCACGGCGCGTTCCACGGCCCGGGATATGTCGCGGTGGCTCGTGAACCTCAGCCTGCCGCGCTTGGCATAGCGCACGCGCAGACGCTGGGCCACGGGGGCCGGCGCTGGACCCTCCGGCATGGGAGCCAGTGCTCTAGTCCTTCCTACTCGCGTTGAGTCATACGTCTGATACCAGAGTACGGGGCGTACGGGGCGCTCGTATCCAAGCCCGACGCCCGGAAGACCCCGAGGCCTGCCCCGTCCCCATCTATCAGGCTCACGGTAATGACGCGTACCAGGCGTATCTGGTTCACAACGGTACGGCACACCGGGCAATGGCCTGATGACCGAGCCCGCCTCGAGCGCCTGCCCGGACCTCAGATCACGGTCAGCGGGAGCAGCTTCTTGCCGGTCGGCCCGATCTGGATCTCGGTACCCATGGTGGGGCAGACACCGCAGTCATAACAGGGCGTCCACCTGCAGTCCTCGACCTCGGTCCCGTCGACCGCTTCCCGCCAGTCCTGCCAGAGCCACTCGCGGTCGAGTCCGGCGTCCAGGTGGTCCCAGGGCAGAACCTCGACCTCGTCGCGCTCCCGGACGGTGTACCAGTCGAGGTCGACCGGACCGTCGGCGAAGACCTTCTCGGCACAGGAAATCCAGCGCTGGTAGGAGAAGTGCTCGGACCAGCCGTCGAATCGGCCGCCGTCCTCCCAGACCGCCCTGATGACCTGACCGACCCGGCGGTCGCCGCGGGAGAGCAGACCTTCGATGATCGATGGCTTGCCGTCGTGGTAGCGCAGGCCGATGGCCTTGCCGTACTCCTTGTCGCGGCGCAGCGCGTCCTTCAGCCCGAACAATCGCCGGTCGACGGTCTCGGCGTCGCATTGGGCGGCCCACTGGAACGGGGTATGCGGCTTGGGCACGAAGCCGCCGATGGAGACCGTACAGCGGATGTCACGGCGGCCGGTGGCGTCACGGCCGGCCTGGATGACCCGGCGGGCCATGTCGGCAATGGCCAGCACATCCTCGTCCTCCTCGGTCGGCAGCCCGCACATGAAGTAGAGCTTGACCTGCCGCCAGCCGTTCTCGTACGCGGTCGTCACGGTGCGGATCAGGTCGTCCTCGGAGACCATCTTGTTAATGACCTTGCGCATCCGCTCGGAGCCGCCCTCGGGCGCGAACGTCAGACCGGAGCGGCGACCGCCCCGGGAGAACTCGTTGGCCAGGGTGATATTGAAGGCGTCCACGCGGGTGGAGGGCAGGGACAGCGAGGTATTGGTGCCCTCGTAGCGGTCGGCCAGGCCCTTGGCGACCTCACCGATCTCGCTGTGGTCGGCGCTGGACAGCGACAACAGCCCGACCTCGTGAAATCCGGACGCCTTGAGGCCTGTCTCGACCATGTCGCCGATCGTGCTGATCGAACGCTCCCGCACGGGACGGGTGATCATCCCGGCCTGACAGAACCGGCAGCCACGGGTGCAGCCACGGAAGATCTCCACGCTGAACCGCTCGTGAACGGTCTCGGCCAGCGGGACAAGGGGCTTCTTCGGGTACGGCCACGCGTCCAGGTCCATGACGGTGTGCTTGGCGACCCGCCAGGGAACGCCCGGCCGGTTCGGCGCGACCCGCTGGATGCGGCCGTTCTCCAGATAGCTCACATCGTAGAAGCGCGGAACGTACACCCCGCCGGACTTGGCCAGCCGCATCAGCAGCTCATCACGCCCACCCGGGCTACCCTCGCGCTTCCACTCCCGGATCACCTCGGTGATCGCCAGCGCGATCTCTTCGCCGTCGCCGAGCACGGCCGCGTCGAGGAAGTCGGCGATCGGCTCCGGGTTGAAGGCGGCATGACCGCCGGCCAGCACGATCGGATGCTCATCCGTGCGATCCGCGGCGTCCAGGGGGATGCCGGCCAGATCCAGGGAGGTCAGCATGTTGGTGTAGCCGAGCTCGGTGGAGAACGACACCCCGAGGATGTCGAACGCCACCACCGGCCGGTGCCCGTCCACGGTGAACTGCGGGATCGCGTGCTCGCGCATGATCGCTTCGAGGTCGGGCCAGACGGTGTAGGTCCGCTCGGCCAGCACGCCCTCACGTTCGTTGAGGATCTCGTAGAGGATCTGCACGCCCTGGTTGGGCAGGCCGATCTCATAGGCGTCCGGGTACATCAACGCCCAACGGACTTCAGCCTCGTCCCAGTCCTTGACCTGGGAGTTCAGCTCGCCGCCGACGTACTGAATCGGCTTCTGCACCTGGGGCAGCAGTGGCTCCAAGCGCGCAAAGAGCGACTCGACGGGCATGAGGAATCCTCCAGAAGCGGGAACGGGATCAAATTCCCAGCGTACCCGTCCCGGATCAGTCGAAGTGGCGGCTACGCAGGTGGACGGTCTGGAGCAGGCCGAGGGCGATCATGTTGGCGAAGGTGGCCGAGCCGCCGTATGACACGAAGGGCAGCGGCAGCCCTGTGATGGGCATGATGCCGAGGCACATGCCGACGTTCTCGAAGGTCTGGAAGGCCAGCCAGCATACGGCTCCGGTGGCCACCAGGGTGCCGAACAGATCCGCCGCCTGAGTCGCGATCCGCAGACCGCGCCAGAGCAGGAGGCCCAGCAGCAGCAGGATGACGGCGGCGCCCAGGAAACCGAGCTCCTCCCCCGCGACGGTGAAGATGAAGTCGGTCTGCTGCTCGGGCACGAAATGGCCGGTGGTCTGATCCCCGTGGAACAGCCCCTTGCCGAAGATGCCTCCGGAGCCGACCGCGATCCTTGCCTGCTGAGCGTTGTAGCCGGCACCACGTGGGTCGGCCGACGGGTCGGCGAAGGCGGTGAAGCGCGCGAGTTGGTACGGCTTGAGCAGCCCGAAGAACCAGGCCGAGAACGCGGCGAGGAGACCCGAGCTGAACAGTCCGATGATCCAGATCTTTCGCACGCCCGACACGGCCAGCATGCCGAGGATCACCGCGGCGAACACCAGCGTGGTGCCGAGATCGGGCTGCAGCATGATCAACGCCATGGGCAGCCCCGCCAGCCCGAGAGCCCACAGGATGTCGCGGTGGCCCGGGCCGACCTCGCCGTCCCTGGGCTCGCCCAGGATCATGGCGAGCAGCACCACCAAGCCGACCTTGGCGAATTCCGACGGCTGGATCTGGAACCCCCCGCCCAGGACGATCCACGAGTGGGAGCCGTTGACCGTGTCGCCGAGCGGGGTCAGCACCGCGAGGAGGCCGAGGCACGACAGCCCGTACAGAATCGGGGCGTACGCCCGTAGCAGCCGGTAGTCCAGCAACGTCACGACGCCGCCGAGCACCAAGCCGATCATCAGATTCAGCAGGTGCTTCTTGAGGAATCCCGCGGGATCCTCGTGGTGCTCGATCAACAGGGCATGGGTGGCGGACCATACCAGCAGCGAACCCATCACCGAGAGTGCCACCACTGGCAGGACCAGCGCCCAGTCCAGGCGGCGCAGCATCGAATCGCGGGCCGCGAACCGGCGCAGCAGCGTCGGCCGCGCCCGATAGCTCCCGATCATGGGGCGGCCACCGTTCCATCTGGACGGAACTTGGGCAGCGTGTCGGGGAGCATGCCACCGGGCAGTGCCGCCTGCTTGTGGTTCAGCCCGAAGATCGATTCCCAGATTTGCCGTACGGCCGGCGCCGCGTACTGGCCACCGGTGCCGGCCTGGGTGATCATGACGACGGTGACCAGCCGTGGGCTGTCCGCAGGGGCGAAGGACGCGAACCAGGCGGTGTCCTTCTTGCCATAGACCTCGGCGGTGCCGGTCTTCCCCGCGATCGCGACCTTGCCGAAGTCGAATCCGGCGAACGCCCCCCTCGCGGTGCCTTCCTTGGGCACTCCGGCAAGCGCCTTACGCAGATACGTCAGCACCTCTTTGCTGACCGGCAGCTTGGGGGCGGCCGGCGGGTCGATACGGCGCACCACGCTGCCGTCGGGCCGCACCACCGCGCGCGCGATGCGCGGCACGACGAGGGTGCCGCCGTTGGCCACCGCGGCGTATGCCCGGGCCAGCTGTAGTGGGGTGACCAGCACGTCGCCCTGGCCGACGGCGAAGTTGGCCGCGTCACCGGCCCGCCACATGAACCCCTCGGCGCAGTTCTCCTGGGCGATGGCCTTGAGATACCCGGCCCGGTCCGGCGACTCCCCCGGGTAGCCGGTCTTGGCATGCTTGCAGTCGGACTTCTTCGTCGCGTCCCAGTAGGACTGCTTCCAGGCCCGGTCCGGGATGCGGCCGGTCGATTCACCGGGAAGGTCGATGCCAGTCCGGGCGCCGAAGCCGTACGACCGAGCCATCCCCACCATCGGGTCTTTGGGCTTCTTGACCGGGTGGATGGCGCCATCGCGCTGCCACTCTTCGTAGGCGAACTTGTAGAAGATCGTGTCGCAGGAGACCACGATGGCGGTGTGCAGGTTCATCGAACCGTGGCCCTGGCCCTCGAAGTTGTGGAAGGCCCTGCTGCCGACGTTATAGGCCCCGGGACAGTCGTAGGTGCCGTGCAGGCTGTATCCGTCGTTCACTGCGGCAGCCAGCGATGAGATCTTGAACGTGGAGCCCGGGGCGAACTGCCCCTGGGTGGCCCGTGAGATCAGCGGCTCGCCCTGGCCCTTGCCGAGCAGCCTGTCGTACTCGTTCTGGGAGATACCGCCGGTCCAGATGTTCGCGTCGTACGACGGGTAGCTGGCCAGCGCCACCACCCGGCCGGTCCGCACGTCCATCACGACACCGGCGGCGGAGTCGGCCTTCCCGCCGTCGTGGCGGGCGGTCATGACGGCCTTCATCACGGAGTCCTCCACCGCGCCCTGCACTTTGGCGTCGATGCTCGTCACCAGATTGTCTCCGGGCTGGGCAGGCTGCTCGCTGGCGGTGCCGGTCACCCGGCCCTTGCTGTCGACGTTGACCTTCTGCACGCCAGGACCGCCCCGGAGCTCATCGTCGTACTGGGCCTCGAGGCCGTCCCGGCCGATCAGGTCGACGCCGCTGAACCCGGTGATCTTCAGGCCCTTGCGCCTGTCGAGCTCCTCCTGGGTGATCGGCTGCAGGTAGCCGAGGGCCTGGGCGGCGCTGGCCCCGTTCGGCCGCGGATACTCACGTACTGCCTGAACCCGCGCGGTCACCCCTGGGAAGTCCTCCTGGCGCTCTACGATCTGCAACGCGCTCTGGGGGTCGACCCTGTCGTCCACCGGGATCGGCTGGTAGGGAGAGCCCGGCCAGCAGGGCCGTTTGATCCCCGGCCCGCAGAGCCGGATGCGTGCGGCGAGCTCGTCGTAGGAGGTGCCCAGCACCTTGGCGAGCCGGGTCAGCACGGCCCTGCCCCCGCCCTTCTGCCGGGACAGGGTCGTGCGGTCCACCGACACCACCAGAGCCGTGCGGTTCCGTACCAGCGCACGGCCGGCATCGTCGAGGATCTGGCCGCGTACGGCGGGCACCACGATGTCGCGGGTGCGGTTCTCGGCCGCGACCTGGCGATAGTGCTGGCCGTCCATCACCTGCAGGTTCCACAACCGGCCCACCAGGATCACCAGCAGTGACACCACCAGGACGTGCAGCACCACCAGGCGCAGGTGGGTTCTACTGTTCATCCCTCAGACCCGCCCCCGTGACATCGCCCGATAGCGGGCGGGGGCGAGATCGAAGCGGCCCGGGCTCTGCTCGCGTTCGGAGTGCCGGGTGAAGCGGAGCACCGCCCAGACCACGAACGGGCTGGCGAGCACGTCGTACAGCACCGACAGCGGAACTATCCGGGAGACGACCGCCCAGGTGGAGCGCGGATCGCCGAGCAGCATGCCGACCCCTGCGTAGAGCAGTGTGCCGGCCAGCGCCCCTGCGGCGACGGCCAGGAACGGCACCACCGACGAGCGGTCCATCTCCTGGCTGGTCAGCCCGCAGATGTAGCCGACGAGGCAGTAGACGAGCGCGTACCGCCCGATCGTGTGGTCGGCGGGCGGAATGATGTCGGCGGCCAGCCCGGCACTGAACCCCGCGACGAGACCCACGAGCTCGCCGTTCATCATCGCCAGCGCGACCACGGTCAGCAGCACCAGGTCAGGCGTGACCGAACCGGGCAACGGCAACCGGTTGGCCACCGCCACCTGCAGCACGAGCGCGACCACCATCACCAGCGTCGCCCGGAGGTTGTGTCCGCCCAGCGCCGTGTCGGATGTGCTCAACATGAAAGTCGTCCCCCGAGAGATGGTCAGCCCGGCGCCGCTGTCGGCTTGGGCGGCAGGATGGAATCGTGCGGGTCGTTCTTGGGCGGCGCGACCACCACACCGACGACATCCAGGCTGGTGAAGTGGACGAACGGGCGGAGGAAGGCGGTACGGGTGAGTGACCCTGGCGTCTGCACCACCCGGTCGACGGTGCCGATCGGCACTCCCGGGACGTAGGGCCGGTCCCCCTCGGAGCCCAGGGTGACGATCCGCTGGCCCGGCGTGATCGGGGCGTTGGCGTCGAGCAGCTGGAAGCCCAGCGGGGTGTCAGTGCCGCCGCCCGCTCCCCTACGGCCTCTCCCCTGGGTGATCCCGATCTCCTTGGAATCCTCCAGTCGGCTGCCGACCGCCGACGCGGCGTCGGTGGCGAGCAGCACGGTCGCGGTCGATGGGCCGACCCGGGTGACCCTGCCGACCAGCCCGTCGGCCGTCATCACGGTCATGTCCGGCCGCACACCGCTGCTGCTGCCGGTGTCGATGGTGACGGTGTCCTCGAAGCCCTGCCCCGCAGAGATCACCTGTGCCGCGACGATCTTGTATCCGCCGAGGCCCGCTGAGCGGAGCAGCTTGTCGAGCTGATCGGCCCGGCCCCTGTCCAGCTGATTGGACCGAAGTTGCTCACGCAGCCGCTGGTTCTCGCGCTGCAGCCGTTCGGCCCTGTCCCGCTCGCCAGGGGCGTCGGTGATGGCGTCGAAGGTGCTGCCGATCGGATGCACGATCGCCGCCGCGGTGCGCTCGATCGGCCCGAAGATCGCCGCGCCGACCCCGCGCAGACCACGCAGGGGCGAGTTCTCCCCGCCCCGGTAGTCGATGGTGATCAACGCCAGGGCGACGAGCAACAGCGCGCCGAGGACGAAACGACTTCGCCGGGTGTCCTTCACGAGCAGTCCCTACTGCCGCGCGCTCAATGCCGCGACTCTGGGACGAGCACCTGGCGCAGGGACTCGAAGTCTTCGACGCACTTGCCGGTGCCGATGACCACCGAGTCCAGCGGGTTGTCCACGAGGTGGATCGGCATGCCGGTCTCCTCACGGAGTCGCTCGTCGAGGTTCTTCAGCAGTGCTCCTCCGCCGGTGAGCGCGATGCCCCGGTCCATGATGTCGCCGGACAGCTCAGGCGGGCACTTGTCGAGGGTGGTCTTCACCGCGTCGACGATGGCGTTGACCGGCTCCTCGATGGCCCGGCGCACCTCATCGGCGGAGATGACGATCGTCTTGGGCAGCCCGCTCACCAGGTCCCGGCCGCGGATCTCCGCGTGGGGCTCCTCCTCCCCGAAGGGGTAGGCGGAGCCGATGGCCATCTTGATCTCTTCGGCGGTGCGCTCCCCCAGCATCAGGGAGTACTCCTTCTTCGAGAACGTGATGATCGCCTGATCGAGCTCATCACCACCGACTCGCACGGACTGGCTGGTGACGATGCCGCCGAGCGAGATGATCGCGACCTCGGTGGTGCCGCCACCGATGTCGACGACCATGTTGCCGGTCGGCTCGTAGACGGGCAGCCCGGCGCCGATCGCGGCGGCCATGGGCTCCTCGATGATGTAGACCCGGCGCGCGCCGGCCTGGTAGCCGGCGTCCTTGACGGCCCGCTGCTCGACTCCGGTGATGCCGCTGGGCACCGCCACCACGATCCGCGGTTTGGCGAAGTGCCGGCGCTTGTGCACCTTCTGGATGAAGTAGCGGAGCATCCGCTCGGTGACGTCGAAGTCGGCGATGACCCCGTCCTTGAGAGGACGTATGGCGACGATGTTGCCGGGAGTCCGGCCGATCATGCGCTTGGCTTCGATGCCGACCGCGACGATCTTGCCTGTGTTGGTGTTGATCGCGACAACGGATGGTTCGTTGAGAACAATGCCCCGGCCGCGCACGTACACCAAAGTGTTCGCTGTGCCTAGATCGACCGCCATGTCACGGCCCAGGAACGACAGCTTGTTGCCCATGAAGATTAGGGAGCCCTTCCTGCTGGCGGACGTGCAGAGCGGCATGCTCATGGTAACGCGATAGAGACTGCTAGGGCAGGCACCAGGACAATGCGCGTTGTCCGAAATTCCAGCCATGCCCAGACAACTTTCCGACAAAGAACGCGCGAGCCGGATGACCCGACCCGCGCGCTCCCGGCTTTTCCCTATGGATCGCTCGCCCGGGGCGCTCGGTGCGTCCGGTAGGCGGGATGCCCAGTTGACAGGCTGGTTACACCAGTCCGGGAAAGAACAGTTCGATCTCGCGCTTGGCGGACTCGGGCGAGTCGGAACCGTGCACGACATTCTCGCCGATCTCCAGGGCGAGATCACCGCGGATGGTGCCCGGCGTCGCCTTGACCGGGTCGGTCGCTCCGGCCAGCACACGGAAGGCCTCGATGGCGCGCGGGCCCTCGACCACCAGGGCGACGAGCGGGCCACTGGTGATGAAGTCGACGAGCTCGCCGAAGAACGGGCGCTCGCGGTGCTCGTCGTAGTGCTCCTGGGCCGTCTCGCGGGTCAGCGTACGCAACTCCAGCGCGACGATCGTCAGACCCTTGCGCTCGAGCCGGGAGATGACGTCCCCGACGACGCCACGACGGACACCGTCGGGCTTGATCAGGACAAGAGTGCGCTCGGACACGGAAATTCCCCTACCTGTATCTAAACCTGTATCTGAGATGGCCTTGCCCACGGTGCTTCACGCGGGCTGCGCGCGAAGCCTACTTGATGCCACTCGCTCCGCTCACGCGGTTCCGCGGGCACTGTGACGCGTGGCCGCTCAGACCTCGCTGCGACGGCGCCGGCTGGCCAGCGCCGCGGCGCTGGCCAGCAGCACGGCGAGCACTCCAGCCACCATAAGCCAGAACCGGAATCCCGCGGTGAGGGCATACACCGCGTTCTGCATTCCGCCGCCGACCCGAATGACGGCGTTCACCTTCGCGACCTGCAGCGGGCCGATCACCAGGAAGCCGGAGAGCACGGCGGGGAAGCAGAGCGCCAGACCGAAGAGCGCCGAGCCGAGCTCGGCGGACCGCAGTGAGGCTGCGAGCGCCATCCCGATTCCGGCCCCCAGGGCGACGAGCGGGATGCACAACAGCCACGGGCTGGAATCGGCGTCGGTGGTCAGCAAAATCAGCAAAGCCACGATCGCCAGGCCATGGCCGCCCAGCACGGTGCTCACTCCAGCCTCCTGACGAGGGCCCGCCTCCTCGTTCATGGCGCCCTTCCCTCCGCCCTTCCTCGCCCCGGACAGACCGACGAGAAGGGCTCCGGCGAGGGCGGCGGCGGCCCCCGCCGCGAAGGGCAGGAGCGAGATCGCCTGCGGGCCCTCCCGGGTGCTCATCAGCCCGGCGAGCGGGGTCGCCACCGGCATGGTGAGCAGGCCGGTGCTGACCATGACGACCGCGCATCCCAGGGGGCTGCCCGTGGTGGCGTCACTGGTGCCCACGAGGGCGAGTCCGAGCAGGGCGGCCAGCCCGATCCCGGCGAC
Source organism: Actinomycetes bacterium (assembly GCA_025964575.1). Lineage (GTDB taxonomy): Bacteria > Actinomycetota > Actinomycetes > Streptosporangiales > Streptosporangiaceae > Actinomadura_E. The sequence goes on from JAOPYO010000123.1 coordinate 13,645, forward strand.
GACGAGCTGGGCACCCGGGGACCATCCGTACGTGGTCACCACTGCCAGGAAGGCGAACCCCGCGGCCGGTGCGCCGGGGAGCAGCAGCTGGGTGCGCTCGGTGTGCCGCAGGGCCGGAGGCTCGCCAACGATCAGGCGGGTCCGGAAGATCCCGAAGAGCCCGGTGGCCGCGAGCCCGGCTCCGATGAGCCACGGGTACGGCTGGAACACGGCCCGCCATTCGGCGGCCGCCCGCGGCACCCGGTACAGCGCCAACGGCATGGCGACCAGGAGTGAGGCCGCGAAGATTCCCGCCCAGACGGCGCTGAGAGCGCGACCCGCGCGCCGCCACACCACTACGAGGGTCGAGGGCAGCACGGCGCCCGCACCCAGCCCCTGCGCGCCTCTGGCGACGCCGACCAGCGAGACGGAGCTCGCGACCTCGGCGATGACCTCACCACCGAGGATGCAGCCCAGACCGGCCAGCAGGATCACCCAGGCGGAGAACCGGCGGGCGAGCACCCCGCAGATCGGCACCGCGAGCAGCAGCGTGGGCAGGGTCAGCCCGTTGGCGCGGACCAGGTCGGCGGCCTGTGCGACGCTCAGCCCGAGCCCGCTCACCGCCTGCGGGACGACGTAGGAGACCGTGTTGGGCACGGCCAGCGCGACGGTCGGCAGCGCCGTGAACGCCACGAGCAGGGTGATCAGGAGACCGAATCGGCCCGGCTCGGGAGCCGTCTCCCCGGCACCGTTCGGCGCCGGTTCCGGGAGATCTCCCGCGTACGGTTCGGTGGAAGGGGTGGACACGCCTGGTCCTCCGGAAAGGTGTCGGCATCCACCGCATATCTACAAAGGAGGACATAAACGCATTATTGGCATTATGCCCGATTTATGCGTTTGTCGCTAATTGCGAATATCGGCGGATGGATTCGATGTGCCATCTCGCCGGAGATTAGCGCGCTTAGCGGCTTTCCACTGTGCGTCCGAGCCAAATAGCTGTAATCCAAAGTGCCCCAAAAATGGCACCGAGGAAGAACATGGTAGAAATCACAAATCCACTGAGGATGACCAATACCTGCAGCACACTGCCCGCGGCATAGGCCCATCGGTACCGGAGCAGGGCCGCCAGCAGGATGCACGAGACCGCCGCGACTCCCCCGGCGATGCCCGCGGCCTTCGCGTCGGCGTGTGCCACCGCGATCGCCACCGGGATGGCCAGCGCGATCACGATCGCCTCGCAGGCCAGCACCATCGCGCACAGTCGTCTCACTGACTGGCTCCGTTCAGCGGCCCGGGGCGCCTCGCGGCGCCGGCTTCCCCCGGCTCCTCAGCCCAGCCACCGCCGCGCCCCTCGCGACCGTTCATCGGCGGCGGCCCTCCACCCGGAGCAAGGTCCGGGCATCGCCCGCGGTGACGATCGAGCCGGTGATCAGCACTCCGGCCCCCTGGTATTCGCCGGTCTCCTCGGCCAGCCCGAGCGCCTGATCGATGGCGTCGTCCAGCCTGTCCGCCAGATGCACCCGATCCTCGCCGAAGATCCCTTCCGCCAGGTCGACGAGCTCCTCGGGCGGCATCGACCGTGGCGAGGAGTTCCGGGTGACGACCAGCTCGGCGAGCACGGGCTCGAGCTCCTCGAGCAGGCCCGTGACGTCCTTGTCCGCCGCCACCGCGAGGACGCCGACCAGCCGGGTGAATCCGAACTCCTCGACGAGGGCCGCGACGCTGGCGGCCATCCCCGCGGGGTTATGGGCCGAGTCGAGCAGCACGGTAGGCCCGGTCCGGGCGATCTCCAGGCGACCTGGCGAGGAGGACCGCGCGAACGCGGCCTGAACCAGCTCGGGGTCGAGCTGCCCCTCGCCCCCCTCGAACGTCCCCATGATCTCGGCTCCCCGGGTGGCGTCCTCCAGCTTCACCTCGCCGAGCGCCGTCGGCGCCCCGCTGGCGAACGCCTCGACCGCGACCAGCGCGCACGCGGCGTTGCCCGCCTGATACTCGCCGAACATCGGGAGGTAGACCTCGTCATAGACGCCGTGCAGGCCCTGCAGCCGCAGCAGCTGGCCACCCACGCCGATCTCACGACCCAGCACGCCGAACTCGATGCCCTCGCGGACGGCGGGGACCTTGGTCTCGGCGACCCTCGCGGCCAGCACCTCGGCCGCCTCGGCCTGCTGCCGGCCGAGCACCGCGATCGCACCGGGCTTGATGATCCCGGCCTTCTCGGCGGCGATCTCCTCGATCGTCTCGCCCAGGTAGTCCGTGTGGTCCAAGCCGATCGGGGTGACCACGGCCACCACACCGTCGGCGACGTTCGTGGCGTCCCAGGTCCCGCCCATGCCGACCTCGATGATGGCGACATCCACCGGGGCGTCAGCGAACGCGGCGTACGCCATGGCCGTGACCACCTCGAAAAAGCTCAGTCTGACGCCGTGCTTGTCGTCGATCAGCTGGAGGTACGGGGCGAGGTCCGCGTAGGTCTCGACGAAGAGCTCCTCGCTGATCGGCTCCCCATCGATCGCGATCCGCTCCCGCAACGTGGTCAGCTGGGGGCTCGTGTAGAGCCCGACCCGCAGGCCACGCTCCCGCAAGAGCGCGTCGATCAATCGCGAGGTGCTGGTCTTACCGTTGGTGCCGCTCACATGAATGACGGGGTATGTCCGCTGCGGCTCACCCAGGGTGTCCATGAGATCGCGGATTCGGTCGAGGGTGGGATCTATCTCCCACTCGACTCCACGCTCCATGATCGCGGCGACGACGGCTCGGTAATCAGCAGGCTGAGACACGGAACTCACAGTGCTAGGTGGCGGGTCGGACTCACTATGGCAGCCTACTTGGCCTACTTGGCCGGTCCGCGTCACCAGCCCCGGTGCCGGTGACGAGGCGTCACGGTACGGGCCGGTCACGCTCCCCAATATCGTGAACAGAGGTATCCGATCGGAAGGATCCAGTGACGGCCGACACCGACGTCTTCTTCCGGGAGTGGCGCCGTCGCCGACCCGGACAGACCCGCAGTCTGGACCGAGCGAGACTGCTCGCCACCGAGCTGGCGCTCCTCGATCCTGACATCCCCGTCCTCACCGTCGTCGGCTCAAAGGGCAAGGGGACGGCCGCGACCTTCGCGTCGGCCTATCTCGCCGCCTCGGGACTGCGTGTCTGCACGGTGACCAGTCCCGGCCTGCGCAGCAATCGAGATCGCATCCGCCTCGATGGCCGGTCCCGGACGGAAGGCGAGTTCCAGGACTTGGCCGAAAGCCTCGGCCGCGCGATGGACACGCTTCCGGCGGCGAGTGCGGGCTACCTGTCCCCTTCCGGCCTGTTCACCCTGGGCGGAGTGCTCCAAGCCCGCCGGGGAGACGCTGACGTCATCGTGCTCGAAGCGGGCATGGGCGGGAGGTCCGACGAGGCCGCCCTGTTCCCGCCGACCGTCGCCGCGATCACGCCGATCTTCGCTGAGCACGTAGGCGTGCTCGGTGAAACGCCGGCGGCCATCGCCGAGGAGAAGGCCGGCGTGACGAACGCATCGACACGGGCGGTCGTATCGGTACCTCAGCCTCCCGATGTCACCGAGGCGATCATCCGTACGCTCAATGGCCACGGGATCACCCTGGAGACGCTGGACGAACATCGCTCTCTGGTGCCCCCTCGCGTGCTCCCCGACGGGTTCAGCCGGGTCAATGCCCTCCTGGGCTGCGCGGCCGCGCAACGCATGCTCGAGGTCCGCGCGACAGCGGGTCCTTCAGCGGACCGGCTGGCTTCGGTCATGGCCTCCATCATCTTGCCCGGGCGCCTCTCCTGGCATCTGATACCGGGCACGGACTCCGAAGTCCTGGCCGATTGCGCGATCAGCCGGCCTGGAATGGCCACCGCCCTGGCCGCGGCCCGGCTCCGCTGGGGGACGATCGACCATGCGTTCGTCTGTCTGCCCGACCACAAAGACGTGGCGGGCGCCATCACCGAGCTCGGGGATCTGCCGGTGACCTTCGTCCGGCTTCCGTACCAGCACCTGCGGTTCACTCACCCGCTTCCGCCGGGCTGGCAGGTCGTCGAGGCTGATGACCTGGCCCGAGTCACGCTCGAGCGGTCCGGCCGGCATGTCGTCGCGCTGGGGACGGTCTACTTCATCGGGCGGATTCTGGAGCTGGTCGACGCTTACACCGACCGGCTCTTCCGCGGCCCAGAGTGACCGGCGTCTCCGGGGACGGCCGGAAGGCGATGGGGATGATCTCGGTTGTACAAGCTGAACAACTGATCGGAAGGGGCACTCATGTACGAGAAGATCCTGGTCGCCGTCGACGACTCCCCCGAACGGGAGACCGTCCTCAAGCAGGCCGCCGAGCTCGCCAAGGTCGTCGGGGCGGCCGTGCACATCTTGCACATCCAGACCATCGACACCGGCCTCTTGGGTTCCGGTGTCGTGGAGGAGGACAGCGGCGCGGTCCACGATCTGGTGGCATCGTCGATCAAGGAGCTGGCCGCGCAGGGCATCACCACCGACGGTGAGATCCGCGAGGCCGTACGACCCGACATCGCCAGAGCGGTGCTCTCGGCCGCCACCGACCGCAAGGCCGAACTGATCGTGATCGGTGCCCGGCGCCATGGGGGACTGACCGGGCTGGTGCTCGGCAGCGTCGCCGACGGGGTCTCGCACGGCACCCTGCCCTGCCCCGTCCTCCTGGTCCCCTGACCTGGCGGCTCTCTGAGGCCCAGGGCCTGGTCACGACGGTCAGAGCCGGCCTCAGAGGGCGGACGCCGATGAGGGAACTCTGGTGCCGTTGTCACCGCACCAGAGTTCCCGTGACGGCTACCCCGGCGGCAGGGCCGCCAGTTGGAGTTCGAGCCGCTGGATGTCGGCTTCGGACTGGGCGAGGCGGTCGCGGTTCTTCGCGACGACGGCCTCGGGGGCCTTGGCCATGAACTCGGCGTTGCCCAGCTTGCGATTGGCCTGGTCGATCTCCTTGCGGGCGGCGGCCAGGTCCTTCTCCAGCCGGGCCCGTTCCGCCTTCACGTCGATGGATCCCGCGGTGTCGAGCTGCACGGACAGCCCCTCGACAGGGAGGGTCGCCGTGGGGGTGAAGCCCTCGCCGGGAAGGGTCAGCCGCAGCAGGGAGCGGATGGCCTCCTCGTGTGCCGCCAACGGGGTCCCCTCGATCCCGGAGAGAGCCGCGGTGACCTTCTGACCGGGCTTGAGGCCCTGGTCGGAGCGGAACCGGCGGACCTCGGTGACCAGTCGCTGCAGGGACGCGATCTCGGCGACGGCCTCGGCGTCGTAAGGCCCTGACTCCTCAGTGCCCCCCGGCCAGGGCGCGACCATGATCGATCTGCCGTCGTCGGTCCCCTGGAGTGCCAGCCACAGCTCTTCGGTGAGGAAGGGGATGAACGGGTGGAGCAGCCGCAGCACCGTGTCGAGCACCTCGCCGAGGACCCTGCGGGTCGCCTCGGCCGGAGCTCCGCCGGCTAGGAGGGGCACCTTGGCGAGCTCGACGTACCAGTCGCAGAACTCGTCCCAGGCGAAGTGGTAAAGCGTCTCGCAGGCCTTGGCGAAGTCGAAGGCCTCGAACTGCGCGTCGACCTCCCGTACGACCTCTTGGAGCCGGGACAGGATCCAGCGGTCGGCGACCCTCGGCGACGAGGGCAGCGGACCGGCCACGGTCGCGCCGTTCATCAGGGCGAAGCGGGTCGCGTTCCACAGCTTGTTGCAGAAGTTCCGTGAACCCTGCGCCCACTCCTCGGCGACCGGGACGTCACCCCCGGGGTTGGCGCCGCGCAGCAGCGTGAAGCGGGTGGCGTCGGCGCCGTACCGCTCGATCCAGTCCAGTGGGTCGACGACGTTGCCGAACGATTTGGACATCTTCTTGCCGTGCTGGTCACGGACCATGCCGTGCAGTGCGATCGTCTCGAACGGCGGGACCCCGTCCATGGCGTACAGGCCGAACATCATCATCCGGGCGACCCAGAAGAACAGGATGTCGTAGCCGGTGACCAGGACGCTGGTCGGATAGAACCGCTTCAGATCGGCGGTCTGGTCGGGCCAGCCGAGCGTGGAGAACGGCCAGAGGCCGCTGGAGAACCAGGTGTCGAGGACATCGGTGTCCTGGGTCCAGCCCTCGGGGGCCGTCTCGTCAGGCCCGACGCAGACCGCTTCCCCAGAGGGTCCGTACCAGACTGGGATCCGGTGGCCCCACCACAGCTGGCGGCTGATACACCAGTCGTGCATGTTGTCGACCCAGGCGAAGTAGCGGGCGGCCAGCTCCGGCGGGTGGATCTTCACTCGGCCGTCCCGCACCGCGTCCCCGGCGGCCTTGGCCAGCGTCTCCACCTTGACGAACCACTGCAGGGACACCCGGGGCTCGACCACGGTGGAGCACCGCTGGCAGTGGCCGACGGAGTGCTCGTACGGGCGGATCTCCTTGACGATGCGGCCCTCTTCGCGGAGCGCGGCGACGACGGCCGGGCGCGCCTCGAAGCGGTCCAGCCCCTCGAAGGGACCGTGGACGGTGATGACTCCGCGCTCGTCGATGACCGTCAAGAAGGGCAGGGAGTGGCGACGGCCGATCTCGAAGTCGTTGGGGTCGTGCGCCGGGGTCACTTTGACGGCGCCGGTGCCGAACGCGGGATCGACATGCTCGTCGGCGACGACGGGGATACGGCGGCCGGTCAGCGGCAGCTCGACCTCGCGACCCACGAGGTGGGCGTAGCGCTCGTCGGCCGGGTGAACGGCCACGGCGGTGTCGCCGAGCATCGTCTCGACCCGGGTGGTCGCCACCACGATCTCGGAGTCGCCGGAACCGTAGCGAATGGAGACGAGCTCACCCTCGCGGTCGGCGTGCTCCACCTCGATGTCCGACAGCGCGGTAAGGCAGCGCGGGCACCAGTTGATGATCCGCTCGGCCCGGTAGATGAGTCCGTCGTCGTAGAGCCGCTTGAAGATCGTCAGCACGGCCCGGGAGAGCCCGGAGTCCATGGTGAAGCGCTCGCGCGACCAGTCGACACTGTCGCCGAGTCGCTTCATCTGACCGAGGATCCGGCCGCCCGACTCGCCCTTCCACTGCCATACCCGCTCGACGAACGCCTCCCGGCCAAGGTCGTGCCGGGACAGGCCCTCCTTGGCCAGCTCACGCTCGACGACGTTCTGGGTGGCGATGCCCGCGTGGTCCATGCCCGGCAGCCAGAGCACCTCATGGCCCTGCATGCGCCGGCGCCGCACCAGCGCGTCCTGGATGGAATGGTCCAGGGCGTGACCCATGTGCAGCGAGCCGGTCACGTTCGGCGGCGGGATCACGATCGAGAAGTGCGGCCTGTCGGGGTCGCGCGCGGGGTCGGCGGCGAAGAGGCCCGCCGAAACCCAGCGTTCGTACAGCTTGCCTTCGACATCCGCGGGCGCGTACTGAGTCTGCAGAGTCGGCGCGGTCGGCGTCGGGTCGGTCGTGGTGGGCTCGGTCACGGGGGAAAAGTCTACGGGGCGGGGCGAGTCTGGCTGTACGTGTATGGATCTCGCCCTCTCTTCTGCATCAATTCTCCCAATAGAGCACAATGTTCTCTGCTAACACAGGGCACATCGCCGGGGGCGGCACGGCGTGGCGATGCAGAGGGGACACATGATGAGCGGTTGGAATGCGCCGCCTGGCGGGCAGGCTTATGGGGGTGGCCCGGGATATGGTCCGCAACAACCCGGCTTTGGACAGCAGCCTGGTTATGGGCAACCGCAGCCCGGCTACGGCCAGCAGGGCGGTTTCGGGCAACCCCAGGGCCAGCCGCAGTACGGACAGGCTCCGTACGGGCAGCCGGGTCCGCAACAGCCCTACGGCCAGGCACCCTATCCACCGGCCAAGAAGTCCAGCACCGGGTTGATCATCGGTCTGGTGGTCGGAGCCGTGGCACTGGTCGCGGTCATCGCGGTGGTCGTGGTCGTCGTCTCCGGGGGCGGCGGCACGAAGTACGAGATCGCCACGCCGAGCTCCGCCGGTGGGCTCACCCAGGACACCAGCAGCAACTCGGTGCTCAAGTCCGCCGCCGCGGGAGCCAGGAGCCAGGCCCAGTCGACGCTCGGCGGCACGGTGGACAACGTGGTCACCGCGACGTACGTGGACGGCGACCGGAAGATCCTCTTCATCGGTGCCACCGGGAAATTCCAGAACCCGGACAGCCTGGTCAGTAAGTTGCGCAGCCGATCCGGCTCAAGCACCACCGCCCAGGGCGTCTCTTTCATCTGGACGGAGACCGACCCGGGACCCCACGGAGGCAAGGGCGCATGCGGCGAAGGCCGTTCCACGACCATCACCAGTGTCAAGGTGTCCTTCTGCGCCTGGCAGACGAGCTCCACCTTCGGTGAGGTCATGGTGATGCCCAGCGTGACGTCCCTCGGCTCGAGCTCCTCCTCGATGAGTGTCTCGGCCAGCGAGCTCGGCGCCATCATGCGGCGGATGCGGCCCGATCTGGAGCACGCGAAGTAACCACGCACTTCCCGGCAGGGGCGTGACCGGCTATCGGTCACGCCCCTGTTCGCGTCCGCAGGACGCCACTCCCATGACGGCGGGACGGCCAGGACCACACGATGGGATCACCTCAGCGGCCACGCAGGTCCCGGCCGAACCGGGACTCAAGTCACCTGACGCCCGTGGGCGGGGTGAGCCACAGTTTGGGGCCTACCCCTACCAAGGAGGATCGCGATGAGACGCATCGTCGCGTACGCCCTGGCCCCCATGTGCCTCGCCCTGGGCGCACTGGCCGCCTGCAGCAGCGGAGCCACCGCCCGTCCCAGCGCCCCCGGGTCCCCCGCCAACAGCACCCCGGCCGGTGGTAGTGCGCACGCGATCTCGTTCGCTGAGAAGGCCGGCGGCCTGACCCGCGACCACGCGGGCGAGACCATCAACCAGGGACTCCTGCAGGGCCTGAACACGACGGCCGCCATGAGCAAGTACGGCGTCGGCAAGCTCAAGGGCGCGATCTATGGCCCGCCCTATGCGGCGGACCCCCACGAGCTGATCAAGATCGGCCCCGGCCAGTTCGTCGTCGCCGCCGCCACCGTCAGGCTGGACGACCCCAAGACCGCGCTCAGGGACATGCTGAAGGACTCCACGAGCACCGGCTCCGGCGGCACACTGACCGACACGGATCCCGGCCCCCTCGGGGGCTCCGCCTCCTGCCTCAGCCTCACGTCGGGGGGCCTGAAAGTGAACGCCTGCTATTGGGCGGACAGGACCAGCTTCGGCTCGGTGACGAGCTTCGCCAAGGACGTCACGCAGACGGCGGAGCAGATGCGCAAGATCCGCACCGACATCGAGAGGCAGACCTGACCGGGAGCCGCGGTGATCGGGGCACTGGCCTCCTGACGGCCTCTTCCCGCCTGCGCCGTGACGCCGGTCCCGTGACGGGGGGACGCTGTGTACCGAAGAGTGACAACCCTGGTGAGCGCCCAGTTGCGGCTCGCGAGCAGGCCGGAGGGGCGCGGCAGTGACTGGACCGAGGAGCGATCAAGCGAGAGCGCCGTGGTGCGCCCCGGAAACGAGTGAGTCATGAATACCGACAAAGTCCGGGTGATCATCACCGATGACCACCCCATGTTCCGGCAGGGACTGCGGGCTCTACTCGAAGCCCTGGACGTGGACGTCGTGGCCGAGGCGATCAACGGACCGGAGGCGGTACGCCTCTCCGAGGAGTTGCAGCCGGACGTGGTGGTCATGGATCTGCACATGCCGGGCGGCAACGGGATCGAGGCCACCCGCACCATCACCCACACCAGCCCGCGCATCGGAGTCCTGGTGCTGACCATGTTCCGCGACGACGACTCCGTCTTCGCCGCCATGCGCGCCGGCGCCCGCGGCTACCTGCTGAAGGAATCAGGGGCCCAGGAGATCGCCCGC
>JAOPYO010000133.1 GCA_025964575.1 Actinomycetes bacterium
AGCCTCATCCGTTTGACCTCGGTCAACTGCTTGAGCGCCCACATCAGCTGCGCGGACATGCCCTTCTGGTTACCCTTCCACGCCTCACGGCTGAGGTTGACGGTGGCGACCCCGTCCGTGACGTCCACGCCCCCGAGCAGCCGGGTGCCGGTCGGGAACCACGTCGTGACGGCATGGGAGAGCCACGCGGTCGGACCGTTGAGCTCGGCCACCACGATCTGGGCGGGCAGGTCCCGGCGGTTGACCAACGGCAGGAAGACCGGGTTGGGCACGAGGACCTTGGCGTCAGGTGCGAAGAAGTAGAGGTTCCGGGTCCGGAAGGCCCGAGCGACGGCCCGCGTGCTGAGCAGCAGGCTGTTGGCCAGCCTGTCGGGCAACTCGCTGATCCGCCATTGTCCTTGGGCGTTCTTGGCCAGCCGGAAGGTCTGGTCGAGGGGCCTGGCATCGGCCTTGTACTGGCCGTCGGAACCGATCGTGCCGAGCTGTGAACCCCGCACGCCCACCATGGCGGTGGGCTCGTCCGACTTGATGGTGGCGAGGTAGTCGGGCTGCTTGTCGTACACGGTCACCACGGGCCGGGGATCGGGCTGCCACACCACCCCGGACGTCAGATACTGCCGTGCCACCTTGTGCTGGTCGTCGAAGTTCGCCGAGGCGGTCAGGAACCCCCGCACGATCTGCTCCGGCACCCAGCCCTTGCCCGGCGGCACCGGGATCATCCGAACGTAGGGGTCGTCGATCGGCTCGGCGCGCTGGGCCGGCCTGCCGGTCACCACCCGCCCACCGGTCGGCACCGTCGCGCATCCGGCGCACACCAGCGCCGCCACCAAAATCAGGTGCGTGGGCGCGCGCCGAGCGCCCTGGGGCATCGCTCTCATTCGCCCAACTCCAGCCCGGCGAAGGGGGCACGGGTCAGCTCGACGTCGGGCGGTACGAGGGGCAGCGGGGAGCCGCGCAGCTCTTCCCCGGCCACCCGGGGTAGCGACAACCGGAATTGTGAGCCCACGCCCAGCTCACCCCAGGCCTGTAGCCAGCCGCCGTGCAGCTGGGCGTCCTCCCGGGAGATGGACAGCCCGAGGCCGGTGCCTCCGGTGGTTCGGGCCCGGGCCGGGTCAGCCCGCCAGAAACGGTCGAAGACCATCTGTGCCTCCCCCGGCTTGAGCCCTACCCCGTGGTCGCGTACCGCCACGGCCACCGCGTCCCGATCGGCCGCCACGGTCACCACAAGGTCCTCGCCCTCCCCATGCTCGACCGCGTTGACCAGCAGGTTCCTCAAGATACGTTCGACTCGGCGGCGGTCGACCTCGGCCATGCACGGTTCACCGGGCAGTTGGAGGAGCATCTTGCTGCCCTTGTGCTCGGCCAGATCCTCGGTATCGCCGACGGCACGCAACACGAGGTCGCGCAGGTCCACCGACTCGGCGTCCAGCGTCGCCGCGCCTGCGTCGTGCCGGCTGATCTCCAACAGATCGGCGAGCAGCGACTCGAACCGCTCCAGCTGGCTCTGCAGAAGCTCCGCCGACCGGTTAACCGATGCCTCGAAGTCCTCGCGGTGCTCGTAGAGCATGTCCGCGGCGATCCGGATCGTGGTCAGCGGGGTGCGCAGCTCGTGCGAGACGTCCGAGACGAACAGCCGCTGCACCTGGGACAGGCCCTCCAGCGCGGCGAGCTTCTCCTGCAAGGTCGCGGCCATGCCGTTGAAGGACGCGGCCAGCAGGGCGAGATCGTCCTCCCCCCGCACCTTCATCCGCTCCTCGAGCCGCCCCGCCGCGAGCCGCTCGGCCGCCTGCGCGGCGAGCCGTACCGGGATCACCACCTGCCGGGTGACCAGTGAGGCGATCGCGGCCAACAGCAGCACCAGCCCCGCGCTCACCCCGATCAGGGTGCGCTGCACCTCCGTGATCGTCCGCTGCTCCTGGGTCAGTGGGAACAGGTAGTAGAGCTCGAACCGGCCCACCCGGGCACCCACGATCAGTCCAGCCACCGAATCGTGGCCGATGTAGCTCAGCTCACCGTAGGTGCGTTCCCTGGTGCCGTTGACGTCCTTCTCGAGCTGGTCGCGGAGCCGCTTGGGAATGCTGTAGCTGCGCAGTTCGTTGGTGGCGAAGCCATCGGACAGGGTGTCGTCGGTGTCCCGGATGTAGACCTCGTAGAGGCCGAACGTCCCGCTGCGCGCCTTGAGCTTGTTGGCGACGTCCTCGAGCGTGCTCTCGGTGTCGGCCACGCCCACCCGGGACAGCTCCGACTGGGCGATGCCCAAGCCCTCGTCAAGCTGCAGTACCGCCGTGTTCTCCTTGGCGTCGAGCAAGGCGGTGGTGATCTGCTGCATCAGGAAGACCCCGAGCACGGCCACCACCACCGCGGAGATGACCAGCGTCGTCGTCACGATCCGTACCTGGATCGAACGACGCCATCGGGTGTAGGCCCGCCGCCATACACCGCGCACCACCCGGCGCAACGTGCCGAGCGCGCGGCGGATGCGCCTCTTCCACGCCTTCACGACCGGGCCTTTCACGTTCATGGCCGCACCTACGGCACGGCGGCGGGGGGCGCCTTTCAGGTGGTGGCCTCCCTCGTCGCTCGTACCTCGGTCCAGCCACCACCGTGCCCCTCGCGGACAGGGGGTCAGGCGGGGCCGGCCTTGTAGCCGACTCCTCGTACGGTGACCACGATCTCGGGGTGCTCGGGATCCTTCTCGATCTTCGCCCGCAGTCGCTGGACATGCACGTTGACCAGCCGGGTGTCGGCTGCGTGCCGATAGCCCCAGACCTGTTCCAAGAGGACTTCCCGGGTGAAGACCTGGCGCGGTTTGCGGGCCAGCGCCACCAGCAGGTCGAACTCCAGCGGCGTCAGCGGGATGTGTCTGTCCAGCCGCTTCACCGAGTGCCCGGCGACATCGATCGTGATGTCACCGATCGTCAGCGTCTCAGGGGCCGGCTCATCGGTTCGGCGGAGCCGGGCCCGCACCCGGGCGACCAGCTCCTTGGGCTTGAACGGCTTGACAATGTAGTCGTCGGCGCCGGATTCCAGGCCGAGGACGACGTCCACGGTGTCGCTCTTCGCCGTGAGCATGACGATCGGGATGCCGGACTCGGCGCGGATCTGACGGCATACGTCGATACCGTCCGCGCCGGGCAGCATGAGATCGAGCAGCACGAGGTCTGGCCGGGTCTCCCGGAACGCCTCGAGTGCCTTGTCACCGTCATGCACGAACGACGGCTCGAAGCCTTCGCCCCTCAAGACGATGCCGAGCATCTCGGCGAGAGCGAGGTCGTCATCGACGACCAGTACTCGTCCTCTCATGGCCCTCATCGTTACACGTAGTCAGAAGCGAATGACCTGCGGAGCTAGCAGGTGAGCTAGAGGCTACCCGCGTTTGCCCGCCGCGTGACCCCGTAGGGAACGACGAGTGACATCGGGGCGACACACACACCAAGGGCCGGATTATAAACAGGACTCGCGGTCTATGTCGCCGAATGGACCTCAATTCATCTAGTTCCAAGGTCACATCAGGCTCTCCAGGCCACTTCGGCAGAAAACCCGGTGATCTAGCACACAGCGGGATACGCTGCGTTTCTGTTCGCACACATGGCGCAATGTTTGTCCGGACTTGTTAAGGCGCTCGTCCGGGCGTGGGCACTCCGCTGATCAGCAGCCGATCAAGGAAGGGTCCGTCCGATGGGCATTTCGTGGATACACCGCTGACCGCCTGAGGGTGGCCGCTCCCATACCGTGACAGGATGACTTGATCGAGTCTGGGCAGGGAGCACCGATGTCGGGTCTGGAGGCATGGGCAACACCTGGTTCGGGCGTGCCCGAAGATCCATCGCCGCTGCCGCAGGAGCTTTCTCCGGGCCCGGTTCCGATCCGGCTCGCGACGGACCGATCCGAGCTGCTCGGCGGGGACATCCCGCTGCGCCCACTGGGAATCTCCGAGACGCTCGACGCCGCGATCACCAGCATCCGGCGCAATCCGCGGGCGGTGCTCGGGCTGGCGTTGATCCTGACGAGCGCCGTTCAGGTGATCATCACGCTGGGGGCGTACTTCTTCATCGGCACCTCGGCCACCGATGAGGTCACTCCCGGCCCGCTGCTGCGGTCGGTCGGCACCCAGTTCCTGCTGATCATTATCGAACTGGCGCTCACCGCGTACACCATCCTGCTACTGGCCGGGATGCTCGCCCCGGTGCTGGGCCGCACGCTGTTCGGCCTGCCCGGGACACTGCGCCAGGCCTGGCGCGACGTCCGGCCGAGCCTGGCCCGGCTGGTCGCGGTGGCGACCATCACCATGACCTTGTCGCTGGCCGCGGTCATCGTCCCCGTGCTGCCGTTCATCCTGCTGGTGTCCGGGAACGCCCCGGCCGGGCTGGGCGTGCTCGCCGCGGTCATCGGCTTCCCGGTCGGTCTGGCGCTCATGGTGTGGCTGTACGTCCTGTGCGTGCTGGCCGCGCCCGCCGTGGTCATGGAGCGGCAGAGCGTGCTGGGGGCCTTTCGCCGGGCCCGTCAGCTCATCCGCCGCCGATGGTGGCGGATCTGCGGGACCCTGCTGCTCACCCTGCTGATCACGATCTTCATAGGCTTGATCGCGCAGGTGCCCTTCTTTCTGCTCGACCGGATGCTCTTCGGCCAGAACCCCACCGGGTGGACTGAGGTCATGTCGCTGGGCGTGGGCACGGTGGGCCGCATCGTGAGCTGGTCACTGATCGGCCCGTTCGACGCCGGGGTCATCGCCCTGCTCTACATCGACCTGCGGATGCGCAGGGAAGGGCTCGATCTGGAGCTACAGACCCGCGACGACCTCGAAGTCCACGACTTCCTGGATCTGTGGCGGCCGAGCGCGCTGGTGACCGGGCCGGGCTCGGGTCACCGGCCGCAGTCCCACGGCGGTGCGCCGCTCCTGCGCCCCGCCCCGCCCGGAGCCGCCCCGCCACCTGGGGCCGGACCGCCCTGGACCACCGCCCCGCCGGGCGCCGGCGCACCGCCGACCGTCTGGTCGAACGGCCCGCGACCGGGAGGGAATTCATGATCAACGGGTGGTGGCGCGCGGCCATGATGGTGCCCGACCCGATAGGTCGTGACCAGGCGCGAGAGCTCGCCCGCCGCGAGCTGGACAAGCCCATCTACCACCGGGACGAACCCTCGGTCCTGGACAAGTTCTTCGCCAAGGTCGGTGACTGGCTCGACTCGCTCCTTCGGCACGCCTCCCCGCACGGCGCGGGCGGCGGAGGCGGCGGCGTGATCGCGATGATCGTGATCGTCGTACTGATCTTGGCCGTGATCGGCCTGGTCCTGTGGTGGGCTCGCGGCGGCCGCAACACCAAGTCCGCGCGCGACGCGCTGCTGGACGGCGCACTCTCCACGGCCAAGAACCATCGGTCCCTGGCCGAAGCGCACGCCGCCGCCGGTGAGTGGGCGGAGGCCATCCGGCAGCGGCTGCGTGCCATCGCCCGAAGTCTCGAGGAACGCGTCATCCTGGAGCCCCGGCCCGGCCGTACCGCCGATGAGCTGGCACTGGAGGCCGGTTTGGCGCTGCCCGAGCAAGCCGAGGAATTCGTGCTGGGGGTGCGGGTCTTCGATGACGTCTGGTACGGCGACCGGCCCGGCACCGCGGAGGGCTACGAGCGGCTCAAGCGGCTGGACGAGCGCCTGCAGGCCGCGAAGCCCCGCCCGATGGAGGCCGGGGAGCCGATGTCCGCGAGCTTCCGGAGCCCGATGTGACCGCCACGCTGTCCGGCCCGGCCCCGTCCCTGACGGAGGAGCCGCCGAGCGCCGGTCAGGTCGCGGGGCGGCGGTGGCGCCGATCCCGCGGCATTCTGGTCTTCGTCCTGGTCCTGGTCGTTCTGGGGCTGGTGCTCGCGGCGCTCCGGCCCCGGGTGCAGGCGCAGTATCTGGACCCGGAGACGGCGAACCGCGACGGCGCGCGGGCGCTCGTACAGATTCTCGGCCAGCACGGGACCCAGGTCACGGTGGCTCGGTCCGCCGCGGAGGCGGCCGACCGGATGCGAGCCGTGCCCGATGCCGTCCTGGTGGTCGTCCGGCCCGAACGGCTGACCGGGGTACAGCTCGACGTGCTGCGCTCGGCGCCCGGAGACCTGCTGCTCGTGGAGCCCACCCGGACCACCCTCGGCAAGCTCGCACCCGGTGTCGAGCAGACCGGTGAGGCCTCCAAGAACGTCGTACAGCCACAGTGTGCGCTGACCGCGGCCACCCAGGCCGGTGACGTCGGTTTCGACTATGCGATGACGTACGAGGTCACGGCACAGGCCGGACCGGCCACGTCGTGCTATCTCGAGGAGAAACGCCCGCGGCTGGTCCAGTTGCCCGTCAACGGGCGTACGGTCACGGTCCTCGGCACCGGCGGGCCGCTCACCAACGCGCAACTGCTCGATCGTGGGAACGCCGCGCTCGGGATGAACCTGGCCGGGGCCCGGCCGAACGCCGTCTGGCTGATCCCCGGCCTACCCGAGCCGGGGACCGGCGGTGACAAGTCGTTCCAGGATCTGGTGCCGTTCGGCGTGAAGCTGGCCCTGCTGCAACTGGTGATCGCCGTGGTGCTGACCGCGTTCTGGCGGTCCCGGCGGCTGGGGCCCGTCGTCACCGAGCCACTGCCGGTGATCGTACGGTCGGCGGAGACGACGGAGGGGCGGGCCCGGCTCTACCGCGCCCGGAAGGCCCGCGGTCGGGCCGCCGACGCACTGCGGGCCGGAGCCCGTGAACGCCTGGTGCCCCGGCTGGGGCTGCCCCGGAGTCTCGCCCAGGACCCGGCCGCGGCCCAGGAGATCGTCATCGCGATCGCCGGCCGGCTGCGCTCGACCGGTCCGGTTCCGGGAGCACAACCTCGGCAATGGGACGAGACGACCATCGGCTTCGCCCTGTACGGTCCTGCACCAGCGGACGATGCCGGGCTGGTCGGGCTCTCCGACCTCCTCGACGACCTGGAGAGGCAGGTCCTCGGGTCATGATCGCTGTAAACGCGCCCGGCAGTAGGGCTGTTGGATCAGTAGGCGGCGCCTGGGCGCCGCGAGCCTGGCGGCTCCTGCCGCCAGGCGCTCTAAAAGGGGAAACATGAGCGCGGACTATCAGCCGGAAACGGTGGACACCGGCGACGGGACGACCGCCCGGAAGGCGCTGACGGCGCTGCGTGGCGAGATCTCCAAGGCCGTGGTCGGCCAGGACGCCGTGATCACCGGTCTGGTCATCGCGCTGCTGTGCCGGGGCCACGTCCTGCTCGAGGGTGTGCCCGGCACCGCCAAGACACTGCTGGTCCGTTCGCTCGCGCAGTCACTGGCACTGGACTTCAAGCGGGTGCAGTTCACTCCGGACCTGATGCCCGGTGATGTGACCGGCTCGCTCATCTACGACAACCGCACCTCCGAGTTCGAGTTCCGCGAGGGGCCGGTGTTCACCAACCTGCTGCTCGCCGACGAGATCAACCGGACGCCGCCGAAGACTCAGGCCTCGCTGCTGGAGGCGATGGAGGAGCGGCAGATCTCGGTCGAGGGTCTGCCCCGGCCGCTGCCGGACCCATTCATGGTGTGCGCGACGCAGAACCCGATCGAGTACGAGGGGACCTATCCGCTGCCGGAGGCCCAGCTGGACCGGTTCCTGGTCAAGCTGAACGTTCCCGTGCCCGGCCGGGACGACGAGATCGCGGTGGTCCAGCGGCATGCGAGCGGCTTCGACCCGCGCGATCTGTCCTCCATCGATCCCGTGGCCGGTGTCGAAGAACTGTCGGCCGGCCGCGAGGCCGTCCGGAAGGTCCACGTCGATCCCAAGGTCGCCGGCTATGTCGTCGACCTGTGCCGGGCCACCCGCCAGTCGCCCTCGCTGCAACTGGGCGTGTCCCCCCGTGGGGCGACCGCGCTGCTCGGCACCTCGCGGGCCTGGGCGTGGCTGTCCGGCCGCGACTACGTGACTCCGGACGATGTCAAGGCGCTCGCCCGGCCGACGCTGCGGCACCGCGTCCAGCTGCGCCCGGAGGCCGACCTCGAGGGCGCGACCGCCGACGGCGTCCTCGAAGGCGTCCTGACCACCGTCCCCGCCCCGAGATAGTGACCCCACTCATGAGCCCATCCCACTTCGTGATCATGCATTCGTACGTCGAACGATTGCATGATCACGAGGTTTTCGGGGGGTGGGCATGGCGCTGACGGGGCGGACCGGGCTGCTGGCGGCGCTGGGCGCTATCGTGCTGCTCTTCGTGCCGCATTGGTGGGCGCTGTTCGCTCTGGAGGGCGCGCTCGCCGTCTGTGTCGCGGCGGACCTGGCGCTGGCCGGCAACGTCCGGCAGCTGCGCTTCCACCGGACCGGTGACACCAATATCCGGCTCGGTGAGACCGCCAACGTGTCGCTGATCGTGGAGAACCTGGGGCGGCGCCGGGTCAAGGCCCGGCTGCGCGACGCCTGGCCGCCGAGCGCCGGCGCGACACCGATGATCACGGCAGCCTCCGATAGCGCCGGTTTCCTGCCACGCCGGCCCCAGAACACCGTCAAGCCCCAGAACACTGTCACGCTCAGCATTCCGGCGGGCGAGCGACGCCGGACGGACCTGACCCTCGTCCCGACCCGGCGTGGTGATCGCAAAGCCGCCACGGTCACCGTGCGGTCGACCGGTCCGCTGGGGCTGGCCGCCCGGCAGCTCTCCCGTCCGGTCCCGTGGACGCTGCGGGTGCTGCCCGGTTTCCCATCCCGCCGCCACCTGCCGGGCAAGCTCGCCAAGTTGCGCGAGCTGACCGGGAACCACATCGCGCTGATCCGCGGCCAAGGCACCGAGTTCGACTCGCTGCGGGAGTACGTCGATGGCGACGACGTCCGCTCCATCGACTGGCGGGCCACCGCGCGCCGGGCCGACGTGGTCGTCCGGACCTGGCGGCCGGAGCGGGACCGGCGCATCTACCTGGTTCTGGACACAGGGCGTACGTCGGCCGGCCGGGTCGGCGACATTCCCCGGCTGGACTGCTCGATGGACGCGGCGCTGCTGCTCGGCGCACTGGCCTCCCGGGCCGGGGACCGGGTCGATCTGCTGGCCTACGACCGGAAGGTACGGGCCCGGGTCGAGGGCGTCTCCCGGACCGATCTGCTGACCTCGATGGTGCAGGCGATGGCGCCGCTGGAGCCCGCGCTGATCGAGTCCGACGCCGCCGGGATGGTTTCGACGATCATGTCCAAGGTGCGGCAGCGCTGCCTGGTGGTGCTCCTGACCGAGCTCAACTCGGCCGCGATCGAGGAGGGCCTGCTCCCGCTGCTGCCCCAGCTCACCTCCCGGCATCTGCTGATGATCGCGGCGGTCTCCGATCCCCGGGTGACCGAGATGGCCCAGGCCCGGGGGGACCTGGCGGCGGTGTACGACGCGGCCGCGGCCGAACGGGCCCGCGCCGAACGGCGCCGGCTCACCGCGGAGCTCCGCAGATTCGGCGTCGAGGTCGTCGACGCACCCCCCGAAGAGATCGCCCCCGCCCTGGCCGACGCCTATCTCGCCCTCAAATCCGCCGGCCGCCTCTGACACCGCCCGCGCCGCCCAGCAGATCGGCGAACCCGAACTGAGTGGTCCGTGAACGAAGGCAAACGACTGAGGTCGGTGCGTTATCGTGATCACTGACCGGCAGGGTGCACGGCTGACAGGGCGAGATCGCCGCTTATGGCAAGACTCGGCGGTTCATCGATGGGGGTGGGTGTGAGCGGCCACATCCTCCGGCGTCGACGGCTTTTGATGCTCCTGGCGGGGTTCTTCGGCTTCGTCATGACCGCGGTCATCTCGGTGATGCCCGGGTCCACCGCAGCCGTGGTGTTTCGCGCGAACACCGCGGCGGACGCGAATCGGGTAGGAACCGGGGATTCCCTGGCGGCCGCCATCCTTGGCCAGAGCCGTCACTCCCACAGGCCGCTCGGCGCCACCACCGGTGCGGCGAGTACCGCTCGCGCCGAGAGCGCCGGGACGCCGGAAGCGCGCGGCGGTTCGGATCCGGCGACCGTTCGAGGTGGGGCTTCCGCAGCGGCTGCGGCCTTCGGCCGGTTGCGGTGTGCGGCGGACGGTGTCAGCACCGGCTGCCGGGATTCCGCAAGGTCGCAGGCGTCGGTGCGTGGGGCGCCGCGCTCGGCAGTGTCCAAGCCGTACGGGCTCGGCGTCGTACTGCCACCGGGCGAGACCGGGGTCGGCGCCGACCGGCGCGTGGCCGGTGTCGTGGTGGAGCACGCGGCGGTTCCACCGGCCGTGTTCACCTCCGCCGTACGGGGCCGTGGGCCACCTTCCATCACGGGTTCTTGACGTTCTCAGTCATTGACCGCAGCGTTCCCGCGAACGCCGCGGTATCCCCGTGTGGAGGCTTGTCATTTCCCGCATCACCATGGTGCGAGCACTCTCGGTGCTCGCCGGATCACTGCTGCCCGAATTCTCCGAACTCCCCCGTCATGGTCGCGACGTGCATCACGGCCGCAGGACAGGAATCGCGCAGGAGGAGGGATGCTGACCACGTTCCTTCGGGCGTTCAAGACCCCCGACCTGCGCAAGAAGCTGCTGTTCACGCTCGGCATCATCGTCGTGTTCCGGCTCGGCCAGAACCTGCCGACGCCCGGCATCGACATCACGGCCGTCAAGACCTGTACGGATGCGGCGGCCAATGGCGGCCAATCAGACCTCTTCAACGTGGTCAATCTGTTCAGCGGCGGCGCGCTGCTCAAGCTGTCGGTATTCGCGCTGGGCATCTACCCCTACGTCACCGCGAGCATCATCCTGCAACTGCTGACCGCGGTGATCCCGCGCCTGGAGACCCTGAAGAAGGAGGGCCAGGCCGGCACCGCCAAGATCACTCAGTACACCCGGTATCTGACGGTCGGGCTGGCGGTCCTGCAGGGAACCGGCATCGTGGCGACGGCCGCGACCGGAAACCTGTTCTCGACCTGCCGATCCCGGCTGCTGCACGACACCCACGTCTTCACCATCACCACAATGGTGATCTGCATGGTCGCCGGTACCGCCGTCATCATGTGGCTCGGCGAGCTGATCACCGACAAGGGCATCGGCAACGGCATGTCCATCATGATCTTCACTCAGATCGTCGCGGTGTTCCCGCAGGAGTTCTGGAACATCTTCAAGTCCAAGGGCGGCTTCACCTTTACGCTGGTCATCCTGCTGAGCATCGCGATCATCGCGGGCGTGGTCTTCGTGGAGCAGGCGCAGCGGCGCATCCCGGTGCAGTACGCCAAGCGGATGGTAGGCCGCCGGATGTACGGCGGCACGTCCACGTACATCCCGCTCAAGGTCAATCAGGCGGGCGTCATCCCGGTCATCTTCGCCTCGTCGCTGATGTACCTGCCGGCCCTTGCCACACAACTCTTCCGGAGCAACGCGTTCCTCAACCGGACGCTCGCGCCGTACCTGAAGCAGGACAACCCCTGGCACATGGCGATCTACTTCACAATGATCGTCTTCTTCACGTACTTCTACGTCGCGATCACCTTCAACCCCACCGAAGTCGCCGACAACATGAAGAAGTACGGCGGGTTCATCCCCGGCATCCGGCCCGGTCGGCCGACCGCCGAGTACCTCGACTATGTGCTCGCCCGGATCACCGCTCCGGGCGCACTGTATCTGGGACTGATCGCGCTCCTACCCCTAAGCGCCTTCGCGGTCATGGGGGCGACGCAGGACTTCCCGTTCGGCGGCACGAGCCTCCTGATCGTCGTCGGCGTGGGACTGGACACCGTGAAGCAGATCGAGAGTCAACTCCAGCAGCGCAACTACGAAGGCTTCCTGCGGTAGTGCATGTCGCACGACGTCCACGCCCAGGCGGCTCGGCCTCGACGGGGCGGTGCGGGCAGTGGTCGTCAGGTCAGGCCGGGGTCCCATGGCGACCCCGGCCTGAGACCAGGTGTGGCTGGGGTCCGGTACGACGCGGTCAGGCGGCGATGGGGGCGACGTCGGGGGTGATGCCGTCGTCACCGGTCTCACCGCGTTTCACGGCCCGCCGGCCGAGGACGATCACATAGGTGAGGAAGGCGGTCTCCGCGACGACTCCGATGCCGATACGCAGCCAGGTGACCGACACGTAGCCGGTGACGAAACCCTCGATGGCGCCGGAGATCAGGAGTACCCCGACCAGCCCGATGACGATGCTCACCAGCGCCCGCCCCTCCTCGGCCAGGGCCCGTCCGCGGGGCCGCCCACCTGGATCGATGATCGTCCAGCCCAACTTGAGCCCGGTCCCGCAGGCCAGGTAGACCGCGCTCAGTTCCAGCAGGCCGTGCGGGAGGATCAGGCCGAAGAAGATGTCGCCCTTCCCGTAGGCGAACATCAGTCCCCCGGTCACCCCCAGGTTCACCGTGTTGCCCAGCAGCGCATAGATGGGGAAGATGCCGAGCAGAATCCCACCGATCAGCGCCAGTGCCGAGAC
This sequence comes from Actinomycetes bacterium, assembly GCA_025964575.1. Lineage (GTDB taxonomy): Bacteria > Actinomycetota > Actinomycetes > Streptosporangiales > Streptosporangiaceae > Actinomadura_E. The sequence goes on from JAOPYO010000133.1 coordinate 12,390, forward strand.
CCAGAAGTTGTTGACCCAGACCTGGAACGCGAACGCTGCCGCGTCGTGCTCGGTGTAGTAGTTCGCGAAGTCGTGTTCGACGAGCCTGCGGATCTGGCTGGGCGCGCCGATCGTCGCCTGCACCTCGGGGCTGTGCACGATCCACACGGCGATGATCGTGGCCAGCACGATCGACACGGCAGCGTTGCCCACCCACCACCAGCGCATCCGATAGGCGGCGGCCGGGAAGGTCACCGTGACGAACCGGATGGAATCCCGCCAGAGCGGAGCCTGTGCGCCGGTCACCGCCGCCCGGCCCCGGGCGACCAGTGACGACAGCCGGCCGACCAGCACCGGGTCCGGCGAACTCGACCGCACCACGGACAGATGGGTGGCCGTCCGCTGGTACAGCTCGATCAGCTCATCGACCTCGACGCCGGTCAGCTTCCGGCTACGGTTGATGAGCCGTTCCAGACGCGTCCATTCGGTGTGATGAGCGGCCACAAACGCATCGACGTCCACGGCCCGAGATTAGCGCTCCCGGCCGCTCACCCGGCAAACTGGACCGTACAGAATCAGGACCGCAGAAACCCGCACCCGACCGCAGGCCGATCCGGGCCGCCAGAGAGCAGGAGAGCCGTGGCCGAACTCGTCACCGGCGAGGCCGTAGCCCTCGACCTCCGGGTGGCCCGGCTGCCCAGTCGTGGGATCGCGCTCTTCCTCGACGTTCTCTTTCAGTACGCGCTGCTGAACTTCGCCAGCTTTCTGGCCGCCATGACCAGGGTTCTGGACGAGGCGTGGGGACTCGGTTTCGCAATTCTGGGGACGGCCGCGATCCTGGTCGGTTATCCGACGGCGTGCGAAACGCTCAGCCGGGGTCGCACGCTGGGCAAGATGGCCCTGGGCCTGAGGGTGGTGAGCGACGACGGCGGTCCGATCCGGTTCCGCCAGGCGCTGGTCCGTGCTCTGTCGGCGGTGTTCGAGATCTGGATCCTCTTCGGCTCACCGGCGCTCATCGCATCGCTGTTCAACCGGCAGGGCAAGCGGCTCGGCGACCTCTTCGCGGGCACGATCGTCATCCAGGACCGGATACCCGAGTCGGCGCTCCTGGGACCGGTCGCGGTGATGCCGCCGCAGCTGGCCGGCTGGGCCCATTCGCTCGAGCTGTCCCAGCTGTCCGACGGGCTGGCGTTGACCGCCCGTCAGTATCTGCTCCGGTTCTGGGAACTGCTGCCCGAGGTACGGGACGCCATGGGGCAGCGTCTCGTGGACCAGGTCGTGGCACGGGTGAGCCCGCCGCCACCCCCCGGGGTACGCCCGGAGATCCTGCTGTCCGCCGTGCTCGCGGAGCGCCGGCATCGGGAGGAGTGGCGGCTGGCCCAGCGCCGCGCCCGCCGGGACGCGCTCGCCTGGCGCGGCGCCCCCGCGGCATACGGCCCGCAGCCGGTTCCGGCCATGGCCGTCTCGGGGTCGGCGCCCCAGCCGCCGCCGGTGACCGGTCCTCCCGCGCCACCGCCGTTCAGCCCGCCCGGCCCCGGCCAGCCTCGGTTCCTGCCGCCCCCGCAATACGGCCATGGCCCTTACGAGCAAGTGCTCGCCCCTCAACCGCCACCGCGACAGCCCCCGCCCTATCCTCCCGGCCAGCCCCACCCTCCCGGCCGCTGATCGAAAGCCGGCCAGGCTCTCAGCCGGCGGCTTCACCCCAGAGTGGGCGGGTTCTCGAGTTCGGTGAGCTCGATGCCCGGGGCCTCGAGGACCACGTCCCCGGCGAGATGCAGGGCGACGGTCTCGCCAGTGGCCAGATCGGTGACCTCGTAACGCTCGACCGGCAACGGCCCGAGGTCGGTGTCGTGCCTCGTGATCTCGGCCAGCCGCCAGCGCTGCCGGACCGTGAGAGCCGCCAGCTGTGACCCGCTCAGCCGTACGAGCCGTACATCGGCCTGCGCGCCCGCCTCCAACCGGAGAGACCTCGCCACGGCCACCAGAAACCCAGGAGAGTCCCCGAGAAAGCCCACGGCCCGCACGGCGTGCTCAGTGGTCCCGGGCGACTCCAGCGGCGGCGCCCCGGACCCGGCGGGCGACCGGAGCCACAGCAGTTCCGGGCCGGTCAGCCCGCCCCGGACCAACCAGTCCCGGGTGCGCAGCTCCATCCGGACCGGGCACCAGCGGCTGTCCACGGTGAGATCGGTGTGAAGGCCGTCTGCGCGATCCGCGACATAGCGCCAGCCGACGGGGCCGGGGGCGCACTGGAAACGCTCCTCCACGCCGTCCTCGAGATGGACGTACGTTCCGCGGGGCACCGGCTCAGGAGCCGTGCCGCCAGGAGGAGAGGTAGTCCTCCTGATCCGCGGTGAGGGTGTCGATCTCGATGGTCATGGAGGCCAGCTTCAGCCGGGCGACCTCACCGTCGATGTCGGCCGGGACGTCGTAGACGCCGGGGGTGAGGGTCTCGTAGGCCGTCGCGAGCCACGCACAGGTGAGGGCCTGGTCGGCGAAGGACATGTCCATGACGGCCGCCGGATGGCCTTCGGCGGCGGCCAGGTTGACCAGCCGGCCCTCTGCCAGCAGGACCAGGCGGCGGCCGTCGGCCAGCACGTACTCGTCGGCGAAGGGCCGGACACCGCGGTGTACGTCGACGGCGAGTTCCTGCAGTCCCCGCACGTCGATCTCCACGTCGAAGTGTCCGGAGTTGGCAAGGATCGCGCCATCCTTCATACGCTCGAAGTGCTCACTGGTGATGACGTCGCGGTTGCCGGTGACGGTGATGAAGACGTCCCCGTGCTCGGCGGCCTGAGCCATCGGCAGCACCGAGAAGCCCTGGAGGAGGGCGTCGAGCGCCTTCACCGGGTCGATCTCTGTGATGACCACCCGGGCGCCGAGCCCACGGGCCCGCTCGGCCAGGCCCCGGCCGCAGTAGCCGAAGCCGGCGATGACGATCGTCTTGCCCGCCAGCAGGAGGTTGGTGGCGCGGATGATGCCGTCCAGTGTGGACTGGCCGGTGCCATAGCGGTTGTCGAACATGTGCTTGGTGTCGGTGTCGTTGACCGCGACCATGGGGAATTTCAGCGCGCCCTCGCGGGCCATCTGGTGCAGCCTGATGACACCGGTCGTCGTTTCCTCACAGCCCGCCTTGACGCTGCCCAGCAGGTCGACGCGCTCGGTGTGCAGGATGTTGACCAGGTCACAGCCATCGTCCAGGACGAGATCCGGCTCGATGGCCAGCGCCTGATGAATATGCCGGTAGTAGCCCTCGCGGTCGATGCCGGACCGGGCGAAGACGGCGGCGCCGTACTCATGCACGAGGGCGGCCGCGGTGTCGTCCTGAGTGGACAAGGGGTTGGAGGCGGCCAGCGCCACGGTGGCCCCACCCGCCTGCAATGCCCGGATGAGGTTGGCGGTCTCGGTCGTCACGTGCATGCATGCGGCGATCTTGAGGCCGCTCAGGGGAAGTTCGGCGGCGAATCGCTCCCGGATCTGCCGCAGCACCGGCATCGCGCGGTCCGCCCACTCGATCCGCTTCACCCCGCCGTACGCCAGCGAGGCATCCGCGATGTCGCTCATCCCGACCTCCCTCAATTGAGTCGTGGCGAGTCCCGCACCGAGATCGGTGCGGGACTCGCCACGAGTCAAACGTGCGCCCCTGATCGATCGATCAGTAGCGGTAGTGCTCGGGCTTGTAGGGGCCCTCGACGTCAACGCCGATGTACTCGGCCTGCTGCTTGGTGAGCGTGGTGAGCTTCACGCCGAGCGCGTCGAGGTGGAGCCGGGCGACCTTCTCGTCGAGGTGCTTGGGCAGCACGTAGACGCCGACCGGGTACTCCTCGGTCTTGGTGAAGAGCTCGATCTGGGCGATCACCTGGTTGGTGAAGGAGTTCGACATCACGAACGAGGGGTGGCCGGTGGCGCAGCCCAGGTTCATCAGCCGGCCCTCGGCCAGCAGGATGATGGAGTGGCCGTCCGGGTAGGTCCAGGTGTGGACCTGCGGCTTGATCTCTTCCTTCACGATGCCCGGGGTCTTCGCCAGGCCGACGATGTCGATCTCGTTGTCGAAGTGACCGATGTTGGACACGATCGCCTGGTGCTTCATCCGGCTCATGTGGTCGGCCGTGATGATGTTGAAGTTGCCGGTCGTCGTGACGAAGATGTCGGCCTGGTCCACGACGTCGTCCAACGTGGCGACCTGGAAACCGTCCATCGCGGCCTGCAGCGCGCAGATCGGGTCGATCTCGGTGACGATGACCCTGGCACCCTGGCCGCGCAGCGCGTCGGCACAGCCCTTGCCCACGTCTCCGTAGCCTGCGACGAGGGCGACCTTGCCGCCGATGAGGACGTCGGTGGCGCGGTTGAGACCGTCGATGACGGAATGGCGGCAGCCATACTTGTTGTCGAACTTCGACTTGGTCACCGAGTCGTTGACGTTGATCGCCGGGAAGGCGAGCGTGCCGGCCTTGTGCATCTCGTAGAGGCGGTGCACGCCGGTGGTGGTCTCCTCGGTGACTCCCTTGATGTCCGCGGCCACCGCGGTCCACCGGCCGGGCTTCTCCGAGATCGTGCGGCGGAGGGTGTCGATGACGACGTGCCATTCCTCGGGGTCGTCCTCACCCGCCGAGGGAACCGCACCGGCCTTCTCGTACTCCATGCCCTTGTGCACGAGCATCGTGGCGTCGCCGCCATCGTCGAGGATCATGTTGGGGCCGCTGCCGTCCGGCCAGGCCCGCGCCTGGTCGGTGCACCACCAGTACTCCTCCAGCGTCTCGCCCTTCCAGGCGAAGACGGGAACGCCCGCGGGGTTGTCGGCGGTGCCGTCCTTGCCGACGACGACCGCGGCGGCGGCGTGGTCCTGGGTGGAGAAGATGTTGCAGCTGACCCAGCGGACGTCGGCGCCGAGAGCGACCAGCGTCTCGATCAGCACTGCGGTCTGGATCGTCATATGCAGCGAGCCCATGATCTTCGCGCCGCGCAGCGGCTGGGCGTCGGCGAATTCCCTGCGTACGGCCATCAGCCCGGGCATCTCATGCTCGGCGAGCCGAATCTCCTTGCGACCGAACGCCGCCAGCGACAGATCGGCGACCTTGTAATCCATGGTTCGTAGCTCCTGGGGTCCATATCGTGCGGCCTGTTGCCGCGCCGTCGGTCCGTCCGGCCCCGCCGAATGCACTGCCGCGATGGGCACCTTCAGCGGCGCAGGCGGCGGACTCGACGTGGCTCCTTTCAGCGAGTCTAGGTGGGTAGGTGCCCCCGACGCACGGCCGGACGCCGCTTTCTGACAGCTATTTGTTAGATTTGGCGCATACTTGGATCCATGCGCATCACGGAGGCCGCGCGGCGGCTCGGGACCTCACCCCGCATGCTCCGCTATCGCGAGACGCTGGGGTTGCTGCCGCCGACCCGGGAGCGTACGGGCAGGCTCCCGGCGGAGAGCCGGAACGATCACAGTGGACACCGGCGATTCGGTGAGGCCGAGTTGCGCGCGGTCGCGTTGGCACTCGCGCTGGAGAAGAAATACGACATCAGCCCCGCGGAGCTGGCCTTCGGGCTGCGGGTACTGGCCGAGCCCGAAGTACGGGCTCGTGTACAGGAGCTGGGCGAACGCATCGGCCGACTGTCCGCGCCACCCACCCGGGCACTGGACTTCGAGAAGGAGAAGGCCCTCCGGCTCCTTCGACGCCGCTGAAACCCGCGCCGGAGGCGCGGCCATTCACCACCAGGGACCACCCTCGCCGGTCGACCGATCCGATCGTCCAGCCCCAGCCCAGGCGAGACCGGGTCGTCCTCCGCAGAGACACGACTCCGGCCGAACCGGCGAGGGATGTCTCCCCATGTACCTTCCCGTCCAGTCCCCAGGCGGGACGGAAAGGTGGTGTGACACCCGCGTCACACCTAAGACGTTATGTCCTCTCAGATCACCGGAGCGTCCCCCTCGAGGAGGGAACCTGTGTCGTACTTAAGGGGGACACCGTCACCCGGCATCGCACCCCACGGTGAGGTGAGCAGCGCGGTAGAAGGGTCAAGATAGATCTGTGACCAGCAACGACACGCCTCCACTCGGCCAGGGCCTCGCCCACCATGCTTGGCGGCTGTCCGGCCGGATCGTGGCCGGGGCCGGCCAGGTCCTGCTGTGGCTACTCAACGGGATCGGCCGGCTACTGCGGCCACTGGCGACCCGGACCGGTGCCTGGCTGTACGGCCGCAAGTCCGGCCGCCCGGCACCGCCCGCAGCACCCGGCCCCGGCCCGCACGGGCCCCAAGGGCCCCAAGGGCCTCAGGGGCCTCAGGGATCCCAAGGGCCTCAGTGGCCACCGCAAGGGCCTCAAGGGCCGCCGCAGGGCCCGCACGGCACGCGGTACGCGCCGCAGGGAATGCCGTACGCATCCGCACCGCCGACCGGTCAGGCCGCTTCGAGCACAGCCCCATTGCCCCGGTGGATCAATGCCTGGGAGGAGTTCGCGGCCTCGTGGTGGTTCGCGCCGCTGACCGGCGTGGCACTCACCGTGGCCGCGATGGCTGAGCTGTACGCCCGGAACATGACCCTGCTCAGCCTGCCCGGGGGGTTCGCGGTCGCCGCCACGGTGCCGCTGGTCTGGCGGCGTGAGTTCCTGCACCCGGTCGCGGCGGTCGCCCTCGGCGCCTTCGCCGCCGCCATGCTCTCCGGCCAACTACTCCTCGTCACGGTCGCCTTCGCCGCGCTCTACACGCTGTACATCCTGGGTCAGCATCTCCCCCGGCAGGCTGCTGGAGGGCTGGCGGTGGCCAGCGTGGCCAGCGTCCTGGTCGTTTATCTGGCCTCCAACAGCCTCAACGACATCCCGTGGCCGGCCGCGGTCATCGCCGTCATCGCGGCGATCGGGCTCGGCGACGCCCGTCGGGTGGTCGAGACCGCCGAGCGCACGGAGGCGGAGGCACAGGAACGTACGACCGAGACGCTGTCCCAGCTGAACGCCGTCCAACGGGAACAGGTCATACTCCGGGAGCGCGCCCGGATCGCCCGGGAGCTGCACGATGTCGTGGCCCATTCGGTGTCGATGATCGCGGTGCAGGCGGAGACGGCCCCGTACACGATCCGGGACATCTCCCCGGAGGCCGCTCAGGGCTATCGGGAGATCGCGCACACGGCGCGGGAGGCCCTGGTGGAGATGCGGCGGCTGCTCAGCGTGCTGCGGGCGGATGCCAAGGCCGAGGCGGAGGTGACCCCACAGCCACGGCTGGACCGGCTGCCCGAACTGATCGAGAAGCATCGCGGGGCCGGTGGCAACGCTCAGATCTCCGTCCAGGGGGATCCACGCACCCTGTCCGCCACGATCGAACTGTCCGCCTATCGGATCGTCCAGGAGTCCCTGACCAACGCCCGGCGGCACGCTCCCGGCGCGAACGTGCAGGTAGAGCTCACCTACCTGCCGGATCGCCTGGCCGTGCGGGTGCGGGACAACGGACACGGCCCGACGCTGGTCCTCAATCCGCGTTCGGCCGGAGGAGGCCATGGGCTGCTAGGCATGCAGGAGCGTGCGACGATGCTGGGCGGACGTTTCTCCGCCGGGCCCGCCACCGAGGGTGGCTTCATGGTCGAGGCGGAGCTGCCCTTCAGAAGTGAGGAGCGGTGAGGCGCCCCGAACCGGCCGTCAAGTTGTAAGGAGCACCCCCGCCAGTGATCCGAGTGCTGATCGTCGACGACCAGACGATCGTGCGCGCCGGGTTCGCCGCCCTGCTGTCCGCACAGCCCGACATCACCGTGGTGGGTGAGGCGGGCGACGGCCGGGAGGCGGTTCAGCTCGCATCGCTCCGCCATCCCGACGTGGTGGTCATGGACATTCGGATGCCGGGCATGGACGGCATCGAGGCGACCCGCCGCATTCTGGCCCAGCCCAACTCCGACTCCCTCCGAGTGCTGGTGCTCACCACCTTCGACGTGGACGAGTACGTGTACGACGCACTGGCGGCGGGTGCCAGCGGCTTCCTGCTCAAGGACGCCACGGCCGACGAGCTCGTGTCGGCGGTCCGGGTGGTGGCCCGCGGTGATTCGCTGCTGGCCCCTCAGGTGACGGGCCGTCTGATCCAGGAGTTCACCAAGCAGCGCCGGAACCAGCCACGGCCCCCGGCCGAACTGGCCAGCCTGACCGCGCGGGAGACCGAGGTCCTGGTGCTGATCGCGAGTGGACTGTCCAACGCCGAGATCGCCGCCCGGCTGGTGGTCAGCGAACACACGGTGAAGACCCATGTGGCCCGGGTCTTCACCAAGCTCAGCCTGCGCGACCGCGCCCAGGCGGTGGTGCTGGCGTACGAGTCGGGGCTGATAACCCCGGGAGCCGGCGCCTGATCCGGTCTCGCGAGCCTGTTCGCCCATCAGTGCGGCAAGTAATGGCAAACAAGCGGGCAGCATCCGGCGGGCCGCCGAGACGCCGGCGCTGATGCCCCGTAGACCTCCAGAGGAACGAACTGGGGGTCTACTCATGGCAGGTCGCCTCACCATGCTCGGGACACCTCGCACCAGGGGCGCTGGATCACGAGCCCGGCGGCTCCTGGCGCCTGGCGCTCTGATGCTCGCCGCGGGCCTTATGCTCGCGGTGGCCGTTCCGCCCGTCCTCTCCGCCGACTGCGGCTGCTGGCGCTACGTGCGCCTGAACGCCGGTGACTCCTTGGCGCCCGCATCGGCGGAGGAGACGACCCTGGGTGAGGTGACGGCCCCCTCGTACCGGGTGGCCTGGGCGGTGGGCAGCCGTGGCAGCAGACCGCTGCTGATGCGCTGGAGCGGCCTGTTCTGGCGGGAGACGCCCCTGCCGGTCCCGGCCGACACGCTGCTCGAGGGCGTCGCCGCCGCTACGCCAGGAGACGCCTGGACGATCGGGTACGGCCCGGACGGCACCCCCAGGGCCGCACACTGGGCCGGGGACACCTGGCGGCCCGTCGCGATGCCCCAGCAGGGCCCGAGTTTCCCCCGGGCCATCGACGCCCGTACGACCGCCGACGCGTGGATCGTCGGTAGCGGCGGCACCCAGGCCACGACCTGGCACTGGGACGGCGGGGCCTGGAGCCAGGTCGTCATTCCGGACAGCACAGCGACCCCGAGCGCGCTGGTGGCGGTGTCCGCCCGGGCCTCCGACGACGTCTGGGCGGTCGGCGGCCGAGGCGCGTCCCCAGCCCGGCAGCTCCTGCTGCACTGGGACGGGCAGGGCTGGACTCCCTTCATCGCCCCCGATCTCAACGGGGCGGCCGGGCTGGCCGACGTCGTCGCGCTGGACCGGAACGATGTGTGGGCGGTGGGCTCCGTCAGGGAACCACAGACCAGCGAACCACAGACCAGCATGGCCACGGCCACCATCGGCATGGTGACGGAGCGGCCGCTGGCCGAGCACTGGGACGGCCGGGCATGGCGGGACGTACCGCTTCCTGGGGTGGGCGGGCGGTTCTCCAGTGTGACGGGCGATGGCCACGGCGGGATCTGGGCGGCCGGCGAGAAGTCCGACGGCACGGCCTTCTTCGCACGATGGGACGGCCGCCGCTGGGAGCTCTCCGGCGCCCCGGTCCCGGGTGGGGAGGACACGGACGCCAGGATGGCCTCTCCGGTCTCCGGAGTGTGGGGCCTGACCCGACTACCCAGGACGGACTATCTGTGGGCGGTCGGCACCTACAGGCCCTCCGGCAGGGACATACCAGCACACCTCGCCATCACGTGGACCAACGCCCCCCGCCCCCGCTGAGTCCCGCGGCCCTATTTGGTGACCTTGGCGGGGTCACCGAGAGCGGGCTCGAGGAAGATGTGCTTGGCCATCGGGACGGCTGCGCGGACCCGGCCCTCGGCTGCGTCGATGCCCATGGCGACCTTCGCCGCGGAGTCGTCGTGCTTCACCGCGATCTTGGCCGCGATCAGGAGGTCTTCCGGGCCGATGTGCTGGGTCAGGAGTTCGATGACGTGCTCGACCTCGGCGCCCGCCTCCAGGGCGGCCATGATCGTCTGTTCGATCTCGGGGTCGGCGGCCTCGCCGATGAGCAGGCTCTTGGTCTCGATGGCCAGGATGATCGCGACAGCGCCCAGCAGGACACCGATGGCCATCGAGCCGATGCCGTCCCAGATGCCGTCTCCGGTGACCACTGCGAGCGCGACCCCGGCGAGCGCGAGGACCAGGCCGAACAGCGCGGCCAGGTCCTCGAGCAGCACTACGGGCAGCTCCGGGGCCTTGGCCCGGCGGATGAAGGACGCCCAGCTCCGCCCGTCGCGCAGCTCGTTGGACTCCTTGACCGCAGTCCGGAAGGAGTACCCCTCCAGCAGGATCGCGAAGATCAGGACACCGAAGGCCCAGGCCGGCGACTCCACCGGGTGCGGGTCACTGAACTTGTGAAACCCCTCGTACAACGAGAACAACGACCCGACGGTGAAGAGCACGACGGCGACGATGAAAGCGTAGAAGAAGCGCTCACGCCCGAATCCGAAGGGGTGCTGAGGGGTACGGTCCCGCTGCGAGCGATTCCGGCCCAGGATGAGCAGCGCCTGGTTGCCTGAGTCGGCGACGGAGTGAACGCCCTCTGCCATCATCGAGGTGGATCCGGTGAATCCGAACGCGACGAACTTCGCCACCGCGATCCCCATGTTGGCCATCAGCGCGGCCATGATGGCCTTCGTCCCGCCCTCGGCGCTCATCGGTCTTCCTCTCGAGTATCACCGTGATCATGCAATGGTTTTCGAAACTATTGCATGATCACGGAGAGTGTTAAACGATTCTGGCCTTGAGCGTCTGGATCGCGGCGACCGGCGTCGGGTCGACCCCGAGCGCGATCGCCAGGTAGACCGTCGCATAGTCGGTCAGCGCTATCAACGTGGCGATCCGCTCCAGCGGATGAGTGCCCTCGGCCATGAGTTCGGTCACCGCCACACCGCGGTCGCGAGCCAGCCTGGCCGACACCTCGCGGCGTTTGGCCACCTGGGGGTGCTCCTCGGTGTCCTGCAACAGGATCAGGTGCAGTCCGGTTTCGCCGTCCTCGGCACGGTCCCGGAAGAAGTCGTCCTCCGGAGCGCCGGAAGAGCCTCTGGCCGCGCCGAAGAAGCCGTCGAAGGCGACGACCTGGTTGTGGTTCGTCTCGGGCACCTCGCCGTACACGGCAGGGTATTTCGCGTTCTCATTGAGCTGACAGGCGAACCGGTGGGCCGCGACCCCGGCGAGCGGGGATGTGCCCCAGATCATCGGCATCGCGCCGGCAAGGTCCGTGGCCAGTTGCTTGCCGGGGTTGACGAACGTCTCGCTGCTGGGCCGGCAGCGGTGGCTGACGTCCTCCAGCCGGGTCGCCGTGGCCTCCAGGATCTCGTCCGGCACGTCGGCCAGCCCGATCGCACGGGCGGCGAGGAGCAGCGGAATCGTCAGACCCCACAAGGTGCCGCGCGGCTGACCGGCCGAATGGACCGGAACGAACAGTGCCCTGCCCTGCGCCGCGATCTCGGTCAGCGGGGAGTCCGGAGCACCGACGCACACCAGCCGGCAACCGCGTCGAATGGCCTCGACCGCGACAGCGAGCGTCTCCTCAGTGGCGCCTGAGCATGACACGGCGACGACGAGATCGGCCACGCCCACCCAACCGGGCAGCGCGTACCCGCGGATCGTGACGACCTGAACCGGGCAGCTGTTGCCGCAGACGGCCGCCAGAACGTCGCCGGAGATTGCGGAGCCGCCCATGCCGACGACCACGACCGCACGCGGGCGGCCCTCGTCACCGAGCCGGGCCACACCGGCCTCGGCGGCCATGACCTGCGCCTGCCGGATCTGCGCGGCCGACGAGGCCACCTGGCGCAACATCTCGCTGGGATCGCCCGCGTTCAGCGCGTTCAGATCGTCGAGTGAGCCGGTGGTGTTCATGCGCTCGCTCCGAAGGCCTCCGGGCGGTTCATGAGGCCGTGGTGTCCGTCTCCGGCCTCCGGCCTTCGTCCACGAGCAGCACGGGAATGCCGTCCCGCACCGGATAGGCGTACTTGCACTCACCGGTGCAGACGAGCTCATCACCCTGGGCGACGAGCGTGCCTCGGCAGTTCGGGCAGGCCAGGATTTCCAGCAACCATGAGTCGATCTTCATCGGAGTCCGCCCCCACTTCGTGTGCAGCGTCTGTTACGTCTGCTCATAGCTCGTCACCGATTCGGCGATGAGGTCGGCTCTCTCACGACGGAGAGCACCTCATCGCGGATGGTCGCCATCGTCTTTTCATCGGCGGCTTCCGCGTTGAGCCGCAGCAGCGGCTCGGTGTTGGACGGCCGAAGATTGAACCACCAGTCGGTGGCGCTGACGGTGAGCCCGTCGAGTTCGTCGAAGGTAACGCCGGACCGGTCGGCGAACACGGCACGGATCTTCTCCGTGGCCGCGGCCTGGTCGGCCACTTCGCTGTTGATCTCGCCCGAGGCGACGTACCGGTCGTACTCCCGCAGCAACGCGGAGAGCGGCCGTTCCTGCCCCCCGAGGGCGGCCAGGACATGCAGGGCCGCGAGCATGCCGGAGTCGGCGAACCAGAAGTCGCGGAAGTAGAAGTGCGCGGAGTGCTCGCCACCGAAGACCGCACCGCTCTCCGCCATGGTCTGCTTGATGAACGAGTGCCCCACCCGGGTCCGGATGGGGATTCCCCCATGCTCCTTGATGATCTCCGGTACGGCACGCGACGTGATCAGGTTGTGCACGATGCCCGCGCCGGGGTGCTTGGCGAGCTCTCGTACGGCCACCAGCGCGGTGATCGCGGACGGGGAGACGATCTCGCCTCGCTCGTTCACGGCGAAGCAGCGGTCGGCGTCGCCGTCGAAGGCCAGACCGAGATCGGCACCCTCCCGCAGCACGGCGGCCTGCAGGTCACGCAGGTTCTCCGGGTCGATCGGGTTGGCCTCATGGTTGGGAAAGGTGCCGTCCAGCTCGAAGTAGAGCGGGACCACGTCGAGCGGCAGGCCCTCGAACACGGCCGGCACGGTGTGCCCGCCCATGCCGTTCCCCGCGTCGACGACCACCTTCAGCGGCCGGATCCCGGACAGGTCGACGAGTGCCTTGAGATGGGCGGCGTAGTCGGCCAGCAGGTCCCGCCGGCTGATGGCGCCGGATGCGCCCTCGTAGGAGGGGACACCGGCGGCGACGAGGTCGCGGATCTCGATGAGGCCGGTCTCCTGGCCGATCGGTTTGGCGCCCGCCCGGCAGAGCTTCATCCCGTTGTACTTCGCGGGGTTGTGGCTGGCGGTGAACATCACGCCGGGCAGGCCCAGACTGCCGCTGGCGTAGTAGAGCAGGTCGGTGGAGCCGAGACCGGCCTCGATCACATCCGCGCCCTGGCCGGCCGCGCCACGTGCGAAGGCCGCCGCCAGCGGGACCGACGAGCTGCGCATGTCGTGCGCGGTGACGAGCGCCGTCGCTCCGGTCACCCGGACGAAGGCCGCTCCGGTGGCTTCGGCGATGCCCTCGTCGAACTCGTCCGGAACCACGCCCCGGACGTCATAGGCCTTAAAGATCTTGGTGAGGTCTCCCACCCACTACTCCCCGCTCGCTGGCACAGCGCTGTGTCGCATTTGCCACCCGAGCCTATCGGGCGACCGCGATCGGCTTTGACCTGACCGCGCCGATGGCCGCGCCCCCGGCGCGGCGGTGAGCGGGCCCTTGAAGGTGACGTCTTTCCTTGTCAGTCCGGCTGCCACCGGCCCGCCCGCATCGCATCTAGCGTTCGCGCGGCGGTTTGGGAAGTGGGGGTGCGGACTTCAGCACCCGCAGGTGCCCGCGGCGGCTCACCTCGACCCCCTGTCCGACCGGCTCCTGCCGACCGACGGGTCTGGCGGCCTCGCGTACGGCGTCCGCGAGCGCTTCGAGGTCGTCGCTGCTGGGCTGCGACTCCTGCTCGGCCGGCAGCCGTACGAGCTCCCACCCCATGGGGGCGGTGAGGCGATCGGCATGGTCGGCGCACAGGTCATAGCAGTGCGGCTCGACGTACGCGGCGAGTGGGCCGAGAACCGCGGTGGAGTCGCGATAGACATACGTGAGCGTGAAGACTGCGGGCTCCTTGCAAGCGGTGCGGGAGCATATGCGGACGGGGCTCACGATGGCCGACCGTACCCCCCTCTCGCCCCCTCCGCCACTATCTCGGCAACCGTGTCCTCGTTACTGCGCTATTTCGCCTCGGACCGTTACATAGCGCATTGCCCTCATCCGCGATCTTGCAGTTGTTCGGCTGGGGTGTGCCCAAGCCCTTCGGCTTGTAAGCTCAAGGTGTGCGATCCCACATCGATAGTGGAGGTGGGACTCTGCCAGAGGGCAGCAGGCAAGACGCTGGGAGCGGTCATCCTCCGGAAGGCCGGCCGCGAACGCGTACCCGGCGCCGTGATCGGCATGGCCGAGGCCTCCGTGGCATGCTGGCGCCTCCAGAGGTACCGATCTCGCGCTCCCGGTCCGAGCGTTTCGACGACCTGGTCACCGACGAGGTCCGGCGGGTCGCCCAGCGGTGGAGCCGGGAGTTGGCCGGGGTCGAGTTCGCCGTCGAAGAAGTGCCCCCCGTCGAACCGCGGACAGACGGAGCCGAGATACCACTCGGCCGCCTTCGGCCCTCGACCCAGGAGAGCGCACCCCGCATCGTCATCTACCGGCGTCCTCTGGAAGCCCGGGGAGGTGGCGACGAGCGCGATCTGGCCCGACTGATCCGCGATGTCGTCGTCGAGGAGGTGGCCGATCTGCTCGGCCTCTCCCCCGAATCCATCGACCCCAGTTACGACACCCCCGACGAATAGCCCTGTCCGCTGGGTCTCGTTTCCTGCGTACGGGTCGTAGCCGGCCGTACGGCTGGTCAGGGGATCAGCGCGGTCAGGGAGTCCCCCACCGGGGGGAACTGCACCGTGGTGGGGGCGGGCACGACCGGCATGATGGTGATCAGCTTGTCTCTGGTGAACACTCGGGAGGCGTAGACCGGGCCGGAACCGGGCTGAGGGACGATCACCACGCCGAACCCATCGGTGGTGCCCGCGGGGGCGGCGAGTCGTACCTCCAGGGTCCGGGTGCCCTCGACCTTGGCCACGTAAGGATTCCCCGCCGTGCCCTGGGCGGTGAGGGTCACCAGTTGCACGGTCGCGGGGCCGTCGGGCGCGGTCAGCAGCACGGAGGAGACATCACGGTTGTCCGCGACCGCCCCACCACCACCGCCACCGCCGAGCGGCGGGGTGGCGGCGCCGTAGGCCACGTCATCACCCTGCTGCACGGTGAATCCGGCGAGGATGGGCCGGTCCGCCACGAGCCGGACCGCGGCCGCCTTGCCGGACAGCGCGCGTTCGAGGTCCACCGGGGTGACCGTCTGCGCGGGCGCGTCGAGGGTGTCCTGCCCCTGCGGGGCGAACGCTCCCGCAGGGGTGATCACCTGAACCTTGATCCGGGCATCGACGTCGCCGGGGACCGCGACGAGCAACTGGCGCCGTCCACCACCGGACGGGATGCCGGGCACGACCAGCTGCGCCGCCGGCGGCGCGGTGACGGGTATCCAGTCGACGCCCTTCCCCTTGCCCACCCGCACGCGGACGGCGGCCGCGACGCGCCCTGTGGTCACGTGCACATGCAGAGCCAGGAGACGGGCCTGGGCCACGATCGCGCCGAGGCCCTCCGGGCTCGCACCAATGGGCACGACCCGGGTGGTGTGCGGCTCAACGGTGGTGCCCCGGCCGTCGGCGGTGTCCAGCGGCCCGTCCTCCGACAGCGCCGAGGCGTCCACCGCGGCGGCCTGGTCGTCGACATTGGTGAGGTAGAGGTCGAGGTGCTTGGCGTCCGAGGGACCCGGGCCGAGAAACCACAGGTCGGTGCCGGGATCGGTGCAGCGGACCGCCGACAGGCCACGGTCATCGCCCTTCTTCTCCAGCGTCGTCTGCTCGGCCTCGAGCCCCTCAGCGAGCGTGCCGGCCGCCCGCAGGGTGTAGGACCCGGTGGCGGTCTTCACGTCCTGGGACCACGAGGTGCCCGGGGTCGCGAAGGAACCGACCGACGTGCCGCCCTGTGTCTGGGTGAGGTCGATCCGGCCACCCTTGACCGGGGCGGGCTGGCCACGGGCAGCCTTGGTGCCGCCGGGGGATGGGAAGGACAACGCGCTCAGCCTGGCGCCGCCCGGGGCCGGGCAGGCCACGACCGCGGCCTGGACCGGGGTCCGGCCGCCTTCCTCTGCGCGTGCGGTCCGCGAAGGCCGGGAGGACACCGCCGCCCCGTACAGGGCGAGCACCGCCAGGAGCACCAGCAACGTCACTCCGTACCGATGCGAGAGAAGGCGCAGGGCCGAGTTCGGAACCTTCATGCGCCCACCTCCTCGCTGGACTCGCTGGACTCGCTGGGGTCGACCGGCTCAACCGGCTCGACCGGCTCGACCGGCGCACTGGATTCGCTGAGGTCGCCCCGCTCGCCGGACCCGCCCGATCCGCTGACCGGATCGGCCTTCGGCTCGTCTGGACCACCGGCTTTTCTTCGCCGTCCGCGTCGGGCCCCCGCCGGACGGGACACCTCGCCGCCCCCGCCACTCGTGCCGTCGCCCTCGGCGTCGCCGTCGTCCTCGCTCTTGTCCTCGCCGTCGTTCGGCGGGCCGGGCTCATCACTGACCCGGGAACGTCTGCCACGTGGCCTGCGCCAGCCGCGTACGGCTTCCAGCGCCGCTCCGGTGCCCTCCTCCATCTGACCGCCGGGCAGCGCCATCACCGCTACGAAGGCGACCGCGAGGGCCTGGACGATCAGCCAGAAGTGCCGCCACCACATACCGTGGGAGAGCTCGAAACGGCCACCCGCCGCCGGGACGTCGTACCCCTGGGCCCAGCCGTCGACGACCCGCGACCGAACCGAGGAGCCGTCGAGCGTCGCGTGCCAGCCACCGTCCGCCGGCTCGGCCAGCAGGAGCGTGCGGCCAGGACCGCCGGCCGGGATCCGCACCGTCCCGCCCGTCTCGCCGACGGGCAGTGGAGTGACCGTCTGTCCCTCCAGCAACATCAGCCGACCGGCCGATGGCACCAGCCGCCACAGTGCGAAGCCGCTGGTCCGGCTGAGCCGGGCCAGGTCCGGGGCCGCGTCCATGACAGGGGTCAGCGGGTCCTTCTCGGGGCGCGGTACGAGGACGAACTGGATGCCCATCCGGGCCAGCGCGCGGCCGTCCCCATGACCGGCCGCGAGTTCCCCCACGAGCGATTTCATCCGGCCCGCGGCGGCGGCCGAGGTGGGAGTCTCCGACTCACCGAGCATGGGAGCCGAGCCGCGCAGCACCGTGTAGACGACCCTGCCCTGGGTCTGGCCAGGGCCTTGGGTGAGGACGAGAGTCCGTGGTTGGACCGCGCCGCTTGCGGTCGCTCCGATGAAGGCCGGGACGACATCGGGACCGACCTCACCGAGCGGCCCCGGCACTCCGGTGACGATCCAGCTTCCCGCGGCGAGCAGCGGGGTGGACAGCGCCGCCAGGGCGACCAGCGCCCCGCCCGCCCGGTAGATGAGGTCCTTGCCGACCAGCACCTCCGCGGCGCGCTGCACCGCGGCCGTCGCGGCGAGCACGATGCCGCCCGCCGCGAAGAGCACCGCCACGCTCGGCCACGCGCGGGCGGTGTCGGCTCCCTGAGAACCGCCGGTGACCGTGGCGGCGCTCACCAGGATCGCCCCGAGCAGGCCGAACAGCGCCAGCATCCAACCGGCGAGCACCGCCATCCGGCGGCTGCGCAGTGGCAGCGCGAGGAGCCCCGCGGCCACCAGCCCGGCCGTCACCCACCAGGCCGGGGTACCCGGCCCACCCGGATCCAGTAGGAAGATCGACTTGGCCGCCAGCCGGGAGTCCACCAGCTCGGGCCGGTGCAGCCCGGCCTCGAGCAGGAACCTGGACGGGTGCAGGAGCAGGCCGAAGGTCCAGGGCAGCAGCAACAGAGGTGGAACGCCCAGCGCGATGGCCAGATTCGTGCCCAGGCCACGACGGCCCGCACGCCCTCTCGTCCCCGAGCCGCTGGGGCCGAAGGCCACCCACATCAGGGTTCCGATGACCAGGGCGAGCAGCCAGGTCAGTGGTGCGAACGCCATCGCCACCGTGAGCAGCAGCCCGGCCCCCCAGGCGGCTCTGCGGGCCCGCCTGACCCGCAGAGCCCGGGTCTCACCGGCACCTGCGGACGACGAACGTGGCAACCCCAGCATCCGGGCGACCAGCAGCCCGATCAGCGGCAGCAGCACGATCACGACGGCGGTGCCCAGCCGGCCCCCGGCGACCGCGCCCGTGGCGACCGGCAAGAGTGCATAGGTGCCGGCCAGCCAGGCGCGTACGACCGGGGCGGGGACACGCCGCCCGTTGCGGGTGCGACGCTCGGACAGGGTGCTGTAGGTGTCCGGCACGAGGGTGCGCGCGGCGACATAGGCGGTGAGCCCGGCCAGCGGCACACAGCCCAGCAGCAGCAGCCCCACGGCCAGCCAGGGCTTGCCCAGCAGCACGGTCGACAGCAGGGCGAGCACGCCCACGTAGGGCGGGGAGCCGGTGTCGGAGCCGAGACCCGTGGGATGCCAGCCGGAGAGGTACTGCTTCCACAGCTCGGCGGCGCCGCCCCAGGCGGGCACCAGGGCCCCACCGCCCAGCCGGCCCCCGGTGGCGACCAGGGACCGCTCGGCGACGAGGGACACCGCCGTGAGCATCAGCACGACCACGACGCCGGGGCTGGTCAAGAACCGGCGCAGCGGGCCGGTCTCGGGAACGATCGGCTCATCCTCCTCGGAGCGCCCGTGATGGGCTCCGATGAAGTCGCCGGAGAGCAGTGCGGCGAGCCACTCGCCCAGCCGACGGAGCACGACCCGGCGGGCCATGAACCGGCGGACGCTGCGGTAGACGCGCTTGCGATTGTGCGCCCGGGCGGCCCGGCCCCGGCGGAGCCGTGACAGGTCCCGCAGCACATCACCGACGGCGGCGAGCTCGTCCTTGGCCGCGCTGGGCCGCTTGGCGATCAGGAGGGCCAGGGCCCGGATCAACGAACCGACGAGGTTCCGTACGACCGCGCGCAGCATCGCCCGCAACGGCAGGTTCGTGAGCAGCACGAACAGTGCGTTGCGGCGGTCCAGCCGGCGCGGATGGTCGGCGGTCACGCCGAGCTCGCGTTGCTGCCGGGCCGAGGCCTCCACGTGGAAGACCACCGCGTCGGTCACCGCGACCACCCGGTGGCCTTCGGCGTGCGCCCGCCAGCAGAAGTCGATGTCGTCGCGGAAGAGACCGAGAGCGACGTCGAAGCCGCCCAGCTGGTCCCAGATGTCTCGGCGGATCAGCATGCCCGCCGTGCTGACCGCGAGCACGTCACGGAGTCCGTCGTGCTGGCCCTGGTCCAGCTCGCGGCGTTCCACTCCGGTCTCCCGGCGGCCGAACCCGTCGATGCTCACACCGATCTCGAGCAGCACCCGCCGGTCGGTCCAGTCACGCAGTTTGGGACCGAGAACACCGATGTGCGGGTCACTCTCGACCGCGTTGAGCAGCCGGTCGAGGGCGTCATGGGCCGGTGCGGAGTCGTCGTGCAGCAGCCAGATCCACTCGACCCTGGCTTCTTGCTCGAGGGCCTGTTCATAGACGGGTCGATCGCTCGGCACCGCGATGGACGCGGCCGGGTGCCGGAGTGCTTCCGCGATGGCCTCGCCATATCCGCTCGTACGCGGAAGTGACAGCAGGTTTCCGGCGCCGACGACCTCGGTGAGCACGGCGGGACACCGGTCATGACTTTCGGTGTCGACGGCGACCAAACGCTGAACCGGCCGCGTCTGGGTGAGCAGCGCCTTCAACGTCTCAGGCAGCCAACGCGCACCGTCATGGGTGACGAGTACAGCAGTGACGACATGGCGATCAAGGTCGTGCTGCAAGCGTGCTATGTCACGGGCAGGCGACAAGGGTCCGCGCTCGATCTGTCTCAAGAGTGGTCAACCGCGCCGACCCATCCGGTCGGCACGGCTGACCACTGTACGCGAAGCGTCGCTTCAGCACTCCACCGATGGCCCCGCAGCTTGAGAGGGACCAGCAACAGAGAACGCCGGGCTCGCGACGCTCAGGCGGCGTCTCGCGGCGTTGTCGTCGGTCAACAGCCGAACATCAGGCTGCTTCCCTCCTCCAACTGATCTGTGCTGCCATCTTCCACCTGACCGCCGCTCCCCGATCCAGCGCCCCTATTGCCGGTCACTCTTAGACGGCCTGCCGCTTGAGCTTGCGCCGCTCCCGTTCCGACAATCCCCCCCAGATACCGAAACGCTCGTCATGCTGGAGTGCGTACTCAAGACACTCCGCACGCACCTCACAAGCGCGGCACACCTTCTTGGCCTCGCGAGTCGAGCCGCCCTTCTCCGGAAAAAACGCCTCCGGATCGGTTTGCGCGCATAGAGCACGCTCTTGCCAGCCTGGCTCTTCAACCTCTGTGCCGTGCGCTAGCGGGATGAGCACCTCGCTCACAGCGCACCTCCTAGCCCCCTGGAGCCCCTAAGTCATGCCTTCCCTCGAGCTCCATCCCCCGGGAAGGCGCAGAACTACACGAGTGAAATTACACGCGTGAGACACCCGGCCCGTCAAGCGGAACGAGTTCCAGGAGGGGTGAAGGGGTTGTTTTGGTGTGATAGGGGCCTAGGCAAAACTGGAATTACTGTGGGCCGCGCTCGCCGCCATACCAGTTTCGGTCATTCCCCTCGGG
The DNA here is from genome assembly GCA_025964575.1 of Actinomycetes bacterium. Lineage (GTDB taxonomy): Bacteria > Actinomycetota > Actinomycetes > Streptosporangiales > Streptosporangiaceae > Actinomadura_E. The sequence goes on from JAOPYO010000133.1 coordinate 32,987, forward strand.
GTGCTGTTCCTGCTGAGGCTGCTGCTGAGGCTGCTGGGGGTCGTAAGAGGGCTGCGGATTCTCCCCGCCCCCGTAGGCCTGAGTCCAGCCTGCGGCCTCACCCTCGCCCTGCGCGGGCTGCTGCGGATACTGCTGGCCGTAGCCCTGCTGGCCGTACTGCTGTTGCTGGCCGTACGGCTGTTGCTGAGCGTAACCCTGCGGGTACTGCTGCTGGCCGTACTGCTGCGGGTCGTACCCGGGCTGTTGAGCCTGCTGCTGCGGGTCGTACTGCTGCTGTCCCTGCGGGTAGCCGTACTGCTGGCCGTACGCCTGGTAGCCGGGCTGTAGGCCACCCGGCACAGCGGGCTTCGGCGGCTGAAGCGACTGAAACACCGTGAAGACGTAGTAGCCGGCGATCCCGGTCAGCACAAGCTTCGAGGCCCCATAGAGGAACGCGCTCAGCTTGGCACCGAATCCGACGCCGACGCCCAGAGAGCTGCCGGCCAGCATCCCCGCCAGCAGCGAGATCACGCCGAACAGCAGACCGGCCCCGAGCAGGCCGAGCCCCATCATGGCGATGGTCTTGGCCTGCGGCGAGGGGCTCTCACCGCGAGTCACGAACAGCACGGCCAGGACCACCAGGGCGGCCAGCGTGAAGCTTGCGAACAGGCCAGGGCCGCCGGCCTCGTTCAACGCTCGGTAGGTGAACTTGTATTCACCGAAAAGAAGGGTCACCAAACCGGCCAGGAGCTGCAGTCCCGCAGCCCCGACGAGGGCCCAGGCAGCCGGTTCCCGGAACCGCTGCAATGCATCCTTGTCCACGAGAAACTCCAGAGAGAGATATCTGCCTTACAGTGCAAGCTTTGCACACCACCTGTGCTCACGTCCTGTATCCGATGATCGGTGTTACTCCGATAACGTTTCGCCCCAGGTCGCGGCCGGTGTTCGAGCAATGGGAGACTGATCCGCATGCGGATCGTGGTGTTGGCGGGCGGGATCGGCGGAGCCCGTTTCCTGCGAGGACTAAAACAAGTCGCGTCGGCGGAGGTAGGGCCCGGAGCCGGCAGTCCGGCCGAGATCACCGTCATCGGCAACACCGGCGACGACATCAGGCTGTTCGGGCTGCAGGTCTGCCCCGATCTGGACACGGTGATGTACACCCTGGGTGGGGGCATCAACGAGGACCAGGGCTGGGGACGTGCGGACGAGACCTTCACCCTGCGCGACGAGCTCGCGGCGTACGACGTCGGGCCCGCCTGGTTCGGCTTGGGCGACCGCGACTTCGCGACGCACATCGTACGGACCCAGATGCTCGACGCGGGCTATCCGCTGTCGGCCGTCACGGAGGCCCTGTGCTCCCGGTGGCGCCCAGGCGTCCGGCTGATCCCGATGAGCGACGACCGGGTCGAGACCCACGTCGTCATCGCGGACGAATCGGGTAGGCGGGCGATCCACTTCCAGGAGTGGTGGGTCCGCCTGCGCGCCGGGGTGCCGGCCGAGGCCATCACCGCGGTCGGTGCGGAGGACGCCAAGCCGGCGCCTGGAGTGCTCGAGGCCATCGAGGCGGCCGACGTGGTGCTCCTGCCGCCGTCGAACCCGGTGGTGAGCGTGGGCACGATCCTCGCGATTCCCGGTATCCGGGCCGCGCTCGTGGCCAAGACGGTGGTGGGGGTCTCCCCGATCATCGGCGGAGCGCCGGTGCGGGGCATGGCCGACGCCTGCCTGACCGCCATCGGCGTGGAGACCTCCGCCCAGGCGGTCGCCGCGCACTATGGCCCCGAACTGCTCGACGGCTGGCTGGTCGACACCGTCGACGCCGATGTGGCCGTCGATGGCATCGAGGTGCGGGCCCGGCCGCTGCTCATGACCGATCCCGAGAGCACGGCCGCCATCGCGAAAGCCGCCCTCGACCTCGCCGCGGAGCTCCAGTGACCCACCTGCAAATCTGGGGGGTGCAGGGACTTCCAGAGGTAGTCGAGGGAAACGACCTCGCCGCCCTGATCGCCGCCGCCCTCCGCGCTGGGTTGGCCGACGGAGACGTGGTCGTGGTCACGTCGAAGATCGTGAGCAAGGCCGAGGGGCGGGTGCTGGTCGCGGACGACCGGGAGAAGGCGATCGACGCCGAGACGGTGCGGGTCGTCGCTCGGCGTACCCACGCCCGAGGCGAGACTCGGATCGTGGAGACGCGCCATGGCCTGGTCCTGGCCGCGGCCGGGGTGGACTCCTCCAACACCGCGGCCGGAACGGTGCTGTTGCTGCCCGAGGACCCCGACGCCTCGGCCGGCCGGATCCGCTCCGGCCTGCGCGAACTACTGGACGTCAACGTCGGCGTCATCGTCTCCGACACCCTTGGCCGGCCGTGGCGCAACGGACTCACCGACGCCGCGATCGGGGTCGCCGGGCTGCCGCCGCTGGACGACCTGCGTGGCCGCAGCGATGCGTACGGCAACCGGCTGGACGCCACCGTCACCGCCATCGCGGACGAGATCGCGGCCGCCGCGGAGCTGGTCAAGGGCAAGCTGGCCGGGGTACCGGTCGCGGTGGTCCGCGGCCTGAACCATCTGGTCACCGCTCCGGACGAGGACGGTCCGGGCGGCCGGGCGCTGGTGCGCCCACCCGCCGAGGACATGTTCCGGTACGGCTCCGCCGAGGTCCTGCACGCCCGCCGGACCATCCGGGAGTTCACCGACGATGCCGTGGACCCGGAGGCCATACGCCGGGCCGTGGCGGCGGCGATCACCGCACCAGCGCCGCACCACACGACCCCCTGGCGGTTCGTACTGCTGGAGTCGGCCGGGTCACGGACCAGGCTGCTGGACGCCATGCGGGACGCCTGGATCGCGGACCTGCGCCGCGACGGGTTCACCGAAGAGTCGATCGCCCGGCGGACCGCCCGCGGTGATGTGCTGCGGCGCGCCCCGTATCTGGTCGTGCCCTGCCTGGTGATGGACGGCTCACATGAATACCCGGATGAGCGGCGGGCCCGGGCGGAGCGGGAGATGTTCCTGGTCGCCATGGGCGCCGGGGTCGAGAACCTGCTTGTCGCGCTGGCCGTCGAGGGCCTCGGCTCCTGCTGGGTGTCGAGCACGATGTTCTGCTCCGAGGTCGTCCGGAAGGCGCTGGAACTGCCGGAGTCCTGGGACCCGATGGGCGCGGTCGGGGTGGGCCACGCCGCCGCCCCGCCCCGCGACCGCCCACCCCGCGACCCGAGTTCCTTCATCCAGACCCGCTGACCCGATGCTGACCCGGGAGTGGCGGCCGCCGTGGCCGGTGGACGTGGGGCGGACGCTGTCACCGCACCGGCGTGGTCCGCACGACCCCGCCTTCCAGATCACGCCCGATGGGGCGATCTGGCGGGCTTCGCACACTCCGGACGGCCCCGGCACGCTGCGGGTCGTCGCCGGCCACGGGGTCGTCGAGGCGACCGCCTATGGCGCGGGCGCGGAGTGGCTGCTCGACGGGCTTCCGGAGTTGCTGGGCGCGGGCGATGATCCTGGTGAGCTGGACCCCGGGCACCCCGTCGTACGGGAGGCGGTGGTGCGGCAACCGGGTCTGCGGATCGGGCGGACCCGCCGGGTCTTCGAGGCGCTGGTCCCCGCCGTGCTGGAGCAGAAGGTCCTGAGCCTCGAAGCCTGGCGCGCGTGGCGCTACCTGCTCCGGCGCTTCGGCGAGCCCGCTCCGGGGCCGTCCGACGGGTCCCCTGAGCTGCGGGTGCCCCCGCCGCCCGAGGTCTGGGCGGTCATCCCCTCCTGGGAGTGGCATCGCTCGGGGGCGGAAGCGATACGGGCTCGTACGATCATGAACGCGGCCCGGCTGGCGTCCCGGCTGGAGCTCCGCGCGTCGGACGAGCGTCTGCGGTCTTTGCCGGGGATCGGAGTGTGGACCTCCGCGGAGATCCGGCAGCGGGCGCTCGGGGATCCCGACGCCGTCTCGGTCGGTGACTACAACCTGCCTGCTCTGGTGGGCTGGGCGTTGGCCGGCACGAAGGTGGACGACGCGGGGATGCTCGAGCTGCTGGCGCCCTTTGCGGGGCAACGTTACCGGGTCACCCGGCTGCTGGAACTGTCCGGCGGTGCTTTGCGTCCGCCGCGCAGGGGGCCGCGGATGTCCGTCCGTGACTATCGGGCGTTCTGACGGTCTCGCGAGCGGCACGGCGCCCGCTCCGAAGGGAACGGCGCCTGCCCCGGGCGGAACGGCGCTCGCCGGGAGCGGAGTCGCGGCGGAACCAGAAGTGACCGGGCGTCCAGTCGAGGCCGTCGCGGCTGTCCGCGCCGAGGAACGGTGTGAGGATCGCGAGCGTGACGAAGATGGCGAGCATGACCAGCATGGGAGGTGTCCTTCGCATAAAGATTTGCTGGGCCATGGCCGTGGCCCGGGACTCCCGCGGGGTGGAACACCTCTAGTCTGCGCCGCCCGACTGTTCAGGTCCAGCGATTGTTTCTCCCTGGAACAGTTCAGCAAAGCTGCACTATCGCCTGGCGAGGTCAGCAGCGCCCCAGAAAGACCGGCCCCTGCCAGGTCAATCGCGAGCCGAAGCGACATATGGTGCGAAGCGTGAGGCCGCTGGAGGAGTCCGTGTCACTCGGCGCGGAGGTCCCCTGCGACCCAATATGACGCTTGGCATACAGTTCGGATATGGACCATGGTGTGACGCCCGAGCGGGGCGAGCGGAACAGGGCAGCGAACCCCGAGCAAGACGAGGCAGCAAGCCACGAGCAGCACGAGGCGGAGTCCGCGCGGTTTGAACCTGCGCCTACGAGCACGGTGACCGAGTCCGCGCTGCGCCGGGCGCTGGCCCGTGCTCGCGATGGCAAGACGCTCGACCTTACCGAGGCCACGACACTGTTGCATGCCCGCGGCGCGCAGCTGGACGACCTGCTGACCTATGCCGCGCGCACTCGGGACGCCGGGCTCGAAGCCGTCGGCCGGCCCGGGATCATCACCTACAGCCGCAAGGTCTTCATCCCGCTCACCCGGCTGTGCCGGGATCGCTGCGGCTACTGCACGTTCGCCACCGTGCCGCACAAGCTCGAGTCGCCGTTTCTAAGCCCCGACGAGGTCCTCGAGATCGCCCGTCAAGGGGCCGCGATGGGCTGTAAAGAGGCCCTGTTCACCCTGGGCGACCGCCCCGAGGACCGCTGGAAGCCGGCCCGCGAGTGGCTCGACGCGCACGGATACGACGACACACTCTCCTACGTCCGCGCGATGGCGATCCGGGTGCTGGAGGAGACCGGCCTGCTACCGCACCTCAACCCCGGCGTCATGAGCTGGCAGGACTTCCAGCGGCTCAAGCCGGTCGCCCCCTCGATGGGGATGATGCTGGAGACCACCGCGACCCGGCTGTTCAGCGAGAAGGGCGGTCCGCACTTCGGCTCGCCCGACAAGGACCCGGCCGTACGCCTCCGGGTGCTGGAGGAGGCGGGCCGCACCAACGTCCCCTTCACCACCGGCATCCTCATCGGCATCGGGGAGACCTTCGAGGAGCGGGCCGACGCGCTGTTCGCGATCCGCAAGACGATGCGTGAGTACGGCGCCATCCAGGAAGTGATCATCCAGAACTTCCGCGCCAAGCC
>JAOPYO010000170.1 GCA_025964575.1 Actinomycetes bacterium
ATTGGGAGGGCGTAGGGCGACCGGGTCGGATCCTTGGCATGCGGGGTGGACATCCCGATTCATCGCTGAGTGGGGTGGCAGCCCGGCCCCTGTCGCTTCTGAGGTGGCCGGGTGGTGGCGAGGAAACCCTATTTTAGGGAGCAGAGAGATCCAGCAGCTCCCTTTGTTCTAAAGACCAGCCCGACTCGGAGGGCATAGAAACGTCCTGACGGTGCCCGACCCCAGGCCGGGCGCCACTGGGTTCCCCAGACCAGCCCGACTCGGGAGGCTTGGAAACGGAGCGTCTGGATCAGCTCCCAACCAGGTCATGTCAGAGACCAGCCCGACTCGGAGGGCATAGAAACGACAGATCGTCGCACTCCCACAGGTAGCTGAGCTTTGTTCGAAAGACCAGCCCGACTCGCTCCTGGGAATCATCGCTCATTCCGTCGTCCGCCTCTTTGCGCAATACCGACTCAGTCTGTCTGAGCCTGAGTCTGTCCAGCCTCGGCTGAACACTGAAACGAACGGATTCACAAGACCTGACCCTCATTTTAAAGGATCATTGCGGCGTAGTAGACGTTCGAATTTTTATGAACTATTGTTCGAGTAGAGTCATTGATTGGGGGTGAGGGTTGATGCGGGCTGTCGGCACTGTCTCTTTCGTGGACGAGGCACCCGTGGACGCGCTGTCCCTTCCTCCGGGTGGCGAGTTGGCTGCCGCTTTGGACTTACTGATCCCGTTCGCGATGGACGATGGTGAGCTGATCGACGCGTTGAAGGCTTTTCGGCGGCTGACCTCGTGGGCGCAGGCGGGTGAGCTGGCGGTCATCGCCGAGCTGGCGCGGCGCCGCCCGGCGGGGGCGCATGAACGCCTCGCGAACGGCTCGTCGTTCGCTGGTGAGTTCCTGGTCGATGAGGTGGCGGCGGCGCTCACCTTGACCGGCGTCAGTGCCGCGTATCTGGTGGAGCTGGCGTTGGCTCTGTCCGAGCGGCTTCCGGGCACGTTCGAGGCGTTGCGGGCCGGGCTGATCGATCAAGCCAAGGCGAAGGTTGTCGCGCAGGGCACCGCCGCGGTCGCGGCGCAGGTAGCCACCCAGGTGGAGGAGCGGGTGCTCGAGGACGCCCCTGCGCAGACCACCTCGCAGTTGCGGTCCAAGGTCGCCCGCGCGATCATCGCGGCAGACCCGGACGCGGCGGACAAACGCCGCAAGGCCGCCGAAGCGCAACGCGACGTGCACTGCCAGGAGGAGCGCGACGGGTCCGGCACCGCGACCATCTCGGGGCGTCATCTGCCCGCTGACCAGGCGGTCGCCGCCGCCAACCGGCTCAACGCCATCGCCCGAGCGTTCAAGGCCGACGGTGACACCCGCCGCCTGGGCGCCATCCGCGCCGACGTGCTTCTGGCCATGATGCTCGGACTGCTCCCCGCCGAACTACAGCCCCACAGTCAGCCGGAGGACCTCCCGCCCCATGGCACAGCCGACGATGGCGTGCCGCCCGCGACCAGCATGCACGCTCCCGGGGACGACGAGCCGCAGACCCCGCCGGACCACACCGAGCCCGGGCCGTCGGCCGCGCACCCGCCCACCAAGCTCCTGCCGCAAACCCCGCCGAGCCACAATGAGGACTCCCCGGTGGGTGGAGCCGATCGGAGCGCGCACAGCGACGGCTATGGGGCTACTGGCTCACCGGCCGAGGACACAGCACCGCCCCAGGGCCGCGACGACGAACATCTATGGCAGGACCCGCACCACGACTCGTACGATCCGGGCGAGTTCGATGAGCGTGACGGACCGGGTCCCGTGCCCTGGTACGAGACAGCCGAGCAGGACCTGGCCGGCGATCCCTACGAGCAGGGCGACGACCTGCCCGCTCGCCGTGAGGCGGAGATCGCAGCCCGCGCCGGAGCCCGTGTCGGGACGGTGAACCTCACGATTCCGCTCACCACCTACCTCGGGCTCACACAGAATCCCGCCGAGATCCCCGGGTACGGCCCCCTGCTGGCCGAGGTCGCACGCATCCTCGCGGACAACGCGACCGGTCCCGGCACGGCTTGGTGCATCACGGTCCTCGACGACCAGGGACGCCCCATCCAGCATGGCGAGACCCGCTACCGGCCCGGCCCCGCGCTCCGCCGCAAGATCGAAGCCCGCAACCCCGTCTGCGTCTTCCCGCAATGCCGGCGCCCGGCCAGGGCCTGCGACCTTGATCATACGGTCCCGTACGGTCATGGCCAGGGGGTCACCTGCGGGTGCAATATCGCTCCGCTCTGCAGACGGCATCATCGGCTCAAGCAGTCCGAAGGCTGGCGACTCGACCAGTTCGAACCTGGTCACTATCTCTGGACCACCCCCAGTGGCAAACGCCACCACGTTAGCCCCGAAGAGCAACCCCTCTGACCTGCCCACGAAGGCGAATCACGCGGGTGAATGAGGTGCCGTACGCTCCCGGTTCGCCATATCGGCCCATTCCGCCCTAATCTTTCCCCACTTGTGGTTGGGTCCCAGGAATCCTTGTGGGGTGGGTCCCAGGACCAGGGGGTGGCGGGCGCCGGGATCTGTCGGCCGGTATGTGGCCCACGTTCAGATCGCTGTTGGAGTGGTCACCCATGCCAGCGTCGGCGCCTTGGTCGTCCTGGTCAGGCGGAAGGCGCTGGGCGCTCGCCGTCAGCGAACCATTTCCATTTTTCCTCGGAGAGCCGCTGGATCCATGCTTCCGCGAGCCGGGTGACATCCTCGTCGGAGACGCGCAGCGTACGGGCCTCGGAGCCGTACCGAGGGGGCGTCCGGGTCGGGGAGGAAGGCGCCCAGGAAGGCGCCCAGGAAGGCGAAGGACAGCAACCGCCAGCCGGTGGCGTCCCCGACCGGCCGCAGTCAGAGCGGCGAGGCCCGGCGGAGTGCTCACCTCAGTGCTCGGCGTTGACTGCGTACCCGTCCTTGTAGTTGACCGGTAGTTCCAGCGCGCCGAGCGGGAACCGGTCGTCGTCGCCCCAGAACACGTCCGACCATTCGGGGGTATTGCGTGGTGCCAAGTAGCGACTCTCCACTTCCGGATGTTCCAGGGACGCCGGAACTTGCGGAACTGTTCGCCGGTATAGCTGGCGACGTTCCTCCAGTCGCCGAACGGTTCTCCACCGCTGGTGCCGACGACTGCTCAGCATGGGAAGGGCCGATGGGGCCAGGCGTCCAACGTGGTCTCTCGCTTCCGGTCCTTGAGGACCTGGTCATCCTTGGCCAGCGCGATGAAAGCGGGGCATGCGGAGACGTCGGTGCCGTCCTGCTCGGTCGCTTCGGCCGGGGGCTGGCTCGGTCGTTGAAGAGCGGGGTGATGACTTCCGGGGTCAGGGTGGTCCAGGTCATCGGTTATCCGGTGACCTCCACTGGTCGCCCGGTGTTGGCCGCGAGTGGCCAGTTGGGTCCTCATTTCGGTAGACGGCCGATTATTCGCGACATCTGCTATTACCGTGCCGTTCGGTGCTGGAGGCGGGGAGCTGCACGGTGCCGGAGACGGGGAGGGCAGTGGGGAACTCAGAGGATCTGTTTGTCAATCCGTACACGTTCGTGCCGTTCGCCGAGCCTCGGGGCGAGGGGTTCCGGGGGGCGCCCGGTGGCCACGACGGGCTGGGGGAGGGGCGCTACCTCGGCGATATCGAGGTGCGGCTGACCACCCTGGCGCCCTTGCTGCTGCGGGGAGTCTCACGGGAGGACGCTCAAGGCGAGTTCCCCAGACGTGAGCTGGCGAACGGGCAGCGGGTGCCGTTCATCCCGGGGTCCTCGCTGGCCGGGGTGACCCGGTCGATGTTCGAGATGATCGCAGGCGGTTGCCTGCGGGTGTTCGACGACGGGTTCGTGCCCGGCTACCGGGATCAGGCGGTGGCGCACAGCCCCGACTGGACGCTGACCAGGGTCGGTTCGACGGACGGTACGGGCCGTCCCACCGGCCTTCAACTGTGCGATCCGGTCGTGTGGGTGCCCGCACCCGAACTGGCAGAAGTTCTCGGCGGTCCGGACAAGGTCGTCACGGGCGCCACCGTGGAGGTGCTGCGCTGGCAGAAGCACAGCTTCGGCGGTGGGGTGGAACGGCTGGAGGCCAACGACGCTGGTGCCGTGCGTGCCGGAGACGACTGGGTTGTCCTGGTCACCGACGCCAAGGCCCGAAAGGAACGTAAGTCGTACTTCTGCGCGGTCGGACGGTTGTCCAGGGACGCCGGAGCGACGGTCACCGTCACCGATGGGGCGTGGGCGGACTACCTGACCTCGGTGGAAGGAACCGACGACGTACGGCGGGCGAGGACTGAGAGGACGCTTCGCCTGGACGCGCCCGTTGAGGCGGAAGTGTTCTACCCGTTCGCCAACGGCAAGCGGCTGGTCGGGAAGCGGCACGAGGCGAGACCGAGGCTGTTCGAAGGCCAGGTGCTGTGGGCGCGGGTCGAGCGGGTGAGCCGGCCGGTCAGCGGCAAGAACATGACGTTCACGGAGGTCACGGGACTGGCGTTGTCGGCGATCTGGCGGCATCCGGGCGTACGCGTCAGAACACGGGACCGGGACACGGCCGGAGAGCGGGTGCCGCCCGCGCTGCTGCCGTGCCGGGACCCGGCTGACCTGTGCCCCGCCTGCCGGGTGTTCGGTTCGGTGGACGCGGAAGGCACGGAGGGCACGGATGGACGCGCCGAGCAGCGGTCGTACCGGGGGCATGTGCGGTTCTCCGACGCGTTGCCCCAGGGCGACGCGCCGACCAGGACCTTTCACCTGGCGCCACTGGGAGCCCCCCGCCCCGGCGCCGGGCAGTTCTACCTGGAGTCCGGCAAGGGCGGCAAGGCGGCCCCCGGCAGGCCGCTGCGTGAGTGGGGGTCCGCGGCCGACAACGGAGAACCGCGCCGCCTCAACGGCCGCAAGCAGTACTGGCTGACCGCCAGGCACCAGGACCGCCCGCTGTTCCGGGTCACCGACGGTCCGTTCGACGGCGAGATGGCCGCCACGGCCGAGGCCGTACTCCAGCAGAGCGTGTTCACCTACACGGTCCGTTTCGACGGGCTCACCAAGGCGGAGATCGGCGGGCTGCTGGCCGCGCTGAGCCCGGCTCGGGTGCTTGACGGCCTGGTGCCGCATGCCGATGGCGGAGCCGACATCGGCATCGCGGTAGGCGGAGGCCGTCCGTTCGGTTTCGGAGCCTGTACGACTCGGATCACTGGGCTGCGGGTGGACGACGCGCGCTCTCGCTACCTGGGCGCGCGACGGCCCGCCCTTGAGGTGGAGAACGCGCTCCAGGCGTTCACCGAGGCGGTGGACGACGGGGTCAGGGAGACCTGGCCCGCACTGGCCGCCGCGCTGCACCTGGACCACGTCGACCCCGGCAAGGTCTGGTATCCGCCAGCGCGGCCCATCCCCGGCGGCCCGCTCAGGAAGGACGATCTGGAGCCGGGATTCGAGTTCTGGAAGCAGACCCGCGGTCTCCAGCACGCGCACGGGGCGGACCCGCTGCTGCCGCTGCCCAAGGCCGCCGACGCCGACCAGGAGCTCCCGGTCTTCCGCAAGGACACCCGCCGCCGTACGGGACCGCCCGGTGGGCAGCCCGGAAAGTCCTCCGACGAGCGGCGGGGACGGTGACGGCCCTGACGTACGTGGACATAGCGCCGGTACGGATCCAGCAGTACCTCGCCCGTACTCCGAGGTTGCGCGACATGCAGGGCGCCAGCGCCCAGCTCACGGAGGCCACGGCCGAACACAGCCTGAGAACGGTGCTCGCCGGACGGGCACGGGTCAACCCCGAGGCCGGAGACTCGGCCGGTGTGGTCAGCCTCATCGTGGACGACGCCACCCAGACCGACACGGTCATTGGCGACGTACTGGCCCATCTGAGGGACAGACTCCCCGCCGCCCAGTTCCAGGCGGTGTCCGCGGACGCCCCCGACTACCTCGGGGCACTCACCGAGATGCGCCTGCGCCGGGAACGCGATGAGGTCCGCCTCGACCTTCCCGCGACCGGAGAGTTCCCGTTCGCCACACCCTGCCGCCTGTGCCGGGCGGCTCCGGCGGTGGCCCGCGTCCGGCTGGGTGAAGGCGACGAGAAGGACGCCTGCGCCGACTGCCGGATGCGCCACTCATGGGAGGCACGCAGGGCGGGGGAGAGCGCCGAGCGCGAACTGGCAGGCTCGGTCGGCCAGGGCAGGCCCCCGGATGAGTTCTCCGCTCTGGCTCTGCTCGGAGCCGCCGACACCGACCGCAACCACCTGGCCACCGTCTATGCCGACGGCAACGGGATCGGCGATTTCTTCGACCGGGTGGCCCGGCTCGATCTGCCGGCTGGATCGCCGACCCGTGCGGGCGCCTCGAAGGCACTCAGCGAACACACCCGCGCCGCTCTCACTCACGCCGCCCAACGGGCGACCCACGACGGCCGCATGTGCGTGATCCCGCATGTGGTCGGCGGCGACGACATTCTCGTCACTCTCCCGGCGGACCGCGCCTGGACCTTCACCAGGACCTTCCTCGCCGATCTGTGCACCCGGCTGGCCGGTACCGCGCGGGACCTGGGCATCCCGGCACCCACGGTCTCGGCCGGGATCGTCATCGCCCATGCCAGGCATCCCTTCTACCTGGTGGTCGAGGAAGCGACGGCGGGGCTCAAACGCGCCAAGCGCGCCGTCGCCGGAACGGCCGCCTCGGTACAGCTGCACGATGTCACCGTGGACGGTGTCGACGGGACACGCATGCCGGGGCTGCGGCTGGACACGGTGGAGAGCGCGGCCGAGGACCTCGACCTGCTCCGGGCGGTCCCTCAGTCCGGACGGGTCCGGCTGGCCGAGGTGCTGGTCGGGCGCCAGGGCCCCGCCAGGGCATTCGATCTCGCGGAACGGCTCGGCAGAGTGGACGCCGTCACACCGTTCCTGCCGAAACCGGACGGCGAAGAACCCGGCATCGCGCTGGCCCACGCGCTACGCATCGTGAGGTGGTGGCGGTGAGGGTGACGATCACCTTTCATGGGCCGTTCCGGGTGGCGACCGGCAGTGCCCGCGCGGGGCTGGACATCACGATCGACCCCGACGATCTGCTCCCTGCCTCCTCGCTGAAGGGCGTGATGCGGGCGGCGGCCCGGCAGCTCCTGCCCGGGCGCCCGGGGCTGGTCGACGAGGTGTTCGGGGGGAAGCCCCGCGTGCAGGCGCGAGCACAGTCCTCGCCCTGGCACTGGACGGGCGCGGAGTTCGGCGAGGAGCCGCCGATCACGACCCGGGCCAGGGTGTCCATCGACCACGCGACCGGCACGGCCCGCCGCAATCATCTGCTCTTCGGCGAGGAGGTCTGGGCCGACACGGCCACCTTCGAGATCACCCGCCGGGTGCCGCTGGCCCTGCAGGACCAGCGTGTGCACCAGGTGGTGCTGGCCGCTTCGGCGGCAGCGGTGCACGCCCTGGGCGCGGACCGCCGCCGAGGGCTCGGCTGGGTCACCCTGAGCCCGGCGGAACCGGGCATCGACGACCAGCTCCTCGCCGAACTCGAAACCCTTCGGAGTGGCGGATGAGTACGGCGTTGCAGGTCACCGTGACCGCTCGGCAGGTTCTCGCGCTCGGCAGCAGGCCGACAGCCGAGGCCCTCCAGCTGACCCATCTGCACATTCCCGGCTCCGTGCTGCGCGGGGCGCTCGCGGGTGCGTGGCTCGCCGAGCTCGGCGAGCCCGATCCGGTGAGCCGGGGCCGGGCGGTCATCCCGGCGCACCGGCGAGCCGACTTCACCGAGCTGTTCGAGGGTGGGGTCCGGTTCGGCCCGCTGCTGCGTCCCGGCTCGTACATCACGCCGCTGTCGGTGCGGCGGTGTAAGTATCCGAGTGCTCCCGGCTGCCCGGACGTGGTGATCGACGAGGCCTTCATCGATCCCCCGGCGACCCGCTGCCCAGAATGCGAGGGGGTACTGGAACGGGGGCGCGGTGAGGTCGAGTCCGTCGCCGGACTGCTCACCGAGGACACCCGCGTTGCGCTCACCGAGGGGGAAACGGCGCAGGATGAGCTGCTCTACACCCGCCGCTCGCTGCGTCCCCGGGACGCCGTGGGCCGTCCCGTCACGTTCACGGGACGGCTGAGCTCGGCTCGGGGACCCCTGCCGGACTGGCTGGCCGAGCCGCGCAGGCTCTATCTCGGCGGGCGCCGCAGCACCGGAGGCGGTGGCGACTACACGGCGGACTCCTTCTCAACCCCTCGGACGGAACCGGTCACGGACCGGGTCGTCCTGCGGCTGGCCTCCCCGGCGCTGTTGGTCGATGCCGCAGGGCGCCCGGCCACCCGTCCCGACGAGGAGCTGCTCTCACGGCTGCTCGGCGTCTCCGTGAGGTGCGGAAGGGCCTGGACCCGTACGACGTCCGTCGGTGGCTGGCACGCCGCCAGCAACCTCCCCAAACCGGAGGAACTGGCCGTCAGCGCCGGGTCGGTGTTCGAACTCGGCCTGAACGGGGGAACCGCCGAGCCTGAGGGCGTCGCGGCGCTGCTCGCCCATGGCCTCGGGCTGCGCCGCGCCGAGGGGTACGGGTGGGCTGAGCTCGCCACCGCGCCTTGGCGACCACCCGCCGAGGCCCGCGCCGAGCGTCAGGTCCCGTCCACCGGGATGGCCGCGGACCTGTCCGCAACCCTGTTCGACAGTGGTCAGGGCAGATGGCTGCTCAAGGAACTACGGCGCTTCCTGGCCGGGTTCGAGGGCGACCGGCGACCGCCCCCCTACCTGCTGGAGCGCCCGCAACTGGAGCGGGCCCTGCATGACGAGCTGTTCCGGCGCCGCCTCGAACTGCTGCTCACCCGGGTGCCTCCGGAGGGGATCCAGCAGGTCATCGAGGCTTTGGAGATCCGCGTCCGGGAGGCCGCCCGATGATCTTCACGCTGCTCCGCCTCGACCTTGAGTTGATCACGCCCGGAGGGGTCACGGCGCCCGAGTCCCTCACGGACCGCGATATCGGGGTCGATCTGCCGTTGGCCCGCGACGGCCAGGGCCGGTTGCACGTGCCGGCCACCTCGCTCGCCGGATCCCTGCGCTCCTGCGCCCCGGACCCGGCCGCGCTCTTCGGGGAGGTCCGTCAGAACGCGGGCGAGACGACCGCCACCGCCTCACCGGTGCGCTTCCTCGGGACCCGCGTGTCCGCCGCCGAGCCGATCGCTACGAGCCGTACTGTCATCGACCGGGAACGCGGTGCCCCTCGGACGCACCTGCTCTGGCGGGGCGAACTGTTGCCCGAGGGCTCCCGTGTCACCGGCTATCTGCGTCTGGACGATCCCGGGCTGCTCGATGAGCTGCTCGCGGTCCTGGCCGCCTGGCGTCCCTTCATCGGCGGGGGCCGTTCCGTCGGGCGCGGCCAGGCCCGGCTCACCCAGGTACGCGGCCGTACCATCGACCTGTCCACGGCCCCGGGTCTTCGCGACTGGCTGACCGGCGGTGGTCCCGCGCTGTTCGCCGATGAGGTCACCGAGCCGGTGGACCTGCCCGTCGTCGAGCCGTCCGCGGAGGTGCTCCGCTGGGAGTGGGACGTCGTCGACGGTCTGCGCGTCGGCACCGGGGGCCGCGACGAGACCAGTGACGAGGGGGAGGGCCGGGCGAGCGCGCCCGCATTGCTGGTACGCCGGGCGGGGAAGCCCTGCATCCCAGGTTCGACCTGGAAGGGTGTGCTGCGGTCGCGATGCGAGTACATCTTGAGGTCCCTGGGCGTGCCGGTCTGCCAGCCGTACGAGTGCTGCCGCACCTGTCTGGTCTGTGAGACGTTCGGGTGGACCGGCGGCGACGAGGAGTCGGTGGGACAGCGGTCCAGGCTGCTGTTCACCGACTCGATCTTCACCGACGCCCGGGTCGTCGTACGCCAGCATGTGGCGCTCGATCGGGTCACCGGGGGAGCCCGCGACAAGCAGTTGTACGCCGAGGAGATCGTGGAGTCCGGCCGATGCACCCTTGAGGTCACGGTCGGCGGCCCGCTGGCACCCGCCGCGTCGGCCCTGCTCCGCCTGGCCGTCGCCGACCTGCACGACGGGTTTCTCGCCGTCGGAGGATCGACCACCCGGGGACTGGGCGGCCTGCGCCGTACCGACTCCGCCGCCGAAAGCGAGCGTCTCGCCGCGGTGGAGGAGTTCGCCGCTCATGTCTCCGCTCATGCCACAGCAGGAAAGGCCGCCTTGTGACGACCGCGACGCTGCGCGCCCATGGTCGCCTCACCTGGGCGGACGCCCGCACTCTGTTGGCCGGTGCCACCTGTGCCTGGACCGACCTCGACGGAGCCCACCTCGGACCCGCGCCGGAGACCGCGCCTGTCGGCGCGAGCCATCTGTGGGCCTGGACCGGCCGCTGGTGCGCTCGGCTTCGCTTCGATGACGACGCCGTGTACTGCGGGGTGTTGCACCTGGACGCGTCCTCCGGCGAGACCGTGACGGTCA
Source organism: Actinomycetes bacterium (assembly GCA_025964575.1). GTDB lineage: Bacteria > Actinomycetota > Actinomycetes > Streptosporangiales > Streptosporangiaceae > Actinomadura_E. The sequence continues at coordinate 10,379 of JAOPYO010000170.1, forward strand.
CGATCCGCACCGGTCTGCGGCTGTGGGGCCCCGGTGACCTCCAGGCGGGACCCGTCCCGGCGGGCGCCGCCGACCAGGAGTGGGAGCTGCTCGAGGTGAACGGAGACCGGCCCGTCACCTTCGTCCGAGCCCGCGCGGGACACTGATGTCGGCCTGCCCGGTAGCCAGGGCATCGCCTGCGACCTTCGGCCTCGATCAGAGGCCATAGAACCGCTTCTTGGAGGCTCACGGCGATGACTCTCTCGGCCAAACGGCGACGCCGGCTACGCCAGCTCGGCGGGGCCATGCTGCTCTCACTCGGCACCGCCGTGTTCTCCGGTGCCGTCAGCATGGTCATCGATGGCCAGGTGAAGGGGGGTTCGCTCCGCTGGGGATACCTGGCGGGATTCCTGATCGCCGGGCTGCTGCTCTCCGGTGGCGGCGCCTGGTTGCTGGCCACCATCCGCACCGGGGTCGGGATCGCCCTCGCCGCGACCGACGGCGCCGGGTTCGTGGAACGCTACCAGGATGAAGCGGAGGCGTTCCTGCGCTTCGGTGCCGGTGTCTTCACCGCGCAGACCGCACTCCAGGTGCCCGTCGAGAAGCGGAGCGACCTTCTCCAGCTGCGCAAAAGCCTGCTGGCCGGTATCCGTACCCTCACCCATGTGGAGGGGGAGGCCACCACGGTCGGGCTGCTGTACCAAGGGCGGCCGCAGGTCGGGTTCCACGTCGGCCGCTGGCTCAACCAGGCCTCGCGCCGGGTCGACCTGTACGCCGACATGCGTGACGGCGACGCCGTGTCGCACCTCCGGGCCGTACGGCTCGGCGCGGCTCTCAGAACACCGCCCCGTACGCTGGAACTGGCTCTGTATCGCCGCGAGAACGACGCCTTCACCGGACCTGTCCCGATCATCCCCGCCGAGGCGGGCGGTGCGGTCAGCGACCTGTCCGGCACTCCGATGAGCCTGGCGGTCACACTCAACAGCGCAGTCGACGACGCGGGATTCACCGTCCCGGTGCTCGCCTCGGCGCTCGGCGAGGGGGCCATGGCAGTCGTCTTCGCCGCGCTGCCCGCACCCGCCGGGGCACCGGATTCACCCACCCGGGAACTCGGTCCCACCACGGAGGAGTGGGAATCGACGGTGTCGGCTCTCGTCGCTGTCGCCAAACGCCTGCCCGCGGCTCCCGGCCTGCTCTACCTCAAGGTCCCCGCCGCCATCCCGGTCGCCCTCGGCCGATTCCTGCACGACGGCGGATGGACGCCCATGCGCTTCGACCCTGCCTCCCGCTCGTACTCCCGCTTCGAGGCCCCTCGGTGACTGCCGTTGTGGTAGCCACCAAGGCCAGCGACTTAGAGGGCACAGCTGAGCAGGCGGTTACCTGCGGCTCGATCGCTGGTGGCCATGTTTCGGGGCGCCGGGCGGGGTGGTCACGGTGGTGGCGCCGAGGCCATGGGTGGTGCCGCGTCCCATGCCCGCTATCCCGGCGAACGTGCCGAGCCTGCCGAAGGCCTCGCGGGCCTGGTGGCCCGCTGTGGCACCGAGCGTGAACTCGACCTCGCCGGTGAATCCGGAGTCGGTGCGGCCGTGCCAGGAGAACCGCTCGGTCTTGATCCGGTGCCCTGCGACCATGACGGCCCGGCCCAGCTCCCTGATCAGGTCGTCGTCCGGCCCGGTCTCGGGCCGGTAGGTCCGGTAGCGGCGGGCCAGGCTCGCGAAGGTGACGTACGGGTCGGGCAGTGGGTAGTTGTTCCCGTGGTGCTTGAACAGCGCGGGTGTCGACACCGTGAAGCCCAGTTCTGTCGTGATCGGGCCGGCCTCGATCTCGTCGTAGCCGTACGCCGTCTCCTGGACCCCGGCCAGCGGGATCTTCTCGTTCCCGACCAGGATCAGCTCCGGCGGTCCCGCGACGGGGACGTTCCGGTCGTCCAGCCACGTCAGCACGATCGTCCGTGTGCTGTGCCGGCCGGTCCGCACGGCGAAGGCCTTGTCGTTAGAGTCGTGCCTGCCGTCCGGTTGCTCGAAGACCGAGCAGGCGATCGCGTGCAGCACGTCGAACCGCCACCCCATCGGCCGCTCCGGCTCCGCCGCCAGCTCCAGCGTCCACTGCCTCGGCATATCTGCTGAACCTCCAGCGTGACGATGACCCCTGCCGCTACGGTAGCTACCGGAACGCACAACCAGGACAGCAATCACGAAACCGGTCACGCTCTGACGGGCCTCAGTCAGGGGAGGTGCGCGCGGGAGCATCGACGCAGCTCAGCACCATGATCGGAAGCCCACGAAGATCGACTATCTGTCAACCAGTCGCTTTACAGGGGAGGTGCGCGCGATGATCTTCATCGCCGCAGGTCAGACCCCCCGAAAACGGCACAGGGTTCCAAAGACCAGCCCGACTCAGAGGGCATTGAAAAGGCCTTGCAGTCCCAGCCCTTCGGGCCCTTCTCGTTCCAAAGGTCAGCCCGATCGAGAGGGCGTTGGTGATGGCTTGATTTCAGGGCTCGCGGCCTGCGGGTGCGAAGGAGGGGAATGCCGTGGGTGATCTGCTGGCTCGGGTCTGTCGTGAGCTGGCTCTGCTGGCCGCCTGGGAGGACGTGCGGGAGGCGGCCTATGCGGATGGTGAGCCGGGGTCGGCGATCGTGGCATTCGAGAACCGTGCGCTGCGCAACCTCGCTGATCTGGCCGAGCAGGTCGCGGCGGGAGGTTACAAGCCCCGCCCGATGACCGGTATCACCGTTCCGAAGCCGTCCGGTGGCGTCCGCGAGCTGGCGATCGGTGCTGTACCGGACCGGATCGTCGAGCGCGCCGTGCTGGCGGTTCTGGACCCGCTGGTCGATCCGGTGCTGTCGCCGTGGAGTTTCGCGTTCCGGAGGGGACTCGGGGTGAAGGACGCCATCCGGGCGTTGACGGCGGCCCGCGACGCGGGAGCGGCCTGGGTGGCCCGGACCGACGTGGACGACTGCTTCCCGTCGATCCCCCGTTGGCCGGTGCTGGAGCGGCTCCGCGAGCTGGTCCCGGATGTCGAGCTGATCGGCCTGGTGGAAAGGTTGATCACCCGGCCGGTCGTGGGGAGGGTAAAGCGTGTGGCTCCGGTCTGCATCAGGGCAGTTCGCTGTCCCCGTTGCTCGCCAACCTCTACCTGGACGCCTTCGACCGGGCACTGATGGCCCTCGGCCACCAGGTCCTCCGCTACTCCGACGACATCGCGATTCCCGCGCCGGATCGGCCCACGGCGGAACGCGCCCTGGAGCTGGCCACGGTGGAGGCGAGGAAGCTGCGGCTGGAGCTCAACATCGAGGACAGCCGGGCGGTGGCCTTCGACGATGGCGTGCCGTTCCTCGGGCAGACGGTCACCGCGACCACCGGGGCCGGCACAGATCCCCTCTCGCATCCGCAGCGGACCACCGTGTACGTGGCCACCGAGGGTGCGTTGCTGCGGGTGCAGGGTGACCGGCTCAGGGTCGAGGCCGGTGAGGAACTACTGGCCAACATCCATCTCAACCGGGTCCGCCAGGTGGTCTGCCAGGGGAGGGTCGGCGTGACGTCCACGCTGCTGCACCGTTTCGCCGAGCAGCGGCTGGACCTGGTGTGGTTGCACGACGACGGCCGGTACGCGGCCAGGCTGGCTCCGCTGACCGGCGGTGACGCGACCCGTCGGCTCTGGCAGTACGCGGTGGTCAGCGATCCGGGTGCGGCCCTGCGTGTCGCGCGGCCGATCGTCGCGGGGAAGATCGCGAACATGCGGTCCGGGCTGCTACGCGCGGCCCGCTCCCAGGACCACCCCGACATCGCCGAGCACTCCGACCGTCTCTCGGCGGCCCGGCTCTCCGCTCTGGACGCGGACTCGGCGATGGTGCTGCTGGGCCACGAGGGTACGGCGACCCGCGACTACTTCGCGGGGCTCGCCCTGACGCTCGGCCCGGAATGGGGTTTCACCTCCCGGCAGCGGCGGCCGCCGCCCGACCCGGTCAACGCGATGCTCTCATTCGCCTACACCCTGCTGCTGGCGGAGGCCGTCAGCGCCTGCGAGCTCGCCGGCCTCGACCCGCATCTCGGCGTGCTGCACACCCCACGCAACGACCGTCCGTCGCTCGCGCTGGACCTGATCGAGGAGGTACGGCCGGTGATCGCCGACGCGGTCGTCGTACGGCTGGTGCGGACCGGGCAGATGACGCCTGCGGACTTCACCACCACTGACGAGGCGGGCTGCCGGCTCGACGAACCCGCCCGGCGCCGGTTCCTCGCCGCGTACGAGAAGCGCATGCTCACCCTCGTCCACCACCCGGCCGAGGGGCGCCGCGTCCCATGGCGTCAGGCGCTGTACGCCCAGGCCCGGCAGCTCGCCGCCGTGTTCGAAGACCGTGAGCCCGGCTACACCCCGGTGTCGTGGCGATGAGCGG